>NZ_JBEXFQ010000002.1:0-439625 GCF_040606855.1 Nocardia sp. NPDC005366
GCCGGGCCCTGCCCGGGTGCCCCCTCCCCCGGGGGGGGGGGGGGGGGCCCCCCCGGGGGGGGCCGGGGGAGCTACCGAGGCGGCTGCCGCCGGAGCGGCGGGCTGCGACGGAGCCGGGGTACGTGGGCCGGGGCGGGGGCCGCCACCGGCGGGCTTCGCGCCCGGACGGGCCGACGAAGCGGGTCCGGGGCGTGCCCCGGACTTGGATTCCGACGCCGCGGCGGATTTCGCCGACAGCGACTCGCGGAGCCGACGGGCGACGGGCGCTTCCACTGTCGAAGACGCCGACTTCACGAACTCGCCCTGCTCCTTGAGCTTCGCGAGTAGTTCCTTACTTGTGACACCGAGTTCTTTTGCCAACTCGTGCACGCGGGCCTTGCCTGCCACTGCTCTCCTCACTGAGAGGTCGAGCAGCTCCGCCGTTTCAGGGGACGGCGGCCCGCACGACCTCGGGTTATCTCCGACGGACGTTCATCGTTGGTACTTCACGGTGTGCTCATGAGTGCTCGTGCCTGTTCTCGAGGTAATGCTCCAGGGCTGAGATATCCAGATGTCCGGACACTCGTAGTGCTCTGCCGAATGCTCGGCGTCGCTCTGCCGCGCTCAGACAAGACGAAAGGGGGTGCAACCAGGCACCCCTTCCGGGAAGTCTGCGCCGCGGATCGGGAACGATCGCGACGATGCGGAACCCGTCACCGGAATTCCGATCCTGTGCCACGATCCGCAACAGATCGACGGCCAACTCGCGCTTCCGGCATCCGATACATGTGCGCACCGGAGCCGATCGACGCTGGCGCGCCGGGTCGATCTCGGTGGTGCGTTCCGGTAGGGATACCGAAGGCTCGCGCTGAACCTGAGACCACTGTACCGCTGTACCGCTCGGAACACCGAACTCCGCCCCCGCGGAAGTCACCGACATGTCATTCCGGTCGTTCGATCGCAGACTCGCCCGGTCCGGCTCGGGACTCGCCGGACCGACCGTCGCGCGCCGTGGCGCGCCCCCCTCGGTCAACTTCGGTGCGCCTCCGTGCGCACGTTGCCGCCCATGTCAGGGGCGGCATCGCTGCGGATGTCGATCCGCCAGCCGGTCAGCCTGGCCGCCAAACGGGCGTTCTGGCCTTCCTTGCCGATCGCCAGCGACAGCTGGAAGTCAGGGACGACCACCCGCGCCGCACGGGCTTCCGGGTCCACGATGGTGACGGACACCACCTTCGACGGGGACAGCGCGTTACCGACGAAGGTGGCCGGATCCTCGGCGAAATCGATGATGTCGATCTTCTCGCCCGCGAGTTCGCTCATCACGTTGCGCACACGCTGGCCCATGGGTCCGATGCACGCGCCCTTGGCGTTGACGCCCGACACCGTGGAGCGGACCGCGATCTTGGAGCGATGGCCTGCTTCGCGCGCCACCGCGACGATCTCCACCGAACCGTCCGCGATCTCCGGCACTTCCAGGGCGAACAACCGGCGAACCAGATTCGGGTGCGTCCGCGACAGCGTGATCTGCGGGCCGCGCTGGCCGCGCGTGACGCCGACCACGTAGCACTTGATCCGGTCGCCGTGCTCGTAGGTCTCCCCCGGCACCTGCTCGGCGGGCGGGATCAGCCCCTCCGTGCCGTGCAACTCGCTGCCGATGCGCACCACCACGGTGCCGCGCGCGTTGGCGCGAGCGTCGCGCTGGACGACACCGCCGACGATATCGCCCTCGTGGGTCGAGAACTCGCCGAAGGATTTCTCGTTCTCCGCGTCGCGCAGCCGCTGCAGCACGACCTGGCGCGCGGTGGTCGCCGCGATGCGGCCGAATCCCTCGGGGGTGTCGTCCCATTCGGAGACGACATTGCCGTCGGCATCCAGCTCGCGCGCCATCACCCTGACCACGCCGGTCTTCTGGTTGATATCGATGTAGGCGTTGGGCTGGTGGCCCTCGGTGTGGCGGTACGCGGTGAGCAATGCCGACTCGATCGCGGAGATCACAGTCTCGATCGAGATCCCCTTGTCGGCGACAATCGCGCGCAGGGCTTCGATTTCGATGTTCATTCCACGATCCCTTCGGTCGGCGAATCGGACGCTGTTGCAGGTACTGCATCGGTAATTCCTCGGATGTCCTCGACATCCTGTCCCGGCGTCGGTCTGCCGGGCGCTACGCCGCCCGCGAGTTCGAGCTCCCGCACACCCGGCGGGTTGAACTCGACCTGGACGACCGCCTCCGCGATATCGGCCAGTGGAACCGGGACCCGGTGCGGTTTATGTCTACCGCCAAGCACCAGTGCCACCGAATCGCCGTCCAGCGCGCCGACTCTTGCCTCGAATCGGGCGTGTCCTCCGGGATCCGGAGGTTCCGCACCGGGGCGCAAGGTTATCCGTACTTTGCGGCCGCGTGCGCGCCGCCAATGCCGTTCGGCCGTCAGCGGACGATCGATCCCCGGCGAGGTGACCTCGAGCAGATAGGGCGTATCGCCGAAATCGCCCGCCGCGTCCAGCACCTCCGACAGCTCGCGGCTGAGGGTGGCGATGGCGTCCAGATCGGAGGCCGCGTCGCTGTCGACGATCACCTTCACCCGAGTCTGCGCATCCGCATGCTTACCGGCCGTCGAGATATCGACGCCCTCGAGGTCGAATCCTCGGCGCTCGACGAGACCAGCTACTAGCTGGCTCACCCTTTCCTCGGTCGGCATCGGCATGTGGGGCGGCTCCTGGTTCAGTTGTGACGCGAGCTGGTTTCTTCGAACGCTGTTCTTCCAACGGCGTGCAAGCGGACGCCGACGGCAAATTTCCTGTACCGAAGGTCTAGCGTAACGCGCCACGAGAGTGTAAAGGACCAACGGCCTGTGGCAAGTTTGCCGGGTACGCTCCCTCGGACGTGACCACGAAACTCCGCCCTCGCGCCCCGGTCGGAGCGGCATCGCGAATCTGGCACGATGGTGCCGTGCCCATCCGCCACCCCGTCACGACGCGCACCGAGCGCGCCTCCGGCCACCCCGCCGATCGGCTCGGCGCGGACACCCGCCCGGCGCACGAATACCGGGCGACCCAACGAGCGTTCGCGCCACGCGCGGTCGCGGACGACGCCCGCGCGGACGACCTTCGGCGCGCGCTGTCCCGGACCGGAGAAGGCCGGGGTCGCCCGGAGGGCGCGTGGGAGATGCGCACCGCCGCGGTGGATTACGAATCCACTGGTGCGACGATGGGCCGTGGCCCGGTATTCGATCGGCGCGCGGCATTGCGGCTGGCCGGTGGCGCGACGGTGGGAGCCTTGGCCCTCGTGGCGGTGACCGCGTGTTCCGATGAACCGATCTATCTTCCCGATCCGCTTGCCGCGCAGGAGGTTCTGGCACGGGCCGACGCCGCCGCAGCGAGCGCGGCGATCGCGCTCGCCCCCGAACGACAGGCCGCGCTGAACGCCGTCGCCGCGCAGCGCACCGAACACGCGGAGGCGCTGCGCGCCGAGATCAACCGGGTGATCGGGGTCTACGGCGACGGAACCACCCCCGTGCATCGCACCGCCGAGCCGTATCCGGCTTCCACCGGTCCGGGTCCCTCGCCCGCCGCGCCCGGCACTGCCGCGCCGCCCATCGCTCCACCCACCGTCGCGCAGTTACGCGACCAACTGACGCGGTCGCGGCAATCCAGCGCCGAACTGGCTCGGACCCAGTCCGGTTACCGCGCGGGTCTACTGGCCTCCATCAGCGCGGCCTGCGCGGCCCAGACGGGAGTCTTGCTCGCATGACCGATGCCGAACGCCGCGCCATGCTCGACGCGCTCGCGGCCGAGCACGCGGCGGTGTACGCCTACGGGGTGATCGCGGCATACGCCTCCCCCGAACGCACCCGCCTCGTCGCCGAGGACACCGCCGCCCATCGCGCCCGCCGCGACGCCACGGTGGAAGCGCTGAAAGCCGCGGGAGTCACCGCCCCCGCACCGGAGGCCGCGTACACCACCCCGTTCCCGGTGGACGACCCGATACCCGCCGCACGACTCGCGGTCACCGTGGAAAACGATGCCGCCGTCGCCTGGCGCGCGGTCGTCGAACACGCCGACAGCGAATCCGCCCGCGGTATCGGCGTCGACGCACTCACCGAGTGCGCGCTGCGGTTGGCGACCTGGCAGGCGATCCTCGGCGCGAATCCCCCGACGATCGCTTTCCCCGGTCGCGCCTGATTCGCCCGGACAGCGCCGGTCCGCACCCACGGGGCAGCGCGGGCGGCCCATCCCGCCCGTTCGCCCCCCGGGACTACTCTTCGCCACGCCAGGCCTCGGACGCCCCCGGGTGCGGAAATCCGGCGCTCCGGAACCGGCGCCCATCCCCCGCGACCGCCGCACCGAATAGTTCTTCGTCATCGTGCTGCCGCCCAAAGGGATTGCCGGAGGACAGGATTCATGAGCCGTTCCGCACGCCGCTTCTGCATATTCCTCGTCGTCACCGTGGCCGCTGTCACCGCGTTTCTGACGGCAGGGCCGAGCCCGGCCAGGGGAGGTGAGGTCGAGCGGGATACCAGCGACGCCGAGGCGAATCCGAACGGATCACCCCGCGCCGAGCCTGATTGCGCCGATCTGGTGGTCGACCTGTACCTGGTCTGACGCGTGCGTGCGACCCGCGCGGCTCGGGGACGGCCCGGTCGTGCGTGAACGGCTGGTTCTCGACCTGCCGTTCACGGGCGACAAGACTAGGGACGCATCTCGTAGGCGCCGTCGTTGGCGACGACCCGCTCCCAGACCCGGTCGAAACGCCCCTGGTCCGCCACGGGAGTACGCAGGGCCCCGATGGCCCACTCGTGCTGTGCCGCGACGGCCGACGGCTTCCCATACAGCGTGGTGGCGTAGCCGTTGAAGTCGCGGACCTGGAAATCGAAGATCTGGTCGAGCACATCACGGTCCAGACCGGTGATCGCGGCCTGCTCCAGGATCAGCTGACCGTAGACCACCAGGGAGAACAGGTGGCCGATGGTCAGCATGAAGTCGAGATCCTCGCGCTGACTCTCGCCGGGCGCCGCCGTGCGCAGCAGGGTGCACAGCGCCTGCGCCTGCTCGTAGAACCTGGCCACATTCGGCACGTCGGCGTGCTTCTCGTACACCGGACTCCAGTCGGCGAACTGGACTTTGCCCGCGCCGCGTGCCGGACCCTGGCGCCAGAAGAATTCCTCGTCACCCGCGTCCTGCCTGGTCCCGATCTCCCGGTAGTCCCTCGGGTTGAACAGGTAGTTCGGCATGAACTTCAGGATCTGGCCGACGTTCACGTGCACGGTGCCCTCCAGCCTGGGCAGCGTATTGATCAGCCGGGCGGCCTCGGCGAAATAGGTGTTCTTCTCGAAACCCTTGGCGGCGAGCACATCCAGCAGCAGGGTCATCACGATCTCGCCCTCGGAGGTCACCTTCGATTTGGTCATCGGGTTGAACAGCAGGTAGCGGCGATCCTCGAGGCTCGCGCTGCGGAAGTAGTCCACGGCCCGGTCGCTGAACAGTTTCATCGCGACGATGCGACTGTAGGCGTCGACGAAATTACCGCGCACATGCGGGAATTCGGTGACCGGATTGCCGTACAGGATGCGGTTGTTGGCATGGGTGACGGCCTCGTAGAACGAATGCTCGACCATGCCGATACCGCCGTGGCACAGGTTGAACTTGCCGACGTTGACCGTGTTCAGTGCTGCGGAGAAGGCTTCGGGACCGGTGTGCAGGATGTCCTCGGCGCGCACCGGGTAGCCGCTGAGCCGGAAATTGCTGACGAACATCTGGCCGTGGACGACATTACCGATGAGTTCGTAATCCTCGTGCCTACTGTCGGCGGCGAACCAGATGTAACCATCGGCGCCGTCGATATCGGCGCGGCGCGAGAACACCGAAACCATGCTCGCCACATTGCCGTTGCCGATGTAGTACTTCTCCCCGCTGGCGCGGAACAGGATTCCCGCTTCGGCATCCGAACTCCCCGGTTCGGTCGGGGTCAGCACCATGTCGGTGTTGTAGATATCGGCCCCGTGCGATTGTTCCGACAGGCCGAATGCCATCACCTGTCCGTCGAGCAGATCCGCCGCGGCCCGCTTCTTGGCCGTTTCGTTGTCGCTCTGCCAGATCGGACCGAGACCGAGGATGGTGACCTGCTCGGCGTACCAGTAGGCCAATCCGTAGAACCCGAAGATCTCCGACAGCGCCGCGTTGCGCGCGGCGTCCCAGCGCCGGTTCGGGTCGCCGTCGCCGTAGGCCGCGGGTGTCAGGAAGGTCGCGAACAACTTCTCCTTCTTGACGAAATCCAAGAAGTCCGACACCCACAGCGCATCCTGGTCATCGGCCAGCAACCTCGCCTTGCCCTTCGACTCGAACCATTCGATGGTGGCCTTCAGCAGCCGCCGGGTCTCGACGTCGAACTGCTGCGGGTCGTAGGTGGACGGGTTGAACAGCAGGGTGTCGGTGCTCGTCATGCCGGTCAACTTACCAGCGAGTAATAGGGCGTCACCCGAGGTCCATCGAATGCGCGACCAGCGATTTCAGCTTATGGAACGGTAGGTAGAGGCCAATTCCCCCATGCTCTCATCGGCATCGAGCGGCCCCGCGTCTCCACACTCCGGGGACGCGGCCGATGGACGAACGCGGCCCCCGGTTCGGTGAACCGGGGGCCGCGACGATCAGCAGTGCCGAGGTCAGGCGCGAATTCTCGCGACCACCGCGTCGACGGCGGATTCGACCGGAATCTCCTCGGCCTCGCCGGTGAAACGGTCGCGCAATTCGACCTTGCCCTCGGCCCACCCCCGACCGATGACGAGAACCCATGGCATACCGAGGAGTTCGGCATCCTTGAACTTCACGCCGGGCGAGGCAGTGCGGTCGTCGAAGAGCACGTCCAGCCCACGGGCGTCGAGGCCGGCGACGACCTGCTCCGCGCCCGCGCGCGCCGCGTCGTCCTTATTGGCGATGACGACGTGCACGTCGTACGGGGCGACCTCGGAGGGCCAGCGCAGCCCCTTCTCGTCGTGCTGCTGTTCGGCGATGACCGCGACCATGCGGGAAACGCCGACACCGTAGGAACCCATGGTCAGCCGGACCGGCTTGCCGTTCTCGCCGAGCACGTCGACCTCGAAGGCATCGGTGTATTTGTTGCCGAGCTGGAAGATATGCGCGATCTCGATACCGCGGGCCGACACCAGGGTGCCGCGCCCGTCCGGCGAGGGGTCGCCGTCACGCACTTCGGCGGCCTCGATGGTGCCGTCGGGCGTGAAATCACGTCCGGCGACCAAGCCGACGATATGTTTGCCCGCGACGTCCGCACCGGTGATCCAGCTCGTTCCCGTCACGACGCGGGGATCGACAAGATAGCGAACCCCGTTGTCCTGCAATGCTTTAGGGCCGATATAACCCTTGATGAGGAACGGGTTCGCCGCGAAATCGGCGTCGGTGAGCATTTCCACCTCGGCCGGTTCGACGGAAGCGCCGAGACGTTTGTCATCGATCTCGCGATCGCCGGGTATGCCGATGCCGAGGATTTCGGATTTGCCGTCCGGGTGACGCAATTTCACCATGACGTTCTTCAAGGTGTCGGCCGCGGTCACCGGGCGATCGAGCACGCCCGCGGCATCGGCCCAGTCCACCAGGGCCGCGATGGTCGGGGTGTCCGGGGTGTCGTGGACAACCGGGGCGGGCAGGCCGTCGACCGGCAGCGACGCGGGCGCGGGGGTGACCACGGCCTCCACGTTCGCCGCGTATCCGGACTCCTCGGAACGCACGTAGGTGTCCTCGCCGACCGGACTCTCGGCCAGGAACTCCTCGGACGCGCTGCCGCCCATAGCGCCGGAGGTCGCGGCGACGATCACATACTTCACGCCGAGTCGTTCGAAGATGCGCTGGTAGGCATCGCGGTGCGCCTGATAGCTGTTCTTCAGGCCCTCTTCGTTCAAGTCGAAGGAGTACGAATCCTTCATGATGAATTCGCGACCGCGCAGAATGCCCGCGCGGGGACGTTCCTCGTCCCGGTACTTGGTCTGGATCTGATAGAGCACGACCGGCAGATCCTTGTAAGAGTTGTATTCGCCCTTCACCGTGAGCGCGAACATTTCCTCGTGCGTGGGTCCGAGCAGGTAGTCGGCCTTCTTGCGATCCTGCAATCGGAACAGCCCGTCGCCGTATTCGGTCCAGCGGTTGGTGGTCTCGTACGGCTCGCGGGGAAGCAGCGTCGGTAGCGAGATCTCCTGGGCGCCGATGGCGTCCATTTCTTCCCTGACGACATTCTCCACCTGCCGGAGCACCCGCAGACCCAGCGGCAGCCACGAGTACACACCCGGGGCGACGCGGCGCACGTAACCGGCGCGGACGAGCAGTTTGTGGCTCGGCACCTCTGCGTCGGCGGGATCGTCGCGCAGGGTCTTCAGGAACAGTCTCGAGAGGCGGGTGATCACGGGTGCAAAGCGTAGTCGCCGGTCACGTGGACCTCGCAACGCAATACCCGTTTCGCCGCGCGCCGCGATCGCGCGAGCCCACCACCTCCTCGCCCCGGACGCGCGCGGCGGTACCGTATCGGCTCGTGCTGGTGTTGCTGCCTCCCTCCGAAACCAAATCCGACGGCGGCGCCGGCGCGCCGCTCGAACTGTCGGAGCTCGCGATGCCGCAGCTCACCGCCGTGCGCGACACGCTCGTCACCGAACTGATCCGGCTGGCCGCCGACCCGCGGGGCTCCCGTGACGTCCTCGGTCTCGGCAAGGGGGCCGAGGACGAGATCGCCCGCAATGCCGCACTGCGCACCTCCGCCACCCGTCCCGCGCTGCAGCGCTACACCGGTGTGCTCTACGACGCGCTCGACGCGAAGAGTTTCACCAAGGTGCAGCGCGAGAAGGCCTACGCCCGGCTCGGCATCGGCTCGGCGCTGTTCGGCGCGGTCCGCGCGGGTGACCCCATCCCCGCCTACCGGCTCTCCGGCGGCTCCAAACTCCCCGGCCTGCCCACCCTTTCGGCGATGTGGCGCGATCAACTCGGCCCGGCACTGGCAGCCGAGGCGGCGGGCGAACTCGTCATCGATCTCCGCTCCGGCACCTACCAGCAACTCGGCCGCGTCCCCGGCGCGATCACCGCCAATGTGCTCACCGAACATCCCGACGGCAGCCGCACCGTGGTCAGTCATTTCAACAAGCACCACAAAGGTCTGTTGGCCCGCGCCCTCGTCGTCACCCGCGCCGACCCGACCGATATCCGCGCCGTCGCCCGGGTCGCGACCAAGGCGGGGCTTCGGATCGAAATCGCCTCCCCCACCGAATTGCTCGTCCTCACCTGACGGACGGGGCGCTGCGGCCTCCGACTGTCGGCTCCCGTGGCGTGCGTGCCGCTCGGCTGTCCCTGAGACGAGCGGGACATACGCCTCGTCACAGGCGGCGACCACCAGTACGGCCAGATCAGCATCGCAGAGCACGCCGCCGTTGCGGTCGTCGGGTTCGGGAGCGTGTCGGGCGGTGAGCCGCACCAATCGACCCACCTCGGCGATCAGTTCCGCCGATCCGCCGAGTGCCGCGAGTGCCGACTCGGACAGTTCGGCGCTGCGCTCCTCGTTATCGGCACGGTCGACGGCGTAGACGGCGTCGTGGAAGAAGGCGGCGTAGCGGACCGCGTCGATATCGTCGGCGTCCTCGGCGAGGTCTCCTCGGCGAGGTCTCCTCGGCGAGGTCATCGATGACCGTCAACATCGCCGCGAGATGGTCCACGTTGTGATACCGACGATGCGATTGCGCGTATCGGGCCACCAGTTCCGCACCGACGGACTCCGCCCGCGCGTCGGCGAGCGCCACCCATCGCCGCATCAGATCCGGTTCCACATCCGTCCGCATCCGACAAGTCTCATCACCGACGCCCGCTCCGACAATGGGTGTGCGGGTGTGTGATTCGGCACCCCGGGTCCCGAGCGTGCGACTACTCGTACCGCGTGACCGAGCGGATACAGCGCTCGTGATGCGTCACAATCCTCACGATATGCGCGCACGGTCGACTCGTCGGACCGTATCGCACCTTCGTCGGCATTACCTCTGGATGCGCCGGACAGACTGAGACAGTCGGTCGAATCGCCGATGTCGGACGACGATCCGAAGGATTGGGCGGATGCAAGAATTTCGCGGCGGCCCCTGGGAACCCATAACAACTGCTGTAATGTTTCGATTCATGACAGGTTTCGAAACCAGTCGAGCAATACCGCTCGCCGAGTTACGGAAGCTGTCGAAAGTCGGGGCGGTACGACGGTTGTGGCGACACGAATCCGTCGACCGCATTCGCCCGGCTTCTCATGGGTCATATGAATGACCCTCCCCTTATTCGCCGCTCTGCCGGACCGACGTCGGCAGCACTACCCGGCGAATAATTCAGTAAATCAGTGGAGATTGTCATGAGAAAACGAAGTGCAATGGTCCTGGCCGTACTGGCCGCCGCTACCGCGATGACCGGCATCATGTCCCCGACCGCCGTGGCCGAACCCGGCCCCGATATCGCCGCGGACTGCGGGACTCTCGCGTCGATCGCCGACAACGCCGTCAGCACCTTGACGCCGTTACAGGGCCTCCCGTTGGAAGAGTCGCAGGCGGCCAAGGAGAACTACATCGGACAACTGCGGGGGCGACTGGGCGAGCTGACCACCGATCGGGGTCGCGCCGATGTCCAGAATTTCATCAATGCCCTCCAGACCGCCACCACGCCCGCCGACGCGTATTTGATCATCAATGCACTGGGTAAGCTGCGCTCGGACTGCGCATAGTATTTCCGTATGACCGGGGCGGTGTCGTCGATACGTCGATGACACCGCCCCGATGCGCGCACTCCACTCGGCCCCGGCGACCGACAACCGAATATCGCACCATTCATCACCCTTCCGCGTGATAATTCTATCTATCGATGCCCGAGTATCGGCGAACCATCATTCGAATAGCGAATCCCCTTTATCGGCGGTGGTCGGCGATTCGCCGCGCCATACCGCGAATCCGAACCTCGTGCCATTCCCGCGACACCCCGGACACATCGCGGCACAGGTATCCGATAGCGGTGGGCCGCTGTCTCATTGATCGCCTCGTCTGCTCGGCGGTCACCACGGCGCGTCGCGCTACCGCGCGAGCGCCTGCCGACGCAGCTACGGGCCCCCCGCCCGATTCCGATGCCGTCGTGTCCACATCGTCACGGGAGCACGGGATGCCGAGCGTCCCGTCAGGCACCGATTCAATCATTGATTGAACTGACGATTGAAACGTGTTCTACTTGGAGCATGGTCGACAGAGTATCCACCGGCACTCGCGAGCGACTGCTCGCGGCGGCCCAGCGCCTGCTGCTGACCGAGCCCTACGACGAGGTATCGGTGCGGTCGATCTGCGCCGAGGCCGGGGTGAATCCGGCGGCGGTGCACTACCACTTCGGCTCGAAGGAAGCGCTGGTCGGGGCACTGATCGAGGATCAGCTCGGCCCGCTGTGGGCGAGCGGAATGGCCGATGCCACCGCCGCGAGACCCGATTCGGTGCCCGCCCTCGTCGATGCCGTCCTCGCTCCGTTCCTGGATCTGGCCGCAGATCCGGTGGGCAGGCTGCATCTGCGCCTGCTGGCCCGGTTCGTGGCGGGACGTCACCTCACCTCGTGGCAGGGGCGATGGTTCCGCATGGACTCGTGGGCCGCGTTGCTGCCCCGAGTGAGCACCGGCGAGAGCCGACGCCGCTGGATGCTCGCATTCGACCTCATCATCATGCGTTTCGGCAGCCCCGAAATCGAGGAACACGGCATCTCGGAGCGAGCGGTGGCGACGCTGCGGAACTTCGTCATAGCCGGCCTCACCGCACCGACACAGGAGTGACCATGAACGAGGTGTTCGCACCGGCGAAGCTGGGGCCGATCACATTGCGCAACAGGGTGATCAAGGCGGCCACGTTCGAGGGCAGGACCCCCGACGCGCTGGTGACCGACGAGTTGATCGCCTTCCACCGGGAAGTGGCCGCGGGCGGCGTGGGGATGACGACGGTCGCCTACTGCGCGGTCGCGCCGGGTGGGCGAACCGACCGGCATCAGATCTGGATGCGTCCGGAAGCCGTCGCGGGGCTGCGGAAGCTGACCGACGCCGTCCATGCCGAGGGCGCGGCGGCGAGCGCGCAACTCGGCCACGCCGGGCCCGTCGCCAATGCCGCTTCCAATCGCGTGCCCGCGCTCGCGCCGAGCCCCCTGTTCAGCCCGCTCGGCATGCGTCCGATGAAAGTTCCTGACGAGTCCGAGATCCGGGAATTGGTCACCGCGCACGCCGACGCCGCGAAGCTGGCCGAACAGTCCGGATTCGACGCGGTGGAAATCCATTTCGGTCACAACTATCTGACCAGCGCTTTCTTGAGCCCGCTGCTCAACCGCCGCAAGGACGGCTACGGCGGTTCGCTCGCGAACCGGGCTCGGCTGGCTCGCGAAATCGCCCGTGCTGTCAACGATGCCGTGGGCGGGCGGCTGGCTGTCACCGCCAAAGTCAATATGGAGGACGGCAGGCGGGGCGGTATCACCGTGCCCGAGGCGCTACAGGTGGCGTCATGGCTGGAGGCCGACGGCACCCTCGACGCGATCGAATTGACCGCGGGCAGTTCACTGCTCAATCCGATGCTGCTCTTCCACGGCGACGCGCCGCGCCGCTCGTTCGCGAAAACCCTTCCCGGCCCGGCACGGTGGGGCTTCCGGCTGATCGGGCGCGCGTTCTTGAAGGAATACCCCTATCACGAGGCGTATCTGCTCGAGCGAGCGCGTCAGTTCCGCCGCGAACTGTCCATGCCGCTGATCCTGTTGGGCGGCATCACGAATATGGACACCATGCGATTGGCGATGGCCGAGGGGTTCGACTTCGTCGCGATGGGCCGCGCGCTGTTGCGGGAGCCGGATCTGTTGCACCGCATACGATCCGACGCGTCGACGCAGTCGGCGTGCGTGCACTGCAACGAATGCATGCCGACCATCTACACCCGCACGCGCTGTGTCTACCGGCCCGAACTCCCGTACGAACCGGTTGCGCTGCCGATGCCGGCCGCGCGGACGACCTAGCCCGCGGCATCGGCCATCACGTCGAACTGCCGCACCTGGTCGGGCGATGGCCGCGCCGCCCGACCACCTGCGGCACGTCGCGACGCGAGGTCACTCAGTCGAGAGTGCAGCCGCTGACGGGTCGGTCGGCGAGACGGTCGAGGAGATAGGTGATGGCGTTGTCGGGACCGAAGCCATCGATCATCTCGGGACCGTAGTGATTGGGAATGGTGGCGCCGGGCAGGATCGGCGGCAGTTCGTTGGTGCGGAAGGTGACCGTCGCCCCCTTGGCGCACCAATCCTCGGCGAGGCGGCGGGCCTGCGTGTAGGGCACCGTGTCGTCGTTGCGGCCACTGGTGATCAGAACCGGCGCGGCCGGGGTCAGGCTGCCGACACGCAGTTCCGCCAGCGCCGGTGTGGCTTCGGGAATTCCGGCGAGATGTTCGCTCAGCGACCGCCCGTCGATCGTCATCGAACTCGTTTTCAGGAAGGGATGTTCGATGATGACGTCACCGATGCACTCGTCGCTCAACTCGTCCAGCATCGCCCGTCCCGCGGGACTGGTCACCCGGTCTACGGCCTTGTGGAGTTCCGGGTAGCGCGCGAGCATGCCGTTGATCGCGAATCCGATGGCCCCGCCGATCAACGCGCCATCGATACGTTGCAGGATCACTGCGAGATCGGCGACAGGCCCACCCGCCCATACGCCTTTCAGATTCAGTTCCGGTGCGTAGGCGGGCTGCAACTCCGCCGCGGCGGCCGTCGCACCGCCGCCCTGGGAGTAGCCCCAGAGAACCACCGGCGTCTCGGGCCCGACACCGGCCAGGCTGTTGGCCGCACGGACTCCGTCGAGTACTGCGTGCGCCCCTTCGATCCGGTTGGCGTAGGTGTGGATCCCAGGGGTTCCGAGGCCGATGTAGTCGGTCACCAGTACCCGCGCGCCCAACGCGCTCCACACCGCCGAAGACGGCAGCTCCTGATTCGCCGAGACCGAGGGCGACGGATCGGCGGATACCGTGAGGCCGGTCGAGAACGCCACCGACATCGCGCAGCGGTCGGCCTGGCCCGAGGTGCCGGGGGCGATGACCACCGTCGGGCGGGGGCCACGCCCCTGCCACGGTCCGTTCGGTTCGATATAGGTGCCGGTCACCGCTACCGGCGAGCCATCCTGCAGCCGAGTGCTGTACATGACGTGTCGCGCCTGCACCGGCCAGCCCGATTCGGTGGGCAGAGTCGCCAGAATCGTCATCGGCGCGGTCTTGATGATCGCGCCGGACTCGGAGGGGATCTCCGCGGGCGGGGTGTAGAAACCGCTGAGCGGCGCCGCTGCCGCCTGCTGCGTATCGAATCCCGCCCCGGCCAGCACGACGGCGATGGCGACAGCCATCGCCGCAGGCAGTCGGCTCGACCGCCGTCGCGATCTCGGCAGTGCGCGTGACCGATTCTGCTGAGGCATAGACACTCTCCGTATGACCCCACCCCTGCGCCGTCGCTGGAGTGTCCGGCGTCGCGATAGACAGCGGAAATGACCCCTGCCACAGCCGCGACCGCCAGACGGTAACATGGTTACCGATTTTCCGGGAACATCGGGTGTCAGATCTACAGAGTCAGATCGACGTCGTTGGCGTGCATCGGGTTACCGGTCTCAGCGCCAGCGCGCGAGTGGTATGGACGTCCTGAATTTCAGGAGGACTTCAATGCGGCCCAATTGGTGGCGGACTGTGCGTCTCTGACCGACAGCCGTCGATCTGTGGATGAATAAGCCAGCCGTGTTCGGGACGAGTCTGATTATCAATGGTTAGCGGTGATGCTGCCGCGCTGACTCTGTCGCAGGTGAATGCGACCCAATCGCGAAAGTCTTGGCCCGTTGCAGGTCCGCTGTCCTTGACGACGTGCTGATGGGTGCTGTCAGTGGGGTCGAAGTGCCAGCGGCCGGTAGCCACCATGAATCCGGCGATGGCATCGTCCCAGTCGATCACGTCATCGGCGGCGTACCTCACCTTCCCCATCCGCAGACACTTCTTGATCGGATGAATTTCGTTCCAGCCTTCGTGCGCGCTGTCGTAGACCCAGGTTCCGGCGACGAAAAGGATATCGCTGCCGGGGTGCAGCTCATCTGTGGTCTTTCCCGTTTCGGGGTCGAGGATGCTCGGGGAACCAGTGTCGTTGAGTGCCAGCACTATTCCCACCACAGAGATGACGGCGATGATCGCGGCAGCCACGGCACACGCAACCCAGCCGATCACCGGAATCGCGCAGATCACCGCCGCGGCTACCGCCAGCGGTAGTAGTACCTTCAACGCCTGCAGCAGCTTGTACATGCCGCCGCCCTCGAATTCACAGTGCAGATAGGGCTGGTGGTGGTAGACCACGGTCGATCCGACAACTTTGTTGAAGCTGCCCAGGAAGTCCCACCCAGCATCCTTGGTGGTGGACTGCTCCTTGATCAGGTGTCCCTGAATGCCGTCGTCTGCGATCTGCCGGTGCAGCGCCTTCTTGAATTCTTTCTCGTAGTATTCCGTGGCGTCCTCCGCAGAGTCCGGAGGCGGCACACTGGCTGGATAGCCCGGTGGAAGTTCCTGAATGTTGTGCGGTGCGAGTACCAGGTTGATGCTGTAGTCGGTGTCGAAACTGTCGAAACCGCTTTTTTCGGTTGGCGGCTCGACCACACCGAGCAGGCCGATCGCACATGCGTCACCACCGAGACAGATCAGCCGGTCGTACAGCCACCATCGGCAATAGACGATCAGAAGTGGGACTTCAACCGCGGCCAGATACGGCAGCGCCAAGGACGCTAGGAGCACCGGGATCGAAAGCAGTATGAGCGTCGTCGTCGGCGAAGGCGCCCAGGCCGGGTAGGTCTTGTCGTCCTTCGCCACGCACTTCGTGTACTGAACGTAACTCATCGATGCTCCCCTGATCAGGGTGTGACTACGAACAACGTCACACCGCCCGCGAGGCCTAATTCGTGAAAGCCGTTGATGTTGAATGTCTGTCGACCGTGAAAACCGGCCGGTGGTGTTATCACCACTTCAATCGCTGCGGCTTCTCCGGGAGGAAGGACTGGGCGGTCGGGAATGATGTCGACGCGCCAGCCCTCTGGGATGGGATAACTCGCGCGGTCATGTTCGGCCGGCACGGCGGATCTCCTGTGTTCTGGCATGAGTGGCCCCACTGTCCGGACAGGAAGTGGCTGACTGGGTCGATATTCTTGGCTGCAACCCGGCAGTTCCGGGATGGTGTAGGTGTCGGCTTCAAACCGATACACCTGGGTCCGTCGCGTGTCGTTGCGAAGCTGGAAGTCGAACTTCGCTGGTGAGTGCGACACCCCGACCAACGTATTCTCCGCACCGTGGTTGTTGCCGAAGTCGGCGTCATCCACGGGGGCTAGCATCACCTGGATGCAGTAATGACCGGGCGTGTGCGGTGTGGTCCACTGAACCGAACAAAATGCCGGATTGTCGGGCCCTCCCTTCACACCAACGTGCGGGATCGAAGCGGCGGCAATAGGTTCCTGATGTCCACCAATTCCGAAACTCAGTTGGGAAAAATAGACCGGGAGACCAATGACCGGGGCATCGGTCGACTTGTTCCACACACGCGCCACAACCTCGTAGGTGGTGGCCGGTTCCAGATCCGACGATGACACTGCCGCACCATTTCGATAGATCTGGATATCGGGGTTGTCCCATGTCACCGCCAATCCGAGGCGCATCAGCTCGCCCTGGGAGTAGATCAGCGGGTCTGGATGGGAAACGCGGGCAGCATCGATGGGCACGCATCTGCCCTCGCTGACCTTGCGATGACGCTCAGGCACCCTGCGCCGCAGTGCCCACCGTCTCATCAGCACGCGGATCTGCCGCAGCAGATCCGCTAACGCGGGGACCCACTCATAGACGAGGATGCGTAGAAGTACCGCAAGTCCATAGGCGAGGACCGAAAGGAGACGCGCAATCGAATCGGCGAGCTTGCCGGCCATTTATGAATCACCCCTCGGCGACTCGTGCCCGTCGCCAGTCGATTCGAGCTCGGACCGACAACGACACGGCGATCAACGCTGAACCGAGCACGATAAACCATTCGAGGGAGCCGTCACCGTGGTCCGGATCGACGCCGAAGATAATTTCGATCCACTCACGCGTGATCAGCGTTAGCACAGCAAGAATGCCAGCCATAGCAGCGAAGATCAGTTCAAGCCAGAATCGTCTGGGTAACAGCCTCGGCATGCGCACCTCCACTCGAACCTGGAGCATCGGTCGAGTTGATCGTACGCATGACACGAGGAACGGAGACAGCCTTTAGATGATATACGGCGCGCCGCCGGGAACAACTGCTGAATCCAAGCGGCACAACCTCTTTAACATCCTGGTCGGTCTCTCACGAGTGCGCCTATCGTGTCGTCTGGTTCGGTACGGCACACCACCGAACTTGCCGCCGTGCTCGATGAGTGCGACATCGACCTGGTCGCGTTCGAACGCGGCATCGACACCACCACCCCGGCCAGGCGGCCACGTCATCGCCGGCGTGGACGAAATTGACCGCGGACATGAGCAGCGAAGACACCCTCGAGGTCTGGAATCCGCTCAGGCCCAGCGGTTACGGCATATCCGCCGATTTCGGGAGTCGGCAGCCCGATGCGCGGCGTCAGCGCTTGGGACCGGGAGGGGAGGAACATTCGACACGCGGTCGCCCCCACGCGTTCCTCGCTTCTTGCCCGCGCCGGGTGTCGAACAACGTAACCTGCACCGCCCCCGAGATATCGAGAGTGACTTCCTGCGCCGCGTCCCGCAGTGACCTGTCGGCAGAGAATATCTCGCGTCCGTCGACTGAGATAACGAATCGACCCACGCCCGCCTGGTACGACGAATCGGCGTCTTTGCCGATCCACATCGACAGTGTGGTACACGCCCCCGCCAGCGCCCACGTCGCCTTGTTCATCTGGTCGCCGGCACTCGACGCATAGTTCCCGACAATGCTGGAAGGAAACGATTGGGCGCCGATGCGGACCGGGTCGATGATGTCGAATCCGTTGTTCCACACGACTGCGCGATATTGGACCAACTCGTACCAGCCTGTAACCGGCTTCGGCCGAACGCCAGCAGTCGGCGGCGGCGTCGAGGGCACCGACGGCTGGATCGAAGCGATGTTCGCCGCCGGGTCGGATGAACCGTCACGCCGGCCGAGCAGTGGTATTCCAATGGCGACACCGATCACCACGACCACCAGGGGAGCCACGACGAGCAACCACATATATCGTGAACGACCGGTGGGGTTGTCGCGCCGGGGCTGAGCCGCGCCACCGAGGTAGTTGTTGATCGTGACGCTTTCGCCTTGAATCTGCGTCGAGTTGTCTCCGGCTTCTTGGTTCTTATCTTTCACAAGGATCCGTCATCTCGGCTCGGCTGTATCTCCGCATACACATTTCGCACGTGAAACCCCTGATCATTGTCTGCGCCACGCAGTGGGCTCCCGACTCGCGGATGCCGTCAGCCCTGTCATCAGCTGGGGCGCAGGATCATCGGCATTCCGGCTACCACGCCGGAAGATATGCCATCGAACCTGAATTTAGTCCGGCTGCCCCAAGGAATCGCGACGATCTCACCGCTGCCGACCCAGGTCGAGTACTCGGAAGTACATGTCAGAGTGGCGGACTGCCCTGGGCGCCCGTTGAGGAGGCAATCCCACACCGCTGTTCTCGGATCGTTGGAGTTGAACCGGAATCCGTCACCTGCCTCGGTCACCGTTCCCGTGGACGTATTCTCCGGCGTCGACTGCAGAACCCACGGCCCTGACAGGTCGAGCCCGACCGACTCCGGGGTCTGCGCAGCGGACGAACTGCGCGGCGTCGATGGTTCCACCGATGACGACGACGAATCCGGACCAGGCACAACCGGTTCCGTGGTGTCGCTATCCCCGTCACCGACTGTCCCCACTCGGCGATCGAATGCCACGACGACCACGATATCGACCAGGATGAACTTGGATTGAGGTGAGGACGATGCCGTCATTGCGGCAATGAATCCCGGCTGAAATTGCGGCCATCGGCTGCCGGTGAAATCCGGGATTCGATTCGACGGCGTCGAGACGGTCAGCGGCGACCCGCTGATACTGCGTACGCGTGGTACGCCGAACAGGTCGATGAGTATTGCGGTACCTGCTTGCAGGACCGATTCGCGCGCCGAGACTTTGCCATCGGCGAACTCGTGATCGGTCACCCTGATGTCGATACGCGATATGACGGGGGTCAGCGTTCGCAGATAGTCAGCCAAACCAGAGACCTGCAGGGAGCTGCCCCCGGTCTCGTCGAATGCTGGATCAGCCCTCAGGGCGTCGACGAATGCGCGGGCTCGATCCGGATGTGTTTCGTAGAAGGCGACAATTTCGTCGCGACCGCCGGTCGCTTGATTCCGCAGCCCCCCGTACACCCCCGGCTCGCTTCCGACTACCTGTTTGGCACCGACAGCAGTGTCGCCTGTCGGTGCGGTGAACGTTGGCCGCGGTCCTGTCGAGAAGGGACCGACAGCGGGTGGCGAGATCGGCATGAAGGGATGGTCACCCGCCGCGTCGCTGGGGGCGAGAAAGACCTCGGCACGGACTTCCGACTTACGCAAGAATTGAATTCCGATGAAGGCTCCGAGCACGACAACAACCACGATACTGACAGTAAGTATCCAGAACGACCGTGAACGAGCGCCGTTCGAAGAGCTGTTGATATTGACTGTTTCGCCCTGTACCAGAAACGAATGGTTCCCGGCTCTCTGGCTCTTATCCTTCACGACGGTCGGCCGTTCTGCCCCCGTCACCCATACCACCCTCGACATACACGTCCCGGGCACCTTGAATCTGCCGTGAATTATCTCCGGCCTTCTGCGTCATGTGCGGGCCGCCACCGAGCAAGGAGCGCGGTCCGGATGCCGTCGGCCAAGGAAAGCTCAGCACGACACCGACGAGGATCAGCACACCGACCGAGACCAGAACCCATCGGGGCCAGGACGACAGGACCGAAGTCGCACCGAACGTCAACGCGACCAACGCCAGAATTGTCGTACCGATCCATGGAACGTACTTCCGCATGCCGAGGCTCCGATCATTACGTGTGATTGCCCTCGAAGGCACCGATTCTCGCACATCCAGGTACAGATCCACCTGCTTCGGGCTGGAGCGGATCTCCATTAATTCGGATGCGCGGCCACCCCCCGATCAGTACCGTGGCAATCGCGGCGGGGGGTAGCACAATTGGCGCCGCACCCGAGGTCACCGAGAGCGAACCATGCTGCGGTGCAATGAATTCGGCGTACGCGTACCGAGCGGCGCCGAGGGGAGGCAGACGATGACCAAGCTCAATCAGATCATCGCGGTCGAGAAGGGCGTCAAGAGCGGCGCGTTGCGCGAACTCGCCGAGGCGCAGAGCGCGCTGCAGAAGTCGGCGTTGCTGGCCGGTATCGCACGCACGTATCAGCCGAAAGACGAAGAGGGCGAGCAGCTTCCGCCGGAGTCGACGCGCGTCCAGGTGAAGTCCGAGGAAGTGCTGCGCCAGACCGCCGCGACCCTGACGCGCCTGTTCGACGTGACGGCGACCAAGGACTGGGCCAATACCGAGGCCAAGGGCGACGTCACCGTCGACGGTACGACGCTGCTGACCGGCGTCCCGGTCTCCTACCTGCTGTTTCTGGAGAAGCAGCTGGCCGAACTGCACGCCTTCGTGAAGAAGCTCCCCGTGCTCGACGTCGCCGAGGCCTGGTCCTTCGATGATTCCTCCGACACCTGGCGCACCGACGCGGTGCGTACTCTGCGCACCAAGAAGGTGCCGCGTAACCACGTCAAGGCCGAGGCCACCGAGAAGCACCCCGCGCAAGTCGAGGTGTACTACGAGGATATCGCCATCGGCTACTGGACGACGGTCTAGTTGACCTACAGGTAGCAACAGCCCATCCAGAGAACCCACTCCTATCAGGCATAACACGCGATTTTCGAAGCATCGTGACGTTCAACACAAGGGTGCCACTACCTCTTGCTCGCCGGTCGACAGCGCACAATGGCGCGTCTAAAATCTTGCCTCGCTACATGACTGTCACAGGTAGCATCGGGGTTCCGTCGGCTTAACTACACAGAAATTGGCAACCAAACCTGAGATGAGTGGCTACCGCGAGAATCCTCCAGCATTCGCGGCCGACTTTGACGCTGTGATCATTGTCGCCGAAGAAATTGCGTTTCGCGACGTTAGACCGATAATTCCAGAACGAATCACCGGAAAGCTCAGAGAACGCGGAATGCATTCCGCGCTACTTACTTTAGGAACACGCGATCCTCTGGCATTTATGTCGCTAATCGCGGAATCAGCATCCACGTACCTTTCTAAGGTTGATGAAGTATACCGAGAGCTTGAGCAAACTTGGTTGGTTGAAAACCCACCACAGCCTCGAGTCGGACTACGTGAACTTGTGCTTCACCTTTCAGCGTCCGGGGTATCGGTCGCGTTTGTTAGCTCCAAGAGCGTCGCTGTAGCACGCAGCGCAATTCAAATCGGACTGAAACTGACAACCGGATACACCGTGGTTGGAAGGCAAGAATATCTCGACACCCCTAATGTACTTAGAGCTGCCCTGAAGAGTGCCATCGAAACTTATCCTTCAGGCACGCGCTGCATCGTCCTTGCACACCGCAAGATAGCCACACACGGCAGCCTCGATACAATAACTAGTAACTTGATTCAGGTCGGATCTAGTTCAAGAGAAGGAAGCGCCGACGCCAGCGATCCACGTGTTGACATCGTAGATCTCGCAATTCAATGCGACCTTATGAATTCTGAGTCAGCCAAACTCAGTAAGGCCAGGACGGCACGAGATCGCATCCTTGAACTGCACAGCAAGGAGAGATTGACAAGCGCGGAGTTAGCAGAGCTCGGCGACCTTACCGGCAGCCTTCGAAACGTTAGCAATGCGAACTCTTTCGGCTTTGCGAACCAGGACGTAGGCTACGCGAACGCTCGCCGAATTAAGTTCACTCGCACGTTAGCAGCCAAGGGGCAGCACCTTCTTGAGGTCGTCTCGATCGATGCGACGCTGATCGAAATTGAACTAAGGAACTGGCTGATCATTCACCGTAGCCGAGAGTTTCAGCCAACCGATAGAATCACGTTCGGACAAACTGTAGCCCTAGCCGAAAGTAACGGATTTCCCGGAGACCTAGTCACTCGCCTCAGAACTTTCAATTCTCTTCGGAACGATGCCGTCCATCATCTTGCTCGAGGCGTATCGTCATATGACGATCTTATGGATCAATACATGGCAGATTGTGTGCTGCTGTTTGATATCGAGGATTTCGTCCATGAATCCGCTCCAATTATCGGCATTGACACATCCGGACTATATCCGTAACCGGCAGTACGCACGTTACTGTTTTGCCGCACAAACCGGCCCACCAAAAGGCCAACGCTCAAACGAGAGTATTCGATAGTGGCAAGCCCCGGAGGGGTGCGGCAGCCCGTATGTCTGCTGAGCCTGATGGCTGGTCCGCGCAGAGTGACTGGGTGGATGTTGTAGGCGTTGGTGTGGTGGTTCGGAGTCCATCACCCCCTGTGGTCCTGCGCCCGGGTGCCCGCCCGCAGCGGAGCGAGGACGGGGCACCTGGGCGGCGCGGCTTTGCCGCGCTCTTGATCCTGTAGAGAGAAATTCGGCAAGTTCTTCTTTTTGGGTTTCCGGTCTTCTTTTTCCCTTTTTCTTCCTTTCCCGGGGGCTCCCTAATTCTTCACTCTCTTCTCCACATGTTTTCAAGCCTGCGCCCTACCAACTTTTCGCGAATGATCAGATTGCCAAGTCATAAGCTGAGCTGCTGGCAGGCACCCTGGCGCGGGTTCCGCAGGTGGTGAGGTTTCCCGAATCCGGCACGGCAAGGACCTCGGCATCCATCCTGCCTGCCGAGTGCTGGTATCTGAAATTCTGTTGTGGCGCACTCCTTCTAGGTGCTGATTGTGCTAAATTCGGCTTCTACATTGCGGTATTCACCGAACAGGGGAGTCGATGCGCAGCACTCGCTATATCCAAGTAACGCCAGCACGTCCAAAGGTCGGCAGTCCGCTACGCGACGCCGGACCGACGGACACTTTCGCTGATGAACGCACGGTGCGCGGTGTTCGATATACCGGCGATGAAGTGGGATTCGAGAATGCGTATGCGATGGAGATCAGCGGTTGCGTTTTCAGTGGTGTCCGTCTAGTAGCCGAACTCAATCGAACCACTGTCGACAACTGCGAATTCACCTCGGCCGATATTTCTAATGTCCGCGCGGATGAATCCTCGTTGCTGGAATCAACCCTGGCGCTGTCGAGACTGACGGGTATATCGCTGACCGATGGCGTGGTTCGCGATGTCGAGTTCAGTGAGACTCGCGCCGACTTGTCCGTATTCCGTAATACGAAATTCCGGAATGTCGTGTTCACCGGCTGCAATCTTACCGGTTCCGATTTCCAGCGTGCCACCCTTCGCAATGTTCGATTCGAGAAATGTGACCTGACCGGCGCACAGTTCAGCAACGCGATTCAGGAACACAATGTTTCATTCGAGGATTGCCGCCTTATCGACATCAACGGTGTGCGTGGCTTGAAGGGTGCGCGTGTGCGTGGTGATGACCTGCTCGGGCTGGCCGGTAGCCTCGCCCGAGAGGTCGGGATAGACGTCGACTGGTGAGCTAGGCCACGGCGATGTAGGAGGCGAACCGTGTGCCCGAGATCGCCTCCTTCACCGAGTCGAAGTCCAGCGTGTCCGCGAACTCGCTGAGCTGGTCGACCAACAGTTGCCCGTAGGGGGTGAACAGGTCACGCTTGGTGTTCAAACCCTCGCAGCATTCCCGCAGAGAAGTCGTGAACTGGTCGACCAGCGCTGTACTGCCTCGGCGGTGTTGCATCCACATCAGCGGCACGGCTACTACTGCGGAGTGGAAGGCCCGGTCGAGCGGGCGGCGCTGCCCGAACTTCACGGCGGAGACAACACGGTGTTCGTCGGCAACCAGTTCACTCGCCGGAAGCGTGTAGATCCCGTGAACCATGTCGGCGATGAACAGATTGAGGTGCGTTGCCTCGTGAACGAGTGATTCAGCGAAATCGTTGATCTGCCATTCCGGGCCTGGGCTCAAGCACACGAGTCCGGGCAGGTGTGATGCCGAGCCGCCTCCGGTGCTGTCGGAGGGCAGCAACACGATGTCTGTGACGAGTAGGTCGACAATGCGGCCCAGGTCTGCGTCCAGATCGCGGACCGACTGTGCAGCCTGACGAGTCATGTCGGGCCATGTCGACCGCTCGTCATGGCTTGAGGTTCGTACGCCCTTGAAGATTCCGTCGAATACGCCGGACTCGCGGAGCCAGTTGCCCCACGTTCCGTCTTCGTACCCGATCGTGATGCCGGTCGCGGGTGCGGTGAAGGGGCGGTGGTGGCCGATCGCCTCGCGATATGCTGTGTGCAGGGTATCGGTGTTCGGCTCCTGTCCGGTCATGGCTCGTGCGTATCTGGCGGCGTTCTCGTACGCGTGACCGACATTCATGAAGTGCATTTTTTTCGACTCGCTTCTGTTGCGGGAGATGGAACGGGCGGCGCACCGTTGGTCCGCCGCCCGTCTCGTGTTATTCGGTCGAGCTGCTGGTTACGTCCAGCCGCCCATCATGGAGGCGTTGGCGTCGCCCCGGAACGTGTCGATCCGGCCCCGGATTTCCCGATTGCGGGATTCGGTGTCGTTCCCGGCGCGCTCGACCGCAGCGGCGGCGACGTCTTCGCGGAGGGTATTGCTCATGATGGCAACCTCTTCTTTCTTGTTTCTTCTGGATTCCCCTCGCGAACGTCTATGTCGCGAGGGAACTTCGGGGCGAGTTTCTGAACTCGCGATTTCTTTTGGCGTCGAACAGAATTGACGGCAGAGTCCCCCGGTGGTCGCACAAGCAAGTTCGAGCCACCGGAGGCTGCCGTTCCCACTGCGTGCCCGAAACCTGGCGTCGGTGGCCGGGCACGGCGCGGGAAGTCTGAGGGCGGAGTCGCCCCGGACCGGGGTGTCGTCAGGGCACCAGAAGACACCTGGGATGGGTCCGGTCGGGGGGCTCGCCCTGCCCGCAGCCGATGGGGAAGCCAGCTTCCGGGGTCTCAAGGCCGGTGCCGGGCGCTGTGGGCAAGTACGGGGTCGTTCGTCAGTGGTTGGGGTTCCAGCTGCCGGACGCGGGGATGGTGAGGTCAGGGATAATGAGTGTGCAGGTCAGGGCCACGGCTTTGGGGTTGGCACCGAAGTGCCCGAGCGTGGGCGCGAGAATGACGTTCGCGTGGTGCTTGCGGGCGGTTCCCACGATCAACGCTGTCGGCATGTAGGTAGCGCCGTCGATGGTGAGGGTGTGTGCGAGGGTGAATCCGTGGTGGCGTGCCAAGCTCGTGATGAGTAGGTGGTCGACAGGCGCGGATTGACTGTGTTCTAGGTTGATCAACCCTATTGCGTTGGCTGGCAACGGTATTCACTCCTCGTAGGTGTGGAGGATCCGGGAACCCCTGGGGCATGTCGGTGGTGACTGCGGCGGCACCGTAGGGCGGGATTGCCTGCCGCAGGGGTTCCCCTGGCCCACACCGTCTCGGGGTCGGCGATGGCATCGGGTCGCGTTCCTCGGGGTGGGATTCCGGTGGTGGCTGCTCGAGCGGGCCACCGGGTCTGGTGGGCGGTTTTAGGCGTAGGCGTGCTGGTGGGCGGCGACCTCGGCGCGGTCGTAGGCGGTCAGGCATACCCGTATCGAGTCGAGTACGGCCAGACCGGAGGGCCGGAACGAACTGTGCGCGGGAGTGATCCACGCCCGGTAGAAATGGCCTTGATCCGAGGGGGAGGGCAACATGATGTCTGCTCCGTCTCGCAGGATCTTGACCCTGCTACGCCACAACGTGGTGTCTCGGGCGGCGACCTGCGCGGGGATGTCGGAACGGATGAGAAACGTCCACTGCGCTTCGCGCGGGTGGGAGATGACCGGCCCGCCTCCATGCTGGCGGCGGTCCAGATCCATCTTCACCATCTGCGCCAGCTCGGACGGCAATTGGATCGCCCACACCAACCCCGCACGCACACTGATCCGCCCGGTGTTCGGGTCCACCGTCGCGGGGAGATGGCACATCTGGCGGTAGTACGCACAGCGCGAGCGGGGCGTGTCGGCGGTCATGACGGGTCCGACTGTCGTCGGGCGTGGGCGATGTCGTCGATAGCGTTGACACGCGCGGTGAGTTCGGCAACCGAATCCGCGGTGGCCCTGCCCCTGTAGGCGGCGACGTCATCGCTGGTCAACAGTTCGTCGGTTTCCAGCTTGGTCAGCAGCTGGGCGAACTCTTCGACGCTCGGTACGTGGCGGGTGTGCCATCGGAGCCACCCGCGCGCACCATCGGCAGGTTCGGGTGGTGGCGGGCCTTCGTCCTCGAGCTGAACCAACCGGATCGCGTTGCGCTCGTCGCGGTGACTGCGTCGGTACACCAGGTGCGAATAGTAGTGGTCCTGCGCGGTTGGCTTGCGCTGGTCTTCGTCGTCATCGCTGGGCCATCCCATTCCCTAGCGCCTCCCTGTCGATTCACGTGGTAGGCACCCACCGCCGGGGAGTGAACCTCAGCCCGACAGCGGGGCTGTTTTCGACGCTATGGCGGGAAGGGTTGTGGCGCATATAGGTTCGGCGTCTACAAACGTCTACACCCGGTTACGCTGGTGAGATGGAGGCGGAACCTATACCCCCGGAGCGCTTGCGGAAGGCGCGCGAGGAAGCGGGTTTGAGCTTGTCCGCTATGGCGGCACGGACTCATTACAGCAAGGCGCTATTGGGCTTGCTGGAGACTGGCCGACGGGCAATCGGCCTGGATCACGTTAGCGCATATTCGAAGGCACTTAATGTCTCGGTGGAGACCTTGGCTGCCCCGTCCGACGATCCTCTGCGCGTAGCGCATGAATGGTTGGTGACTGATACACCTGGCGTTGTTCACTCGGCGACGGGGCGTCGGGTAGGTCAAAGCCTGGCTGTCGAGTTGGAACAGCGGGTGATTGATCTACGTCGCCTCGATGATTCGATCAGCGGGACAAATCTCTTCCCGGTAGTAAATAAAGAGTTCGGTGATGCTCAGGCCGTCGTTCGAGACTGTAGTTACTCGGAAGATATTGGTCGTCGTCTGCTGGTTGTAGTTGCTGAACTCGCTCAACTAGCGGGGTGGGTCGCGTCGGATGCTGGACGCTACAGCGAGGCCCAACGCATCTATCTCGATGGGCACGACGCAGCCACTACGGCGGGTGACAATACCCTTGCCGCACAACTACTTTCGACGCTCTCATACCAGATCGCAAGCGTGGGACACGCCGCCGATGCGGTGTTGCTGGCGCGTTCAGCGATCAAGGGTGCCAGTAACGCCACCCCTGCTGGAAGAGCCCTGTTGTTGGAACGGGTCGCCTGGGCGAGTGCAAGAGCACGGGACCGAGACGGAACACGGCGCGCACTCGACGCCGTAGATGACTCCTATGACGCCCGAACTCCCGACATACCGGAACCCGATATCGTGTACTGGCTCGATCGCGACGAGATAAATGTGATGGCCGGTCGTTGTTTTGTAGAACTTGGCGACGGCGCGAGTGCGCAACCACTGCTCACTCGCGCTATCGATAAATATGATCCTGATCATGTCCGAGAGATCGGTTTGTATCAAACATGGCTAGCTGAGGCATTTCTACGCAGCGCGCAATTCGATGCAGCGCAGGAAACTTTGTCGCAAATCACTCGGGATACTGGATCTGAAAGGCTCAACCGCCGCATTGCTGAGGTTGAGCGATTGATGACCAGCATCTAAAGCAGGGCCGACGTAGCTGAGATTGCACCCCTGGAAAGTACGCGTGCCTACGGTCGACCGCGAAAGCGACATCCTGTCTGCTTCGATGTGAATGACCCGCTTACGCGGCGTAGGCATGCAGACTTCTGCTTGTCAAGTCGACACGCCCGTGAGTCGATTGTATTGAGACATATTCAGGCGTGTTCGGACGGAGCTAAGTGTTAACGGTTGACACTGTCGATGCTGGTCATCACGGGCCTGTGGTCGCACTGAATGTGCAAGTCTGCAACCTTGAACATTCAATTGTGAGAATCATCACTATTTCGGCAGGCCAAACTAAAACGGGCCGGTTTCACTGACGTCTGAGGGCGGTGGTGCTGGTAGCGGTCATTAAGGCGTGTCGTCGCTGATCAGCTCCGGTAAAGCAAATGTATGCAAACTGCGGTACCGCAGTTAACGTCACCTGACGTTTAGACGCCCACTACTTCGTTAACGAAAATGTAGATAGTGAGCAGCCTCGACCTGGAGGGGCCGAGTCGGCATGATGGATAGCGAACTTCTTTTGCTGAGGCCGCTCGGTCACAGCACTTCCCCCTCTTCCGAAGGAGATCGCATCACCTGATTACCTCAGCACAGCACTGACGAACGCAACATCGTTCGCGGCCGACCCCCTACAGGTACTGGTAATGCCCGAGGGGGCCAGCCTGAAACGAAGCAACCCAGACGAAGGCAGAAGTTCTCTCGGCCTCACCTTCCCCGGGTTTTCACTCGCTAGCAGAAACGAGGTTCTGCTGTGTCCAGAGTAGACGATCCACCCAAATTGGGGGACTTTCGCCCCGGACTCACACCAACTTGTGTGAGAAGGCCGCTCGGTAGCCGATGGCGGCGATTCCGCAGCCGGCCGCGGTGGTGCGGAGGGCGTGACCCGCCCGAAAAGCTCTGATAGACCCTCTTTGCGGTGTCGGCGCGTGGCGCTACACCCTCTATGCCCGATGTTTGCGGGCCGCTTGACAGCGAGAAATCACGCAAAATCCACCGATGAAAGGTGACAGCCATCATGGCTACCGAAAACGACAACAACATGACCGACCGTCGCAAGAACCTACGGTTCAAGATCGAGTTCGCCGAGTTCTTCTATATGGGCCTCTACCAGATGGGGCCGGTCCAGCCGCTTCGGGAGTACTCCCAGGATCGCAATCGTCCCGGGCGTCAGGTCCGTGACGAGGTGACCGGGCTGCTGGTCTGGAAGATCAAGGTCACTGATCCGGCCGTGGAGAACGCCGACCGGGCCGCCTACGCGGTTCACATCCTGTCGGAGGAGGAACCGGTGCCGACAACCCAAGAAACCAGTCCGCACATTCGACCGATCGAACTGGTGGATGTGACCGCGCAGCCGCGCCTGAAAGGGTCCGCAGAGTTCAAGTTCCAGAGCTACCAGATACGGGCCTCGGGCTACGCCCCCGCTCCGGGGAACAAGTCCACGGGTTCGGGACCGGCGACGGGAAAGTCACCCGCCTGATTCGGTGGGTGTCGTCTTTGGATACGGGCCGGGTTCCGGTGAGTGAGTCATCGCTCTGCCGGGGCTCGGCCCCCTGTGCGGCTATCCGAACCAACACAAGAAAGGAATTCATATGTGCTGCGGCACAACACATTTCAGTATCCGAGTAGGTGAGAAGGGAACCGATGATGGCGCGTTCGGCTGATTACGAGAATCCGGGTGCACGCGGCCCGGACTTCTTCGACACGATGGGGATGTTGCTGGTCAAGCTGCTGGTGGCCGTGGTGCAGGGCGCTGGTCTGCTGTTGTGGTGGGCGGGGCTGTTCCCGATGCTGTCGTTACCGCTGGCCGCTTCCGGTGCCGGATGGTGGTGGCAGGGCTGGCCGTTGGGGGTGTTCATGCTGTCGCTCACCTTGGCCGGGTGGGCGTTCTGGTGGGCCTGGTCGCCGGGATCTTGGCGGCGCTGGGTCTGGGGGCGTATGCGGTCACGCTGGTTGTCGTGGTTTCGGTACAGGGTCGGGTGGAACAAGCTCACCGCGACACACGGGCTGACCAAGATCCTCGATACCGGGGTGTTGACTCCGTACCTGTACAAGGTCTTCATCGGGGATGTGGCCGATGAGCTGCTGATTCGGATGGTGGCCGGTCAGAAAGTCGCGGACTGGGCCGCGCAAACCGACGCGCTACGCCATGCCTTCCGCGCGGTCGGGGTGCGGGTGCGTCATACCGAATCCGGGTTCGTGCGCTTGCAGGTGATCCACAAGGACATCCTGCAAGATCCGGTGCCGCTGCCTCGGGTGGACGCGAAGTCCTGCGACCTGACCGCACTGACGATCGGGGTCACGGAGATGGGACAGCCGTGGCGTATCCGTCTGCTCGGCAATCAGATCCTGGTGGCGGGAATGATGGGCTCCGGGAAGGGGTCGGTGATCTGGTCACTGATCGCCGCGTTGGGTCCGGCGATCCGTGAGGGCCGCGTGGTGCTGTGGGTGATCGACCCCAAGGGCGGTGCTGAATTCGGTGCTGCTCGCCGGTGGTTCGCTCGTTTCGCCTACGACAACGGCACCCAAGCCCTCGCCATCCTCAAGGATGCCGCCGAGATGGTGCAGGCTCGTGGCGAATCGTATATGGATCGGTCCGAACGGAGTATCACTCCGAGCGTGGCCGAACCGTTGGTGTTGGTGATCGTGGACGAGGCGGCGAGCCTGACTGCCTACTACTCCGATCGCAAGATCAAAGACGAGATCCTGCGGTATCTGGGGATCGTGCTCACCCAATCCCGTGCGATGGCGGTTCCGGTGGCGGGATGCATCCAAGACCCGAGCAAGGCCATCTTGGAACAGAGGCAGCTTTTCAGCTATCGGATCGGTTTGCGGATGGCCGAATCCACGCAACCGAACATGGTGTTCGGGACCACGGGCCGCGACCGTGGCGCGCTGTGTGACGAAATCCCTGAAACCACACCGGGATTGGGATATGTCGAGCATGAGGCGTCCACCGATATCACGCGGGTGCGGGCCTTCTGGGTCACCGATGACGATATCGGATGGATCATGGACACCTACCCTCCCGCCCCTCGTGGGGATGGTCTCGACGGGTCCGGCAAACCTCTGATCGCCTGATCATTCGCAGTGATTCTGTACCCTGATCTGTAGCACTAGAACCCTCCCGACGCGACTGAGCGTCCCCTGAACCTCTTCTCTCCCGGCGCGTACTGAGCGCCCCTCTTCGATGGTTGATTGCGCCACTGCGCACCCTCGATTTCCTGACTTTCTCCCGGCGCGTTGGCGCTCCCGTGTCCGTCGTACCGGCGGCGGCACATCACCTCTGACTCCTGTTCCGGCACATGACATTTCGTTCCTGCGGTACCGGATCGGCCTGCGTTCGTCCGGCCGGTCCGGTACCGCGTATTCGACTGTCGGACAGGAGTTTTCCGATGCAAGCGAGCTTGTTGGATGATCCGGTGGATGTCACCGGGGAAGACGGACAGATCATCAACCCCGGCCACGGTCCCTCGATGCTGGACGTGGCGATAGCGGCGGCGGATCGGCACGGGGTGTGTGTACGGCCGGTGGTGCTCGAGCAGACCGACACCGCGACCGGGCGCACCGCGTTCGTTCCGGTGCCGTGTGGGGCCACCCTGGAATCCAAGTGCGGCCCGTGCGCGCGCAAAGCTCGGGCGCTGCGTAAGGCACAGTGCCGCGAAGGTTGGCACGCGACCACCGAACCGGTCAAGGCGCGGGCTCGTCCGACCTACGACCAGGAAGGGTTGATCGGATACCGCGCGGATCTGGCGGTCCTGCTCGATGAATGCCGCGAGACAGGCGACGCGGCGGGTATCGCTGAGATCGAAGCGGAGTTCGTGTGGATCGACAGCGAGCTAGCGGCCCTCGGGATGCGGGGCAAGGCTCCGAAAGACTGCGCGGCCGAAGAGATCACGCAAGGTCCGACACCGAAGGCACCGCGTAAACGGTCCACCCGGCGACGCCAAGACGTTCCCAAGACTCTGCCGCGTCTCGCGATCGCTGACCGGACTGTCGGCAGTGAGCTGGGCGGGCATTACTCGTCGATGTTCGTCACGCTGACCATGCCCAGTTACGGCAAGGTCTATGGCGACGGCTCCGCACGCAACCCCGGCGCCTACGACTACCAGCGCGCGGCGTGGGACGCGATCACCTGCTCTCGGCTGTTCTCCCGCTGGATACAGAACCTCCGCCGCGCGATCGGCTGGAACGTCCAATACTTCGCCGTGGTCGAACCACAGAAACGCGGCGCTCCCCACCTACACATCGCCCTACGCGGCGCGATCCCCCGCGCACTACTCATCGCGGTCAACGAAGCCACCTACCACCAAGTCTGGTGGCCACAAGTCGGTGAGATGGTCTATCCCGGCGCGGCGGTACCGGTCTGGGACGAACACACCGCGACCTTCACCGACCCACGCACCCATCGCCCGCTGACCGAATGGGAAGACGCACTCGACGCGATCGGCCCCACCGACCAACCGGCACACAAGGCAGCGTTCGGGCCTCGTATCGACGTGCAAGGGATCGCGGCAGGGACCAAAGCAGCCGGTGAGGCGATCGGGTATCTGTGCAAATACCTCACCAAGTCCGTGACCGAAGTCCTCGAGGCGCGTACCTCTCGCCAACTCGACCACTACGACCACCTACACGCCGCGCTGTGCCGGACACCGTGTGGTCCGCGGTGCGCTATCTGGCTGCTCTACGGCATCGTCCCCAAGGGCGCGAACGCCAAAACGGTGCCTGGCATCTGCAAGGGACGCGCCCACCGACGCGAAACCCTGGCACTACCCGGTAACCGTGTCTTGACTTCGGAGGAGTGGACGGGCAAGACCCTCGGCGACCACAAGGCGGATCGGCTGGAGTTCGTGCGACGCACCCTCGCGGCGGTCGGCCTGGAAAAGCCCGCTCGCGATCCCCGGCAATACACCTGGGCGACGGTCGCGCCCGGAACCAAGATGCCGTCTCGAACCAAGCTGTTGCTTTCGGCAATCGGGCAACGCGTTGCCTGGCGTGCGGAGTACGACCGAGCGCTGTACGCGGCACAACACCCGGACGGAGACGACGGTTCGATTGCAGACGCCTGTTCGGCAACGGGGGGTTCGGCAACCGATGGCTCGGCGCTCGACGGGGACGGGGGTGGCAGCGATGGGACAACGGCCTCGTGAGCGGAATTGGAGCGCGGAAGAACTCGCGTACCTCGATGAGGTACAGCAACGGATATCAGGGCCGCTGTCGCCTCATCAGATGGCGGTTCTCCAGCGGTGGTGGGACTATGCGCACTCGTCCCAAGTCCAGAGCGACCGCGATTCGTGAGAGCCGCGAATCTTGGTCAGGCGACCAGCGGCTGAATGTCGATCGTTTCTACGCCCGGACGGCCACCGAAACCGCGCTTCTTCCCGGCCGGATGGATCGTGATGGACAGCAGCGATCGAATGATGTCGCGTCTGGTTTCCAGCGGCGTCCGCTCGTCGTCGGCCCAGATTTCCCGGGCGTTCGGGCCTGCCGCTGCGATCACGTGCGGCATCGGCAAGGCTGCTTTGGCTTGGGCCTCGGCTTCCTCGACGGCGGGCTTCTTGGCGTCCTTGTATGCCTTGATCTCCAGCGGCGACAACTCGGCATCTATCGCTTCGGCAATCCACTTGTCGTACGCCTTGCGCATCTGCTCGGCCTTGGCCGTGAGTGCCTTTGCCTGCTCGGTGCTACGGCTGAGTGCCGTGAGCAACTGCGGATCTTCCAACTTGCGCAATACCGTCTCTGTGACCACGTCATCGACCAATTCGGCATCACGTGCAACACAGTGATTTTCGCAGCAGTAGGTTCGGTCTCGCCTGGTCCCACCGGAGTGCGACGACAGGCGTCCTCGTTCGCATTTCCCGCACAGTGGTATGCCCGAGAGCAACCACCGGGGCGCGGTTCCTCGAGCGTTCGGGTTCCGTCCCGGGGCACTGATCAATCCGAGCACCTGGTGATGCTCCTCGACGGAAATGATCGGCTCCCAGGTCGCGGCGGTAGTGAACACTTCACCGGTCTTGGCGTCCTTGTGACTACGCAATCCCGCGATCGTGGGAGAGGTCAATACCTTGCGCACGGTGGTCGGTGTCCAGTCGGTCAACCAATCTTTGGGGCACGGGCACTCGCGACGGTCTACAGCTTGGAGCACCTTGCGGCCCTCGGTGACCGAGCATGCGCGGCACGGCATCGCCATATCGGCAGTCGGCACCGAAATCCCCGAGTTCTTCAACCAGCGGGCAATACTTCGGACCGATTCCAAAGCCATTGCACGAGAGATCATTTCACGCACAATCGGAGCCTCGGCGGGGTCGATTTCCCGACCTACCGCCGCACCTCTCCGGTAGATGATGGTGTACCCGTACGCCTCCCGTCCGTGAGGCTTGCCCTCGGCGAAATTCCGGGCGAGCTGCTGCATGGAATCGAATCGACTTTGTTCCGGTGCGAATTCGTTTTCCACTGCTTCGGTCGCCAGAATGCGCCGGTCCTGCGGGTTGTCCAAATCGTAGAGTTGCCCGCCGCTGAACCACAGCGTCTCGTGTTCGGCGCACAGGTCCCGCAACATCGCGTGCTCACCCAATTTGCGATTGGCTCGCGAACTGGACCGAGTGATCAATACCCGGCGCGGCTCCCCCGGCTTCGGCACCAGGTGTGCAGGCAACTGGAGATACCCGGAACGCTGCTTCAAGCTGTGTCGAGTAGCACCGATATCGGTATCAGTGATCACTACCAACACCGCCCAACCGAACCGCTCACACAACTCCTTGGCCCACTCGATCTGAGCGGGAACCGACAAGCCTTTGCTCTTGTCCTGGGAGACCCGCGCGTAGATCACAGCTACGAGCTGATCGCGAAAATCATTGGGATTCAACGGCATAAGTCCAGTATACGCCGTTGCTACCCCTGAGTGAACTTATCCACGGTGAAGTTCTCCGGCGCACTGCCCGCGCGGCGCGTCAACGAGATCGCCGCGCGCATCGAGAAGGCGCAGCAGGCGGTGAAATTCGCTCGCGAGGAGGCCAACGGCGCCGAGATCACCGATCGCAAGACCGGTGCGGCGATCTTCGGTTACCTGTTCCGATGATATCGAGCCGGGACGGATCATCCGTCCCGGCTCCCACAGACGTTCCCGCCGCGTGCGGGGACAGCGCGAGGAGCGCACACTCAAACTGAAGTTCAGATCTGAATCACATGGTGTCAGTGTGGGTTCGAACCCCACCCCGGGCACGCGCCCGGGTAGCCCAATCGGCAGAGGCAGCCGTGACGACGCTCAGATTCTCGCTCCAGCTTCGAGTATTCGCCGCCGAACACGGGATCACGAGGAAAGGACATGCAGCGCCGAGATGCCGGTTCGACTCCGGCTCCCTCAGCCACGATGGGGGATAGTCCAAAGGCAGGGCGCGTCGCGATCATCTTGATCCGATCCCACCGATCCCGGTGTGCGAATTGGGTGGCATTACCGGAACCCGGGGGCAGGCTAGACCCCCGGGTTCTCCCGTGTCCCGGCCCCGGTGGCAGTCGACGCGCCGGGAAAGCCCGGAATCGCGGACAGAACGCCGACAGCTCGGCGACGATGGACGCGCGACAGCAGCACCACGACCTGCCTCCACGCGCCGAGATCCCGGGCAGCGCACCGAGCGAATCGAGGAGATATGCACACCATCGCGCACTGGCTGGATGGCAAACCCTTCGCGGGCACGAGTGATTCCTCGGCCCCGGTGACGAATCCGGCGACCTGGGTGGTCACCGGCCGCGTCGCACTGGCCGACGCGGCCGACGTCACGGCCGTCATCGATTCCGCCGCCGCCGCGTTCCCCGCGTGGCGCGACACCTCACTGTCCAGGCGCACGCAGATCCTCTTCCGTTTCCGGGAATTGCTGAACGACCGCAAGGAGGATCTGGCCGAACTCGTCACCGCCGAACACGGGAAGGTCGCCTCCGACGCGCTCGGCGAGGTGACCCGCGGTCTCGAGGTCGTCGAATTCGCCTGCGGTGTACCGCATCTGGTCAAGGGCGGATACACCGAGAACGCGTCGACCAAGGTCGATATCTTCTCGGTCCGCCAGCCGCTCGGTCCGGTCGCGATCATCTCGCCGTTCAATTTCCCCGCCATGGTGCCGATGTGGTTCTTCCCCCTCGCCATCGCGGCGGGCAATACCGTGGTACTGAAGCCGAGCGAGAAGGATCCGTCCTCGTCACTGTGGCTGGCGCAGCTGTGGCACGAAGCCGGTTTGCCCGCTGGGGTTTTCAATGTGGTGCAGGGTGACAAGGTCGCCGTCGACGCGCTGCTCGACAGCACCTCGATCAAGGCCGTCTCCTTCGTCGGCTCCACCCCTGTCGCGCGCTATGTCTACGAACGCGGTACCGCCAACGGCAAACGCGTCCAGGCTCTCGGCGGCGCCAAGAATCACATGCTCGTCCTGCCCGACGCCGATCTGGATCTGGCCGCGGACGCCGCGGTGAACGCCGGATTCGGTTCGGCGGGCGAGCGATGCATGGCGATCAGCGTGGTGCTCGCCGTCGGCGTGATCGGCGACGAGTTGGTGTCGAGGATCGCCGAGCGCGCCGCGACCATCACCACCGGTGACAGCGTTCGCGGCGCGGAGATGGGCCCGCTGATCACCCTCGACCATCGCGATCGCGTCGCCGCCTATATCGAGGCGGGCGAATCAGACGGGGCGACGGTCGTTCTCGACGGCCGCGGTATCAGGGCCGACGGCTCGGCGGACGGATTCTGGCTCGGGCCGACGGTGCTCGACCATGTCGACCCCGCGATGAGCGTCTACACCGACGAGATCTTCGGGCCGGTGCTCTCGGTGGTGCGGGTCGACAGTTACGACGAGGGGTTGGCGCTGATCAACGCCAACCCGTACGGCAACGGCACCGCGATCTTCACCAATGACGGCGGCGCGGCCCGCCGCTTCCACCACGAGGTCGAGGTCGGCATGGTCGGCATCAATGTGCCGATCCCGGTGCCGATGGCCTACTACAGTTTCGGCGGCTGGAAGAACTCCCTGTTCGGCGACGCGCACGCGCACGGCGTCGACGGGGTGGCGTTCTTCACCAGGGGCAAGGCCGTCACCACCCGGTGGCTCGACCCGAGCCACGGCGGGCTCGAACTGGGTTTCCCCCGCAATACCTAGGGCGGGAAGCCGCAGGCGCGAATTCGTCCGACGTCCGCCTGGCGTACACCGTCGATGCGCCGAACTCACGCGCCGACAGCGGAATGATCGCGCCCACGCTCGCGTTTGCCCGAATGTGACCAGTGCAGCCGAGCTCTCCGACGAGCTGAAGAAGTACCTCGACGAGTCCAAGGTGTTCGCGACCGCCGCGACCATCAGCCCCACCGGACAACCGCATCTGACGGTTGTGTGGATCGAGCGCGACGGCGACGATCTGTTGTTCTCCACGACCCGGCTCCGCGCGCAGGGCAGGAATATCGCGCGGGATCCCAGGGTCACCATTCTGGTCAGTCCGCCGGACAACCCCTACGTCTACGCGGAAATCCTCGGCACGGCGACGGTGACCGACGATCCGCAGCGGGTGCTGCCGAATCGTTTGTCGCGCAAGTACACCGGTCAGGACTACGCCGACTTCAATCCGACCGCCCCGGACGACAGCGCCGACCGCATCATCGTGCGGGTCACCCCGCACCGGGTCGTCGGCCGAATGTGATCCGTCGGCGGTGCGGGGCGCCGGGCCCGCGCCGCCGTACCCGACAGGCAGCCATCGATGCTGCGGGGGTCGATGTGAATGGCCCGTGATCTCCTTGCCAGCGATCTCCTTGCCAGCGATCTCCTTGCCCGCGAGCGGCGGACGTCGCGCGCTAACTGCGCTGTGCCTCTTCCTGCGCGTGATGCGCCTGCGCGATCTGCTGCGGGGTGAACCGCAGGGTCAACGCGACGAGCCCGATCAGCACGGCGACCCCCGCGCATACCGCCAGCACCAGCGTGTAGCCATTGCTCAGCGCATCGATCTGGGCCGGGGTCATCCCGGACGCGTGGCCGGTGCGTCCACCGAGCGAGAGGGTGCGCGAGACCGCGACCGGGGTCAGGATGCCGATGGCGAGCGGGGTGCCCAGGTTCATGAACATCTGGCCCACCGCGGCGAGCGGCCCGATATCGGACGGCGGGACACCCACGAGCACACACAGCGGTGCGAGCACCATCGCCACGCCGACGCCCGCGCCGATCACCACGAGCAGGATCAGCAGCGTCGGCACGTACCGCACGTCGCGGTCGAGCGTCGAACCGAACAGCAGGCCGACGGCGAGTACCGCGGCCGACGTGGCCAGCAACCAGCGCGGCGCGACATACAGCGCCGCCTTCGACGCGACCGCCGCGCCGATGCCGATGCCGACGGTGAACGGGATGCAGGCCACACCCGCGTGCAGCGGGCTGTAGTTCAGGACGTTCTGTAGGAATTGGGCGACGAAATACGTCATCGCGCCGAGCACGCCGCCCGCGAGCAGAATCAGCATGAAGGTCGAGACCCGGTCCCTGCTGTCGAACAGCGACCACGGCACCAGCGGATTGTCGACCCGGCGTTCGGCGAAGACGAAGGCGACGAGCAGCATCGCGCCGCCGGCCAGCGATCCGATGATCGCCCAGTGCCCCCAGCCGAGTTCGGGACCCTCGGTGGCGCCGAAGACGATGGCGGTGCAGGCGAGCGTGCCGAGGATCGCGCCGCGCAGATCGAGTCCGACACGGTGGTGGTCGGTATCGGCCAGGCAGTAGATCGCACCGAACACGATGAGCACGCCGATCGGCACATTGATGAGGAAGATCCAGCGCCAGGACAGTTCGGTCAGCGCACCCCCGATCACCAGGCCGCCGACCGATCCGATGCCGACCATGGAGCCGACGATCGCGATGGCCTGGTTGCGCGCCTTACCCGGCGCGAAGGTGGTGGCGACGAGGGCGAACGCCGATGGCGCCGCGAGGGCGGCCCCGGTGCCCTGCAGCGCTCTCGACGCGATCAGCATCGCCTCGCCGTTGGCGAGGCCGCACAGCAGGGAGGCGAAGGTGAACAACGCGACGCCGACCATGAGCATGCGTTTACGACCGAAGGCGTCGCCGATGCGACCGCCGAGCAGCATCAGGCCCGCGAAGGTGAGGCCGTAGGAGGTCACCGTCCAGGCACTGCCCGAACTGGACAGACCCATTTCCTGCTGGAGTCGCGGTAGCGCGAGGATCACCACGCTGCCGTCGAGTACGACCATGAGCTGAAGACCGCTCAGAACGAAGATGGCGAGCCCGAAGGCCCGCTGCGTCACGGGATACTGCATCGGCGCAGCGGGGTTCTGGAGCACAGTGAGCCACTGTAATTCATGAGGGGACGAGCGCAGGCCCCGCGGCGGGGTCGACCAACGACCCACAACCACCCGACCGCTTCGTTGTGACAGTGCCGGCCGTGCCCGGCTCAGCCATTCGGGTCGGTGTCGGCGGAGAATCCGGCGGTCGGGCCGATCACCACGATGGCGGGGGGACGAATCCCCTCGGCACGCACCCGCTCGGCCACGGTGCCGAGATCTGCGCGCAGCACCCGCTGGGTGCGCAGGGTGCCCTCCTGGATGACGGTGGCCGGGGTCTGCGCGGGCCTGCCGCCCGCGATCAGCGCGGAGGCGAACTGTTCGATCCGTTCGACCGCCATCATGAGCACGAGGGTGCCGCGCAGCCGGGCCAGCGCGGGCCAATCGACGAGCGAATCCGGATGATCCGGCGCGACGTGGCCGCTGACCACGACGAATTCATGGGTGACCCCGCGGTGGGTCACCGGAATCCCCGCGGCGGCGGGCACCGAGATGGGACTGGTGATGCCGGGGACGACGGTCACCGGGATACCGGCGTCGACGCACGCCTCGACCTCTTCGAACCCGCGACCGAAGACATACGGGTCGCCGCCCTTGAGCCGCACCACGAATTTGCCCGCCTTGGCGCCCTCGATCAGGGCCGCGTTGATGGCCTCCTGTGCCATGGCGCGTCCGTACGGAATCTTCGCGGCATCGATCACCTCGACGTCGGGACCGAGTTCGGCCAGCAGTTCCGGCGGCGCGAGCCGGTCGGCGACCACCAGATTCGCCCGGGCCAACAGCCTGCGGCCGCGCACGGTGATGAGGTCGGGATCGCCCGGTCCGCCGCCGACCAGGGCGACACCGGGCACGATCGGCGACGAATCGTCGGTCACGACGCCGGATTGCAGTGCTTCCAGCAGCGCGGTACGCACCGCGGCCGAGCGACGATGCTGACCGCCCGCCAGCACGCCGATGCTGAGCCCCTCGTACCTGGCGGTGGCGGGGGTGACGGCGGTACCGAGCCGCGCGATATCGGCGCGCACGCAGAAGACGCGGCGGCGCTCGGCCTCCGCGACGACGGCGGCATTGGTGTGCGGCTCGTCGGTGCAGGCGATCGCGTACCAGGCGCCGTCCAGATCTCCGTCGGCGTAGGGGCGCAGGGTGACGGTGAGCTGACCCGAGGTCGCCATCGCCTCGACGGCCGGGGTGACTTCACGGCTGATGACGTGGACGTTCGCGCCGGACGCGAGAAGTAGCCCGAGTCGGCGTTGGGCCACCGTTCCACCGCCGATCACGACGACGCGACGGTCGTTCAGATCGAGCCCTACCAGGTAGTTCGAGTCGCCGGTCGGCTGTTCTTCGGTGGATTCTGACGTATTCGGCACAGTGGTCGAGACTACGGGCTGTGTTCGCGACTCCCGCAGACAGACCTGCGTAGGCGACAGGCCCGATCGCGGCGGCCGGTTCGACCACCACATTTCCTTCGCGTTTCGGATTCGGGATATCGCCCGTTTCCGCGACGATCTGTCCAGTGCGGCTGGAAGACTGGCTTACGATTCGCCCGTTGCCGACCGTGGCCGCACCGACCAGGGTTCATGCATGGCATTGACCGAGGACACGCCGCTGGCCGGCTACGCCGATCGCGTCGTCGCGGTGGAACCGGGCGGCAACGAATACATTCCCGAGGACGCGCGACACGGTACGCCGCGCCGACTCTTCTGGACCTGGACCTCACCGAATCTCGAATTCGCCACCATATTCATCGGCGTGCTGTCGGTGACGGCCTTCGGCCTGAATTTCTGGCAGGCGGCTCTCGGACTCGCACTCGGCGCCGGACTCGGCGCGGGCGCGCATTTCGTATTGTCGGCACGCGGCCCGGAGCACGGGGTGCCGCAGATGGTGCTGGGGCGCACCGCATTCGGCTATCGCGGCAATGCGCTGCCCGCCGCCTTCATGTCGATCATGTGCGGGGTCGGCTGGTTCGCGACCAACAGTGTCAGCGGCGCGTTCGCGCTCAATACGCTGACCGGTATGCCGAAACCGGCGGCGCTGGCCTTGATCGTGGTGGCGCAGACCGGATTCGCGGTCTTCGGGCACAATCTGGTGCACGCGTTCGAGCGGATCGTCTTTCCCGTTCTCGCGGTGGTGTTCCTCGTGGTCACCGTGGTGATTCTCGGCAAGGCCGATCTCGGGGCCGCCGCGCCGTCCGGCGGGGTGGGCGGCATGGGCGGTTTCCTGCTCACCGTCGGCACCGCGTTCGGATACGCCGGCGGCTGGAACCCCTACGCCGCGGACTACTCCCGCTACTTGCCCGCCGGTGTGTCCAAGGTGGCGACCGGCGGATTCGCCGCGGCCGGACTCTTCGTTTCGTGCCTGTGGCTCTCCGCTCTCGGCGCGGCCTCGGCGACCATCGTGAGTTCGGCGCAGGGCAGCCCGACCGATCTGTTCACCTCGCATCTGCCCGGCGCGCTGGCGAATCTGACTCTGCTGGCGATCACGCTCGGGGCGGTGGCGGCCAATGCGCTCAATGTGTATTCGGGGGCTATGGCTTTCGTGACGATCGGCGTGAGGCTGCCGGTGCGCACCCAGCGCGCGGTGGTGTCGATCGCGTTCGGCGCGATCGGGTTCCTGGTCGCCCTGTGGGCGTTACCGGACGCCGCCCAGAGCTACGAGGCATTCCTGCTGATCGTCGCGTACTGGATCGGCCCGTGGCTCGGTGTGGTGTTCGCCGATCAGTATCTGCGCCGCGGTCGCCGTATCGAGGGTCTGCTCTACAACCGCGCCTACGCGAATCGAGGCGGTGTCGCCGCGTTCCTCATCGGCCTCGTCGTGTCGGTCCTGCTGTGCTCCAACCAGGCGAAATTCACCGGTTACGCGGTGCGGGAAGTCCCCGAGCTCGGCGATATCACCTTCTTCGTCGGCTTCCTCCTGTCCGGCGCGGCCTACCTGCTGCTGAATCGGCGACGTCTCGCGCGCGAATAAGGGCTATCGGCCGGTGCCGAGGCGGTGGGCGCACAACGCCAGCAGCAGGGTGGCGGCCAAGGCCGGGTCGTTGGGGTCGTAGCCGAGCAGTTCGCGAATGCGTTCCAGGCGCTGGTACAGCGATTGGCGGCCGATATGCAGGGCGGCGGCGCAGCGGGTCGGGCTCGCACCGTGGCGAAGGTAGACCTCGAGTGTGCGGGTCAAACTGCTGTGGTGGGCGGCGTCCCGGTCGATCAGCGGGGTGAGCACGGCGGCCAGCCGCGCGCGTTCGGAGGCGGGCAGGGTTTCGACGGTCAGTTCGGTGGCGAGTTCACGGCAGCTGGTGAGCGGGCCGTCGAGCCAGTCGCGACGGTGCCTGGTGGCAAGACGCAACGCCGACCGACTGGCCGACAGACCGGCGGTGAGAGCGGCGGAGCTGAATTCGCAGGCGTCGCCCACCACCAGGGTGACACCTTCGGTGCTGTTGGCGGCGAGGGATTTCCGCAGCGCCCGCGCGACCTCGCCCACCGCGTCGGCGACCGAATTCTCCACCGCCACCAGTGCGTAGGTGGTGGCGTGGACCTCCGCGATCACGCCGGGCCGCCCCAGTTCCTTGGTGGCGACATCGAGAAATCTGGTCGCGATCCGGCTGTCGGGGGCCTCGACCGCGACCGGAACCACCGTGCGCCCGGACAGTCCGGGCGCACCGGCGGCGCTCGCTCTCGCCCTGAGGTCGGCCTGCCGCATCTGCAGTCCGTTCACCAGATCCGCGAGCAACGCGGTGGCGGCCACCTGCGGACGGCCGCTCGGCGCTCCCGAATTCGCCAGGGCCAGACCGAGTGCGGGGGCGGACTGGTCGAGCGCGGCGGACAGCGTCGCGGCGTCCAGGGCGGATCCCGGTCCCGCCGTCAGCGTCCCCCAGGTGCTGTCCTTGGCGCGGATGCTCGCTCGCGCCGCACCGGATTCGACCGCGGCCCAGGCGGATCGGTCGTCATCGACGCCGTGCGCGGCGATCAGCGCGCCACTGCCGCTGGTCACGATCAACGCGCATCCGATGACAGCGCCGATGCGCCCGAGCAGTCGCGCCACCCCGTTGCCCGCGGCGAGTTCACCGGTCAGGTCCCTGGCCAGCTCGTTGAGGATTCGCAGCGACCGCACCTCGCGGGACACGATTTCGGTATTGGCGGCGCGGCACAGGTCGATGAAAGGCACGACGGTCCGCAACGCGATGAGCGGTAACCCGTTGCGCGAGGCCTCCTCCACCATGTCGGGCGGGATGGCATCGAAAGTGCGCCCGAGTTCGAAGGCGACCCCCGCCACCTCCCGCGCCGCGATCTCGCGCAGGTAGTGCCGCCTGGTTCCCGCGTCGACACCCGCCAGGCCGAGTCCGGTCGTCAGCAGCAGTTCCCCGCCCGACAGCAGCGGGCTGATCTCGTAGATCTCACTGGAATGCACCCAGCGCACGGCACGGTCGAGTCCACGCTGCCCGGCCAGGACCCGCGGATCCGCCGGGACGAACTGGTCGGCGAGTAATTCGCGAACGGTAGGCAGCATGCGGTCATCTTGTCATCTCCTGTCCCGGCCGAACCTGACGATCTGTACGTTGCGCAGAGACCTGGGCCGGCCGGAGGGTTGAGCCATGACCCAGGTGATGCCGAATCGACTGCTCGACGTGGCCTATCAGGAAGCGCTGAACGGACTCGCCGAAGGCGGCGTCCCGATCGGCGCGGCGCTGTTCGACGCCGACGGTGTCCTGCTCGGCAGTGGGCACAATCGTCGCGTGCAATCCGGGGATCCCAGCATCCATGCCGAAACCGATGCCTTCCGGGCGGCCGGGCGACGGCGCGACTATCGCCGCACCATCATGGTGACGACGCTGTCGCCGTGCTGGTACTGCAGCGGTCTCGTGCGCCAATTCGGGATCGGGACGGTGATCGTCGGCGAGTCGACCACTTTCCACGGCGGCCACGACTGGCTGATCGAGCACGGCGTCGCCGTCACCGTGCTGGAGGATCAGCGCTGCGTCGACCTGATGACCGCCTTCATCACCGACCAGCCCGCGCTGTGGTTCGAGGATATCGGCGTGGCCGACCCGAGCGGAGCCGACATCGCATGAATGCCATCACATCCATCGACCTGGCCCGGTGGCGGGCGGGCGGCACGGCGGCGGCAGACGTCGAACGCGAGGTCGACGCAGGTTTGCGTCGGGCCGGATTCCTCGTCGTGTACGGCCACGGAATTCCCGAAGGCCTGCCCGCCGCGGCGCGATCGGCCGCACGGCGGTTCTTCGCGCTGCCCGACGAGGTGAAAGAGCGGTACGCCGTCACCGTGGGCGGACGCGGCTGGATCGGACCGGGTAAGGAGGCCAACGGCTATGCCGAGGGCACCGAGACTCTCCCCGATCTGAAGGAGACCTACGCCGTCGGCGCGGACACCGCGACCGGCGACCCCGTGGTCGACGATCTGTGGTTCCTGCCGAATGTCTGGCCCGCCGAGGTCAGCGAACTCCGCGAGCTGATGGAGGCGTACACCACCGCCGTACACGCGCTGTCGGATGAACTGCTCTCGCTCTTCGCCGCCGCACTGAACCTGCCCGCCGATTCGTTCGCCCCCATGACCACCCGCCCGACCTGGACCTGCAATATCAACCACTACCCGCCCATGACGAAGGTCGGCACACCCGAACCGGGACAGTTCCGCATCGGTCCGCATACCGATTTCGGCACCGTGACCGTGCTCGACCGGGAACCCGGCGCGGGTGGCCTGCAGGTCTATACCGAGGGAAAGGGCTGGGCCGACGCACCGTACGACCCCGCCGCGCTCACCGTGAATATCGGCGACCTGCTCGCCTACTGGAGTGGGCAGCGGTGGCCGTCGGGCAGGCATCGGGTGCTGCCGCCGCAACCGCAGGCCCCCGACGAGGATCTGGTGTCGTTGATCTACTTCTACGAACTCGACCACGACGCGGTGGTGACGCCGCTGGAACCGCCGATCGGGCAGGTCACCGGGCAACCGCCGGTGATCTCCGCCGATTTCCTGCGCACGCGCCTGGACGCCATCACCATCCAATGATCGCGCCCCGCATCGGGTCCGGGCGGCGCACCCCGGCGGCGGTGCGTCGTGCGGCGGACGGTGTCGAGATCCCGCCGGGATTTCTCCGGATTTCCGCCCTGGAGGGCAACTAGAACGCGTTACAGTCCGTATCCCGGGCAGTTCCGCGGCCGGCGGTCCCTGCTCGCGGTTCGACGCGGAGTCGCGCGACAGCAGGAGGACACCGATGGCCGACGATCCAGATCCCACCGAGCGGCGTCAGCTGACCATCAGCGAGCGCGATCTCGACCATCTCGCCGATGATCTGTCCCGGTGGCTCGGCGCCAGGGTCGGCGCGGATCACCCGCCGAAGGTCTCCGCGCTGACTCGGCCGCAATCGGGCGGCATGTCGAGCACGTCGATACTCTTCGATGCCGAATGGAGCGTCGACGGGCGCGAGGAGGGCGGATCGTTCGTCGCCAGAATGGCGCCCGAGGACGATTCCTTCCCGGTTTTCCAAACCTACGATCTCGCCACCCAGTACCACGTCATCGAGGGTGTCGCCGCCGCGACGGATGTGCCGGTGCCGGGACTGTGCTGGCTCGAAACCGACGACACAGCGCTCGGATCACCGTTTTTCGTGATGAAGCGGGTGGCGGGGCGGGTTCCTTCGGACAATCCGCCCTACGTCTTCGTCGGCTGGCTCTTCGACGCCGACGCCGCGCAGCGCGATCGACTCACCCGCGACACCATCGAGGTGATCGCGAAGATCCACGCCATCCCCGATCCCGCGACGCGTTTCCCGATGCTCGACGGTGCCGGGCAGTCGCTGCGCAGGCATGTGGACGCCCAGAAAGCCTGGTACCGCTGGGCGCTGGCCGACGACGGCTACGAGATTCCGATCATCGAACGCGCCTTCGCCTGGCTGGAGGACCATTGGCCCGCCGACCCCGGCCCCGATGTGCTGAGCTGGGGCGACGCGCGACCGGGCAATATCATCTACCGGGAATTCGAACCGGCCGCCGTACTCGACTGGGAGATGGCCGCGATCGGACCCCGCGAACTCGATGTGGCGTGGGTGATCTTCATCCACCGCTTCTTCCAGGATCTCGCCGTCCGATTCGGCCAGCCGGGGCTGCCGGACTTCCTACGCCGCGACGTCGTGACCGCCGAATACGAGAAGTTCAGCGGACATCGCGTGCGCGATCTCGACTTCTACCTGGTCTATGCCGCCCTTCGGCACGCCATCGTGATGGCGAGGGTCACCCGTCGCATGATCCATTTCGGCGAGGCCACCGCACCCGAGGACCGCGACGACTACGTGATGCATCGGGCGAGCCTCGCCGCGCTGCTCGACGGAACCTACGAATGGGACTGACCATGCCTTCACCCCTGGACGAATACGCCATCCACCAGACCGCGCTGCCGTTCGCCCGGGTGGCGACCAGCGACAGGAATTTCTACGACCGCAGCTATTTCAACGCCCACAATCGCGACGGGGGTCTATTCCTGATCACCGGATTCGGCGTCTACCCGAACCTCGGGGTGACCGACGCCTACGCGTGCGTGCGCCGCGGCGATATCCATCGCACGGTGCGCTTCTCCGACGCACTGGGCGAGCGCGGCCTCGATATGAAGGTCGGCGGGTACCGCGTCGAAGTCGTCGAAGCGCTGCACCGGATCAGGGTGGTCTGCGAACACGACGAACTCGCCTTCGACCTCACCTGGACCGGGGCCTTCCCCGTCGTCCAGGAACAACCCCACCTCGTGCTCAACGGCAACCGCCCCATCATCGAAGCGTCGCGCTTCGCCCAGGTCGGTTCCTGGTCGGGGACGTTGAGTGTCGAGGGTGAGGATGTCACCGTCGATCCGGCGGTGTGGACGGGCAGCCGAGACCGCTCGTGGGGTATCCGCCCGGTCGGCGAGGCCGAACCGGCGGGCCGCGCGGCGAGTGAGCCGTCCGGCGGCTTCTGGTGGATGTACGCACCGCTGCGGTTCGACGATTTCGCCATCATCGTCATCGTGCAGGAGGAACCGGACGGGACAAGGACGCTCAACGACGCGGTGCGCGTCTGGCCCGACGGCCGTACCGAGCAACTCGGCTGGCCCCGCGTCTCCCTGCGCTACCGTTCCGGCACCCGCGTCCCGATCAGCGCCCGACTCGACCTCACCACCCCCGACGGCAAACCGCTCGAGGTCGAGATCACCCCGGGGATCGGTGTCCCGCTGCACGTCGGCTGCGGCTACAGCGGCGACCCCGATTGGCAGCACGGCCAGTGGAAAGGCCGCGACTGGACCAGCACCAGCCGCTACGACCTCACCGATCCCGCCGTCGCGGCCCGCATCCCCTACGGCGTGACCGACCACGTCGCGCACGCCCGTTGCGGGGAAGCCGAAGGCTGGGGGCTTTTCGAACACGGAAGTCTCGGACGTCACGATCCCACCGGATTCGCCGACTGGACATCGGTGGCGCCCTGACCTTTCGGCGACCTATCCCGCGTGCGTCGAAACTACCGCGGCGCTGTGTCCACGGAAGGCTGTGTCCACGGAAGGCTGTGTCCACGGAGGGCTGTGTCCATGGAGGGCGCAGCGCCTACCGAGCAGCGCCTACCGAGGGCGCAGGGGCTACCGAAGCGGCAGGGTTTACCGAGGCGGCGGGGTCTACCGAGGCGGCAGGGTCTACCGAGGCGGGGGCGCATCGACGACAAGGGCGGCGGCGATCACCACGCCGTCGATGACTCGCTTCGCGACGATCAGCGGACCACCACCGGACAGCAGGGCGGCGGCCTCGGCGACGCTCGGGGCGCCGATCGCGGTCGAGGTGCGCTCGGACGGGTGCGGAACCTCGACGCGCGACAGCGCGGCGGCGGTGAACACGTGCAGCGGTACGGCCAGTGTTCGCGCGGCGTCGCGGACACCGCTGTCGGCGGCGCGGCGATCGACGGTGGCGAGGCAGTGGATGCGGAAGTCGCGCCCGAGGTCGCCGAGTGCCGCCACGATACGATCCGCCGGGGTCGCGGGGCGAAGGCCGAGTCCCACCGCGACGCGGGGTAGCCCACGGTCATCCCCCACCGTGGTCACCGCCGTCGCGGGGTGCTCAGCGGAAGGCATACCGGCGGGCGTACTCCGCCGCCGCGGCGACGAAACGTAGCGTCGCGGCCGGGTTGCCGGCCGGATGGGTGTGCAGATACGAGGCGTGCACATGCCGCACCACGGCCCCTTCGGTGACGCGTTCGCCGAGGCCGCCGCGCCAGCCCCACGCGGAATCGGCGGCGGCTGCCGCTATCAGCCGGGTGCGGTGGAATTCGTGACCGCGGACTCGTTCGCCGGTGCGCCACAGCGGCGAATCGACGAGGGCTACCGCCTCCCGGTAACCGAGGGTCAGTCGCGGACCGAATTCCGCGTCGGCGTCGACGACTCCGGCCATCGCGTGCCCGTCCAGCGAGCGGGTCAGATAGAGCAGACCCGCGCATTCGGCGTGCACGGGAAGGCCGCTCGAGGCCCTCTCGCGTACCGCCCTCAGCAGTGCGGCATTGGCGGCGAGGGCGGCAGCGTGCTCCTCCGGAAAACCGCCGGGCAGTACCAATCCCGCTGTGCCGTCCGGCAATTCGTCGCGCAGCGGGTCGAAGACCACGACGCGCGCACCGGCCGCCGCCAGCAATTCACGATGCTCTGCGTAGCCGAAGGTGAACGCGGGCCCACCGGCCATGGCGATCACCGGTCCGCCCGCGCCGCCGACTCCGGTGGGAGCGCTCAGGTCCCGCGCGAGGGCCTCGACCTCCGACGCCGGGTCCCAAGCCGGACCGGTGACCGTGCTGTGGGCCAACTCCGCGATAGCGGACAGATCGACATGCGCGGCGACCAGATCCGTCATGGCCGCCACCGCCGTGGTGGCGGCGGCGCCGTGTTCGACGGCGGGGATGAGGCCGAGATGCCTCGAAGGCACTTCCAATTCGGCCATCCGGGGTAGCGCGCCGAGAACGGGCAGGCCCACTCGGGCACAGGCCGCGCGCAGCACCTGTTCGTGACGTTCGCTGCCGACGCGGTTGAGGATGACACCGCCCAGCCGGACGGAGGTGTCGAACGTGGCGAAACCGTGCAGCAGGGCAGCGAGGCTCTGGCTGTGTCCGCGCGCGTCGACCACGAGGACCACCGGCGCACCGAGCAGACTCGCGACCTGCGCCGTCGATCCCTCGGCGACCGGGCCGGAATGGTTCTCATCGATACGACCGTCGAACAGGCCCATGACCCCTTCGACGACGGCCAGGTCACAGCCCCGCACGCCGTGTCGATACAGCGGAACCACGCGTTGCGCGCCGACGAGTACCGGATCCAGATTGCGTCCCGGCCTACCCGCAGCCAACCCGTGATACCCCGGATCGATGTAATCCGGTCCCACCTTGAACGGCGCGACCCGATGCCCGGCGCGCCCGAGCGCACCGATCAAACCCGTTGCCAGCGTGGTCTTCCCGCTGCCGGAGGCGGGCGCGGCGATCACCACCGCAGGCACGTTCACCGCACACCCCGAGCCGAGACCACCCGCGCGCGCCTCACCATTCGATTCCGCGCTGACCCTTGCGCCCCGCGTCCATGGGGTGCTTCACCTTGGACATCTCGGTGACGAGATCGGCGGCCTCCACGAGCGCGGGGGGCGCGTCACGCCCGGTGATGACGACGTGCTGGTTTCCCGGTCGCTCGACGAGCGTGCGCACGACCTCATCGATATCGACCCAGCCCCATTTGAGCGGGTAGGTGAATTCGTCCAGGACGTAGAACCGGTGCTGTTCGGCGCGAAGCCGCCGGGCGATCTCCTGCCAGCCCGCCAGCGCGGCGGCGGCATGGTCTTCGTCGCTGCCCTGTTTGCGGGTCCACGACCAGCCCTCACCCATTTTGTGCCACTCCACCGACCCGCCTGCGCCGGTTTCCTCGTGCAGTCGGCCCAGGGTGCGGAAGGCGGCTTCTTCGCCCACCTTCCACTTCGCGCTTTTCACGAATTGGAAGACCGCGACGTCGAAGCCCTGGTTCCAGGCGCGCAGCGCCATCCCGAACGCCGCCGTCGACTTTCCCTTACCCGGCCCGGTATGCACCGCGAGCACCGGCTGGTTGCGGCGCTGCCGTGTGGTCAGCCCGTCCTCCGGAACGGTTTCCGGAACACCCTTGGGCATCGAATCTCCTTATTCGTCGGTCCTTCACCCGGCGCGGGCGTCGGCAGCCGAAATGTCGGTCCGCCAGCGCTTTCCGCGAGCCGGTGCGGCATCGGTTCAGGCGGCGCGTGCGGTCGGACTGCCGCCCGGACGGCCAGCGCGGACGATGCCAGCCACCGAATCGCCGGTCAACTCGGCCAGCCGGACATAGCCCCCGCGCAGGTCGCGGGCCAGGTCCGCGGCCAGCCCCAGGCGCACCATGCCGCGCTCGCAGTCGACCACCATCGCGGTCACCGCGTCCCCTGCCAGCAACGCCGCCGCGGCCCGGGCACGCGGGACCGGATCGATCCCGCCGGTCGCGCGGCCGTCGGTGAGCAGCACCAGCATCGGACGCCGCCGCGGATCGCGCACGCGTTCACGGCGCACCACCTCGCGGGCCTTCAGCAGTCCGGCGGCCAGCGGCGTCTTCCCCCCGGTGCGCAGACCGGCGAGACGACGGACCGCGATATCCACCGACGACGTCGGCGGCAGGACGAGTTCGGCTTCCGCGCCGCGCACGGTGATGACGGCGACCTTGTCGCGACGCTGGTAGGCATCGCGCAACAGGGCGACGATCGCGCCGGTGACCGCCGAAAGCCGGTCTCGCGCCGCCATCGACCCGGAGGCGTCGACGACGAAGACGATCAGATTGCCTTCGCGCCCTTCGCGATAGGCGCCGCGGAGATCCTCGGGCGCGAGTTCGAGCGGGCCTTCGACGCGGCCACGGCGATGCTGATGCGGGGCCGCCGCGAAAATCGTGCCGAGCAGATGCAGTCCCGCAGAGGTCTCGGTGCTGGGGCGAACCATCCTGCCGTACCGTGTCTCGGCGCGGGAGCGGCGGCCGGGCGCGCCATCGCCGACGCCTGGCACTTCCCAGCGGGGCGCCGCCGAGGTCGTTGATGCCGGAGTCCCCGTGCGGTTCTCGCGGGACTGCCCGCCGCGCGGACCGTCGGGCGGTGTATCGGGATCGTCGTCGGGATCGGAACCCGTGGGGTCGCCCGCGTCCGAATGCTGTTCGGGCGCATCGTCGGTCGCGGCGTCGGCGCCGGTCCGCGCGCGATCGTCCGAGCCGTCGCGCCGCCCCGGATCGTCGGCGCGCTCGGCTTCGGCCCGGTCGACCTCCGCGGCGGCGTCACGCATCGCGTCGTCCAATTGCTCATCGCTGATGCCGGGCTCGTCGAACGGGTCGCGCCGCCGCCGGTGCGGCAGCGCGAGTTCCGCGGCGATCCTGACATCCTCCTCGGTCACCGCCTCGCCGCCCCGCCACGCGGCGTACGCCGTCGCGGTCCGCGCCACCACGAGGTCGGCGCGCATGCCGTCGACGTCGAAGGCCGCGCACAGCGCGGCGATCCGGCGCAGTTCGGCGTCATCGAGCGCTATCCGCGCAACCCGGTCGCGGGCGGTCAGGATGCCGTCGGCCACCGCGCGATCGGCGGCGGCGTAGCTGGCCGCGAATCCGGCGGGGTCGGCCTCGTAGTCGAGGCGGCGGCGCACCACGGCCATCCGCACGTCCACGTCGCGGGAGGCGACCACGTCGACGGTCAGGCCGAAGCGATCGAGCAGTTGCGGGCGCAGTTCGCCCTCTTCGGGATTCATGGTGCCGACCAGCACGAACCGCGCCGGATGCGAATGCGAGACACCGTCGCGTTCGATATGCACCCGACCCATCGCCGCGGCGTCGAGCAGCACGTCGACAAGATGGTCGTGCAACAGGTTGACCTCGTCGACGTACAGCACGCCGTGATGAGCCGCCGCCAGCAGTCCGGGCCGGAACGCGTGTTCCCCGTCGCGCAGCACCCGCTCCAGATCCAGGGATCCGACTACCCGATCCTCGGTCGCGCCGACCGGAAGTTCCACCAGCCGCGCCGGCCGCGCGCCGGTCTCGTCCACCACCGGGGGCAGCAGCTGCGCCAGCGCCCTGACCACGGTCGATTTCGCGGTGCCCTTCTCCCCGCGCACCAGCACACCGCCGATTCCCGGGTGCACGGCGCACAGGATCAACGCCAATTGCAGCTGCTCCTGCCCGACCACCGCCGAGAACGGGAACCCGGCTTCGAGATCGCCGCGCGGCCCGGCAGACTGGGACGACGGTGCGGTTTCGACGTGGGACACGGACATACCCCTCACACTATTCGCGGCAGTCGACACAGCCGCGCCCGCCCCGCGAGTGCGGAGCGGGCGCGGACGACACCGGGTGGCTATCCCTTGCGCATCGGCAGGTGGGGGACGCCGTCGTCGTCGAACTCCTCGCCGTCGGGCTTGAACCCGAATTTGGCGTACATATCCACGAGGTAGGTCTGCGCGTTGATGCGGACGGTGGCCGATCCGACCTCCGCGAGCGCCGCCTTGAGCAGCCTGGTGGTGTAACCGTGGCCCCGTACCGGGGCGGCGGTGCATAGACGGCCGATGCGGAAGCTCTTCACCCCGTTCTCGTGCTCTTCGAGCAGTCGGAGGGTCGAGATGATTTCACCCTCGTCGTCGAGCCAGAAGTGCCGGGTCTCCGGCAGCAGATCGAGGCCGTCCAACTCCGGGTACGCGCACTTCTGCTCCACGACAAAGACTTCGACGCGAAGTTTCAACAGCTGATACAGGGTGGCGGTATCGAGATCGAGAGACCATGACCGTTTGAGAGCAACCGTTGACATCATCGCGTCTTGCTATCACACCAAGGCGGTCGGCGCGACCTCGACGCGACTCTGCGTGTCGACCGCCACATCCGTGAGATTCAGCGACTTGGAGGTCCAATCCCAGACTTCCTGGAACAGCGCCTTGTTCTCCGAGAGCTTCACACCCAGCGACGGGATCATCGTCTCGAGTTTCGGCGTCCACTCGCCGTACTCGCGCGGGAAGCAGCGCTGCAGCACGTCGAGCATGGCGGTCACACACGTCGACGCGCCCGGCGAAGCGCCGAGTAGACCCGCGATGCTGCCGTCCTCCGACGCGATCACCGCGGTACCGAGTTCGAGTACGCCGCCAGCGCCCTTACGCCGGATGATCTGTACGCGTTGTCCGGCGGTGATGAGTTCCCAGTCGCGCCCGTCGGCACGCGGAATGAACTCCTCCATCGTGTCGACCTTGCCCGCGGCCGATTTCAGCAGCTCGGAGACGAGGTACTTGACCAGCGACAACTCGGTCAGGCCGACGCCGAGCATGGGGGCGAGGTTACCCGGCTTGATCGACTTGAACAGATCGCCGTTGCTGCCGTCCTTGAGGAATTTCGGCGTCCAGCCCGCGTACGGGCCGAACAGCAGACCGGCCTTGCCGTCGATGATCCTGGTGTCCAGATGCGGAACCGACATCGGCGGCGCGCCGACGGCCGCCTTGCCGTACACCTTCGCCTCGTGCTGACCGATCAGTCCCGGATCGGTGCAGCGCAGGAACTGACCGCTCACCGGGAAGCCGGCGAAACCCTTGATCTCCTTGATGCCCGACTTCTGCAGCAGCGGCAGGGCGCCGCCGCCCGCGCCGACGAAGACGAATTTCGCCGCGATGGTGCGGACCTTGCGGGTGCGGGAGTTGCGTACCTTCACCAGCCAACTGCCGTCGGCCTGCTTGGAGAGGTTGCGCACCTCGTGACCGAAGGCCAGATCCGCGCCGGTAGCGCCGAGGTAGGCCAGCAGTTCCTTGGTGAGCGAACCGAAGTCGATGTCGGTGCCCGCGTCGGTCCAGTTCAGCGCGACCGGATCGGAGAAATCACGACCGCGCGCCATCAGCGGTAACCGCCTGCTGAACTCGTCCGGGCTGTCGATGTACTCCATCCCCTCGAACAGGGGATGACGCGACAACGCCTCGTAGCGTCTGCGCAGGTACTCCACGTCCGAGGCGCCGTGCACGAAGCTGACATGCGGAATCGGGTTGATGAACGCGGACGGGTCGCTCAGCACGCCGTTCTCCACGGCGTAGGCCCAGAACTGGCGCGACACCTGGAAGCGTTCGTTGATGTCGATGGCCTTGCTCACCTCGACCGAACCATCGGCGTTCTGCGGGCTGTAGTTCAGTTCGCACAGGGCAGAGTGACCGGTGCCTGCGTTGTTCCACGGGTCGCTGCTCTCGGCGGCGGCGGCGTCGAGTCGCTCGAACAGCGAGATCGACCACTCCGGCTGCAGCTGGCGAAGCAGCGCGCCGAGGGTGGCACTCATGATTCCTGCACCGATGAGGACGACATCGGTCTTCTCTGTGACGGCAGCGTTCGGCACGGGTAGATCGACTTCCTTGTCACTTCTGCGCAGACCCACCGGCTGGGTGGACCTGCCTGGGCACGGGCGCTATGCGGTTGTTGCCGAGCCTGGCGTGTCGCTTCGGCTCGAAATGCTGGCGGAGAAGAGGTTACCCGCCGTTCACCTACTGCCAATTGTGCACCTCGCCACTGCGGCAACCTGCAGGAAATCGGGCGAATGTGACGTAGATGCCTCCTCCCCGGGTTGGGTGATCCGACATGTTCGCGCCACAAATGTCGCCTAGATTGGGACACGTGACCGAAAAAACCTCATTCAAGGTGTCAGACATCACGGGCCGGGCGCAGTGGCAGCCCGACGTCCTCGGGACTGGCTACGAGCAGCGGACCCTGCCCCTCGGCCCTGACCCGGACGGCGAGGGCGACGCGGTCGCGACGCTGGTGCGCCACACCCCCGAAACCGGGGCGAAAGCCGCCGAGGCCGCGGTGCTCTACGTGCACGGTTTCACCGATTACTTCTTCCAGCGGCACCTGGCCGAACATTTCGCCGCGCGCGGCCACCGCTTCTACGCCCTGGACCTACGCAAATGCGGACGCTCGCTACGCGAGGGGCAGACCCCGCACTATGTCACCGATCTCGCGCTCTACGACGCGGAACTCGACGAGTCCACGCGCATCATCGAGGAGGAGACCGGCGCACCCCTGCTGATCGTCGCGCATTCCACCGGCGGACTGATCACCTCGCTGTGGCTGGACCGGCTCAACAGGAAATCCGGTAGCGCCGCCGCGGGCATCACCGGCCTGGTTCTCAACAGCCCGTGGCTGGATCTGCAGGGCCCCGCGTACTACCGCACCGTTGGCACCCCCGTTATCAAGGCCCTCGGCCGGGTCCGATCGATGGTCGCCCTGCCCGGGGCCGAAATCCGCACCTACGGCGACAGCCTGCACCGCACGGTGTCCGGGGAATGGGATTACAACCTCGACTGGAAGCCGCTGTCGGGATTCCCGGTCCGGTTCGGGTGGCTGCGCGCGATCCGTCGCGGCCACGCCCAACTGCAAAGGGGACTCGACGTGGGTGTGCCTTCGCTCATCCTGCGTTCGCGGATGACCAAATTCATGCGCGAGTACGGACCGGCCGCCGACGTGGCCGACGTGGTGCTCGACGTGCGGCAGATCCAGCGCTGGGCGGGCTGCATCGGCGATCGCACCAATATCGTGCCCATCGACGGCGCCCGCCACGACGTCTTCCTGTCCTCGGCAGAACCCCGCGCGAAGGCGTTCACCGAACTCGACAACTGGCTGGAATGGCTCGCGGCCTACCACCGCGCCACCGATTCACCAGAGGCTGGTGCGTAGCACGATCTCGGTGGCGAATTCGTGGTCGGCCTCGCCCGCGACGTTGTCCACGTCCACCTCGACGACCCGGAACTCGCCGTAGACGAATCGCCCCGACGCGTCGGCCACCGCACGCGGCAGGTTCTTGGTCACCAGCACCGTCACGGGAAGTTCCATCGGGCGGCAGCTCGCGTCGGCGACGACGCCGTCGGCGCCCGGCACGGCCGGATGGCCCCGGTCGGCGACGACCAGGCTGATGAACCGGCCGAAGGTTCCCGAGCAGACCTGCCAGGCCAGCGCCGCGCCCTCGCCGCGCGCGGCGACATTGGCGTAGGGCACGCCGAGTTCGTCGAGGATGGCGTGCACCGCGGGACCGTCGAGCCCCTCGATGGATTCCACCGCGATGGTGCGCAGGTCCGAATTGTGCAGCCGGGCGCATACCTGATCGAAGACGTCCACCGGGTCACCGGCGTCGGGTAACAGCAGCACACTGTGCCGCGTCTCCGGGCCGTCGACCCGTACGGTCCAGGCTCGGTCACCGACTGTGATCCGCCGAGATTTCATGCCGGAGTACGGTACACCGCCCGGCTGAACTCGGCCGCGTGCCCGGCTCGTTCCGGCGGGGCCAAGACACGACAGGGGCTACCCCGAGGCCGGCGCGAGCAGCGCGGGAGCGAGTACCGGCAGGTCCGCGGGCGCGCCCGTGGAGATCAATTTCTCGATTCCGGCGATATCCAGGTGTTCCTCGATGAGATCGGCCAGCAGGTCGAGCTGGGCCGAGCGCACCCGCGCCACCGAGATATCCTCGGCGACGACGTAGTCGAATCGTCCGGCGCGATCGGCGACGATACGCAGCCAGGCGCGGCGGAACTCGTCGGATTCGAGCAGCCCGTGCAGGTGGGTGCCCCATACCGCGCCGCGCACACTGCCTTCGGATTGCCCGTCCACTTCGAGCCAGGCCGGATCGCCGCTGTGGGTCACCCGTCCGTGGTGGATTTCATAGCCCGCCACCGGAATTCCGGTGGTCGCGGCTTTGCCGACGCCATACCCCTCGGCCCTGCGCAGCACCTTGTCCTGGTCGAATTCGATCTCCAGATCGAGCAGGCCGAGCCCGTTCACCTCCCCAGCACCGGATTCGACATGGTCGCTGATGCGATGGCCGAGCATCTGGTAGCCGCCGCAGATGCCGAGGATCGGACGGCCGATCGCCGCCCGCGCACGCAACGCCTTCGCTATTCCGTTGCACCGCAACCACTCCAGATCCGACACGGTCGACTTACTGCCAGGCAGCACCACCAGATCGGCGTCGGCCAGCCGCGACGGTTCGGTGACCCAGCGCACCGAGACACCCGGTTCGCACGCCAGCGCCTCCACATCGGTGGAATTCGAGATGCGCGGCAGCCGAACGGCGGCGACGGTCAGCCATTCCGCGCCGACGGGCGAGCGCGGCCTGCCCACCGCGGCGTCGGCCACGGTGCCGAGAGAATCCTCTGCGTCGATCCACAGATCCTCCGCGAACGGGATCACCCCGAGCGTCGGGCGACCCGTCAGCTCGGTCAGCCGGTCGAGGCCGGGTCGCAGCAACTCGACGTCGCCGCGGAATTTATTGATGATGAAGGCCGAGATCAGCTTTTGATCGTCGGGGTCGAGGACGGCGACGGTGCCGAACAGATGCGCGAGCACGCCACCCCTGTCTATATCGCCGACGACGAGCACGGGTAGTCGAGATTCCTGCGCCAGGCCCATATTCGCGAGATCGGTCGCGCGCAAGTTGATCTCGGCGGGCGAACCCGCACCCTCACAGATCACTACGTCGAATTCGGCGCGCAGCGAATCGAGTTCGGCGGCAACGATATTGCGCAGACTCTGGCGGTGCAGGAAATAGTCGCGCGCACCGACGTCGCCGACGGCCTTGCCCCGCACCACCAGCTGCGAGCGCCGGTCGCTACCGGGTTTGAGCAGCACCGGATTGAAGCGGACGCTCGGCTCCAGTCCGCAGGCCTGCGCCTGTAATGCCTGCGCACGACCGATTTCCCCGCCATCGAGGGTGACGACGGAATTGTTGGACATGTTCTGGGCTTTGAACGGGGCGACCTTGACCCCACGCCGGGCCAGCAGACGGCACAGCCCGGCCACCACCACGCTTTTCCCCGCGTCGGAGGTGGTGCCCGCGACCAGTAATGCCCCTTTCACGGCGTGGCCGTCGCGCGGGTGCGCCGGTATCCGCGCCGTCGGACCGTCACGGCAGCGTGAGGATCTCGGCGCCGGTTTCGGTGACCACCAGGGTGTGCTCGAACTGGGCCGTCCACTTGCGATCCTTGGTGACCACGGTCCAGCCGTCATCCCAGATCTCGTAGTCGATACCGCCGAGGTTGATCATCGGCTCGATGGTGAAGGTCATCCCCGGTTCGATCACCGACTCGATGGCCGGCTGGTCGTAATGCAGGATCACCAGGCCGCTGTGGAAGGTGGGGCCGACGCCGTGGCCGGTGAAATCGCGGACAACGCCGTAGCCGAAGCGGTTGGCGTAGGACTCGATCACGCGCCCGATCACATTCAGCGCCCGGCCCGGCCGCACCGCCTTGATGGCTCGCGCGGTGGCCTCCTCGGTGCGCTCGACCAGTAACCGGACCTCCTCGTCGACGTCGCCGGCGAGGTAGGTCTTGTTCGTATCACCGTGCACGCCATCGATATAGGCGGTGACATCGATATTGACGATGTCACCGTCCTCGATCACCGTCGAGTCGGGGATTCCGTGGCAGATCACCTCGTTCAGCGAGGTGCAGCACGATTTCGGAAAACCCTTGTACCCGAGCGTGGACGGGTAGGCCCCGTGATCGCACATGTACTCGTGCGCGATCCGGTCGAGTTCATCGGTGGTGACGCCAGGCGCGACCGCCTTACCCGCTTCCTCGAGCGCCCGCGCCGCGATCTTGCCCGCGATCCGCATCTTCTCGATCGTCTCCGCGGTCTGCACCCAGGGTTCGCGACCCTCGTTCACGGTCTTCTTCCACGCGTATTCCGGCCGCTCGATCGAGCGGGGCACCTCACGCGTAGGCGACTGCGTGCCGGGTACGAGTGGTTTGCGGGTCCGAACTGCCATGGAACAAGACTATCGGGCCGCCCTGATGTCGACATGTCGCGGCCAGGTCATCGCATGGCCGCCGCCGCGCGCGGCCGTGTCATCGGCTGCGCGTCCGGCGGGAACGCGACTCGTTCGATCCCGCTGCTTGTTAACCTGTCGTTCGCCCGGGAACCACCCGGTGGTCCAGATCGCTGGACCACCATGGGGCCATGCGACTGGTCATCATCGGAGGCGGCATCCTCGGCACCGCGCACGCGTTCGCCGCGGTCACCCGCGGGCACGAGGTCGTGCACCTGGAGCGGGAACCGGAGGCGCGGGGCGCGACCGTGCGCGGCTTCGGACTCATCCGGGTGGCCGGATGCTCGTCCACCGAACTGGATACGACCCTGCGCTCGCGGCAGCTGTGGGAGGAGATCGGCGGCAAGGTGGCCGGGGTCGGATTCCGTCGCACCGGCTCGATCACGCTGATCCGCACCGACGCGGAACTGGACGTCGCCGAGGCCGCCGCCGCCCACCCCGATGCCGAGACCAGGGGTCTCGAATTACTGGAACCGGAGCGCGTGCGGACGATCAGCCCCGCGCTGCGCGGGAAATTCCTCGCCGGACTGCACTGCTCGACCGATGCCGCCGTCGAATCCCGACGGGCACTACCCGCCCTGCGCGCCTATCTCACCGCCACCGGCCGTTACACCTTCCACTCGACCACCGAGGCCCGGTCGGTTACCGAAACCGGTTCGGGTGCGAGGGTTCTCGACGATCACGGCCGCACCTTCGAGGCCGATCTGGTGCTCCACTGTCCCGGCGCCGCGCACTCCGGCCTCACCCGCGAACTCGCCGGGGTCCTCCCGGTACACCGGGTCCGGCTGCAGATGATGCAGACCGCCCCCCTCGGCGAACCGCTGACCACCGCCATCGCCGACGGCGACAGCTTCCGCCATCACCCGGCTTTCGCCGGACCCGTGGTGGACGCGCTGAACGCCGAACAGTCTCAGACCGCCATCGCCGCCGAACACCGGATGCACCTGGTGTGCGTGCAACGTCTGCACGGCGGACTCACCATCGGCGACACCCGCGAATACACCGAACCCTTCGCCTTCGACGTGGACGAAGCACCCTACGAGCACCTCACCCAGGTCACCGAGGAACTGCTCGGTCGCAAGTTGCCTCCGGTGGTGCGGCGCTGGGCCGGGGTCCACAGCCGCAGCGTCGACCCGGCCGCACCGATGACCCGCGTCAAGGCGGGCGAACACATCTGGGTCGTCACCGGGACTGGCGACCGCGGACTGACCCTGGCCCCCGCCCTCGGCCAGGACACCGCAGATCTGCTCAACCTCTGAGGAAATGCGCTGTCCTACAATCGGATTCGGCCAGCACCGGATACCGCGGTCGACACCGTGAGCCATGGGAAGGGTTCCACCGCCCGCGCGGCGACCGAGCACAATCCGGGTGGCGAGCACGATCACCCCGCGCGCCCGTCCTGTCGATCGGCGCGCACGTCCGCGTCCCGCGCCCACACCATGACACTCCCCGAGTCCGCGGGCGCCTGCGGTTCGCGAGGCTCTACTCGCTCCAGGCGGTACCCGAGTCGGCGCGCAACCGCGGCCCTGCGGGAATTCCGCGCGTCACAACGGATTTCGACGCGACGAATACCGGGTAGCGCCAGCGCGATTTCGGTGAGCGCGGCGGCGGCGCGGGTGATCACCCCGCGGCCGGAATGGGCGACATGACACCAGTAGCCGATCTCCAATGTCGCGGGCCCGACCGGACCGCGCAGGCCGATCGCGCCGAGGAGGCCGCCCTCGGCGTCGAATATGCCGTAGGCGAACTCCCCGGAGGACGTGGGCCAATTCGCTGTCACATCGGCGAGGAACGCGCGCTGCCGGTCCAGCGACGGCGCTTCGGCCATCCACGGCATCCAGGCGTGCAGATGGTCGAAGGATTCGGTGAGGGCCGCGAGTTGGGCCGCGATATCGGTGGCCTGCCAGCGCCTGACCACCAGGTCATCGAGCTCGATGCGCTGGGGTGGGGCGACTCCCCGCGCCAGCTGCCGCGTCGGCTTGTCCATGGTGTGATCATGGACATCGAGTCGCTGAGCCGCAAGGCAGTTCCGGATCGGGACCGTCTCACGCGCAGTGACCTTCGTGGCGTCAGCCCGTGACGGCCGCCGCCTGCCGCCGGGCCCTGCGTTCGCGGCGGCGTCGGCGGTAGCGGCGAATTCTGCTCGCCAACAGCACGACCAGCGTCACTCCTGCGAGCAGCAGGACGCCCGCGATGGTCGCCGCGAGGACCGGATGGAATATCGCGAGCGTGATGACGGCGGCGACGCCGAGATCTTCGGCGGTGCTGGTGACGATATTGGTGGCAGGCTCCGGTGAGGTGTTGATCGCCATCCGCAGCCCGGCTTTCACGAAGTGACTCACCAACGCCGTGGTACCGCCGACCGCCGCCGCGGCCAATTCGGGCAGCGACCCGTCCGACCCCGCGATCAGCGCCGCGACCACAGCGCCGGAGGCCGGCCGCACCACCGTGTGGAAGGCATCCCAGAACGAATCGAGATAGGGAATCTTGTCCGCCACCGCTTCGATCAGGAACAGCACGGCCGCGGCGATCAGCACGTCGGTGCGCTGCAAACCGGCGGGCACGTCATCGGAGAGGCCGGTCAGGCCGAACAACCCGAATAGCAGGATGACCGCGTAGGCATTGATCCCGCTGGCCCAGCCCGCGGTGAAGATCAAGGGAAGCAGCGACACCCCGTCGATCCTAAATCCTCAGCGGGCGTGCCGCGTGAGTCGACTACGCGGCACGCCGGGCGGGGCGCGCCGTTGCGCCCGCCGTCACTGTGCCGGGCGAAATTCGTGCCCGCCTGGATTCACCGATCGGAGAATCCGCACGGATCTCGCCATTGTCGGCAGCGACACTACTGGGCAGTGCCACCGAGGTGATCGAATCCGCGTCGCCCGGAATTACTGTGCGGGCAATCGACGGCGACCTCCGGCCACATCGGTTACCAGATCAGTGTAACCGTCGACCAGTTCTGCCAGGTGATACCAATGCTTATGGGTGTTATTACTGCGCGGCCCCTCGACATCGATCGCCTGGTTCGCATCGACCCAGCTACGCGCCATTCGGTCCACAACGGCCCCGAGGCTTTCGGTATGCAATGACGCACCCTGACGATGTTGCGGAATCTCCTGCGCGATCCAGTCATTGATATCGTCGACGAGTTCACTGCGTCGACAGTCGATTTCGGCGACGAGAAGGGGATCGCGGATCTGGGCGCGACGGGCGTGCAGTTCGGCGAGAACATGCGCGGATCGCAACAGTTCGCGATCTTGAAAGCGTCTCCCCTGGAATGCGCACAATATTTGCGGAGCCGTCGGCAGTACCCCTACAGTCGGCGCGCTCATCGCATCCCCCGAAAATCCACCGACACCAACGCTCTTTGTACCAACATTATTGGCTCTCGATTCGGTTTTACCGGTCATCGGATCAGTTGTTCACGACCAGGCTAGCTGGATCATGCTCCGACGGAAGCCGGAACGCAAGATTGCGTTCTACTTGCTGCATCTAACATGTTCTTACAGATGCAATCTCGAACGTCGCGCACCGTCGTGACCACGGAAGCTGCCGGACACAGCTGGGACGGCGTGTGCAAGAGGGGTTTCCACCCCCTGGCTCCGGCTTCGGTGAATCCCCCGCACCCGACGTCGCGGCGGTACACCGCCTTCCGCACCGTGCGGACACCTGTCCGCCGTCGGCGTATCGACGCCGACGGCGGACAGGTGTCACTTTTGCCCGCGCGCACGGGGTTCGGGTCACGCGGAGGCGAGTTGCGCCTGCCACATCCAGTGCAACTGCTCCAACCGCGCCGTGATCTCGATGAACAGATCCTGGGTGACCGGATCGGCCTCCTCGGTCGCTTCGATGCGGTCGCGCAACCGGGCGATGACGGCGCCGAGGTTACTGACGACCGCGTCGATCACATCGGTGTCCTGCTGCCAGCCCGCGCCGATGCCGAGTGCGCCGGAATCCGTCGACACCGTCGCGGCGCGACCATCGGGGCTGACGCCGATCGCGGTGGCGCGTTCGGCGCTGCTGTCGGTGAAATCTCGTGCCACGACCACCAATTCGTCCAGCGCCAAGTGGACCGAACGGAAGTTGCGCCCCACCACGGTCCAATGCGCCTGCTTGGCGATCAAGGTCAGGTCGATCAGATCCACCACCGTGGCCTGCAGGGCCTCACCGGTGATCCGCTGCTGTTCCTGGTCGAGTGTGCTCGTGATCGGTTTGGTCATCGTTCACGCCTTTCTCGTGTCGCGACGTTCGCCGCAATACTCAGGGACCGAACTACCCGGCCGCTCCGACCCGAAACCGGCCGCCGCGAGTCACGAAGATCACCCCGCTCGCGGACTCTCAGCAGGCGACGCGGACGAATCGGGCGCGGCGGGCGGCCGAGCGCACCGCGGCGGCGACAGCCACCAGCGGCGGCATCCACCGGGCTTCGGACGGGGCGATACCCCAGGCGAGAGCGCCGGTCGACAGCGTGCTCGGCGGCAGCGGGATACCCGCGCCGTCGCTGTACACGATGGCGCCCGCCTCGCGCAGCGCCTCGATCGCCATCTCGACCCGGTTCAAGCCGGTGACGAGATGGATCTCACGACGCTGCGCACCGGGAATCTCGATCACCGGGCCGGACAGATTGTTCGCGCGCAGGAACCGGCGCACATTCGCGGCCAGCTGACCGGTCAGTTCGATACCGGCCACCTGGTCGTCGGTGATCAGGCAGGCGCCGTTGGCCGTCGCCGCGACCGTCCACCCGAAGCGGGTGTAGTCCTGCGCGGCATCCTGGCTCGCCACCGTGACGGAAGTCGGAAACATCGTCGGCACTTGTCTTCTCCATTCCTCGAGCAGATCCGGATCTCGCATCAGCGGCTATGCGTCCTCCGGTGACGGGTTCGCCCGCCGATCGGCTCCGGACCGGAGTCCCGACCGCGGCGAACCCCACTGTCGTGTCCGCACCTGTGAATCAAACCCAGGGGAGCTAGGAGTTTTCCTACGGAATCCTTACGAACGCCGCCCCCAGGAGCGGATCCCACAGGTTCCTTCGACGACATGCGACCGACCAGCCGTTATAGCCCGATCACACCCGCCGCCCAACCATCCGGTCGACCGGTCACCGACGTCATCGAGGGGCGCACCCGAGCGGCCGCACAGTTTCGGCGGCCGACCGGCGGGTAGACGGCGGACAGGTGGGCACTGATCACCTCCCGTCATCCCGATGATCTACCTGTCCTGCGGTACAGCGATAGCATCGGAGTCGGTGGCCATCGCCTGAGCCGCCCGGCTCGGCCTCCTATTACCGCAGGTAGAAGGGAGCAAGATGTCGAATTTCACCACCGATGACGCCGGTATTCCGGTACCGAGCGACGAACACTCACTCACGGTGGGCCCAGACGGTCCGATCCTGTTGAACGATGCCTATCTCATCGAGAAGATGGCCGCGTTCAACCGGGAGCGGGTGCCCGAGCGGCAGCCGCACGCCAAAGGTGGCGGCGCCTTCGGCACCTTCGAAGTGACCGAGGACGTCAGCGCCTACACCAGGGCCGACGTATTCCAGCCCGGGAAGAAGACCGAAATGCTCGCGCGGTTCTCGACCGTCGCCGGCGAGCGCGGCAGTCCCGATACCTGGCGCGATCCGCGTGGATTCGCCCTGAAGTTCTACACCGAGCAGGGCAATTTCGACATGGTCGGCAACAATACGCCGATCTTCTTCGTCCGCGATCCCATGAAATTCCAGGATTTCATCCGCTCGCAGAAGCGCAGGGCCGACAACAACCTGCGTGATCACGATATGCAATGGGATTTCTGGACGCTGTCACCGGAATCCGCGCACCAGGTCACCTGGCTGATGGGCGACCGGGGTATACCGCGCACCTGGCGGCATATGAACGGCTATTCCAGCCACACCTACCTCTGGTACAACGCCGCGAACGAACGTTTCTGGGTGAAATACCATTTCAAGACCGATCAGGGCGTCGAATTCTTCACCCAGGACGAGGGCGATCAGATGGCCTCGATCGATACCGATTACCACACCAGGGATCTGTGGGAGGCGATCGACCGCGGCGACCATCCCAGCTGGACGCTGCATATGCAGATCATGCCGTTCGACGACGCGAAGACCTACCGGTTCAATCCGTTCGACCTCACCAAGGTCTGGCCGCACGGCGACTATCCGCTGATCGAGGTCGGCCGGATGACCTTGAACCGCAATCCGGCGGATTATCACACCGAAATCGAACAGGCCGCGTTCGAGCCGAGCAATTCGGTGCCTGGCACCGGTCCGAGCCCGGACAAGATGCTGCTGGGTCGGTGGTTCTCCTATCCGGACGCGCACCGCCATCGAATCGGCGCGAACTACAAGGAACTTCCCGTCAACTCGGCGCACGCGGCCCCGGTCCGTTCCTATTCCAAGGATGGAGCGATGCGGCACCACAACCCCGGCGATCCGGTCTACGTGCCGAATTCCAAGGGTGGTCCGCACGCCGATCCCGCGGTGTCCGGGCCGCCGGTCGGCTGGCATACCGACGGAGAGATGGTTCGGCAGGCCTATACCGCCCGCGCCGATGACGACGACTGGGGCCAGGCGGGCACCATGGTGCGCGATGTCCTCGATGACGCGGGCAGGCAACGACTTGTCGACAATATCGTCGGCCACCTGCTCAACGGAGTGAGCGAGCCGGTGCTGGGACGGGCGTTCGAGTACTGGCGCAATGTGGACAAGAGTCTCGGCGACCGAATCGAGGCGGGGGTCAGAGACAAGCAGGACGAACTCGACCCGAAGGCCGCCGAACAGGCCAACCCTGCCCGCACCTCGGCGCAGCGCAAGGCCTGACCGGCTCGATTCGCCCTCGGTGCGCGGTTACCGCGTGCCGGGGGCGAATCGCTGCGTGCGGGGTGTGCGCCGACCGGGAAACGGCTCGGCGATACCGCCGACGTGGTACCAATGGCTATGCACGATGGTGGTGACCTCACTCCACCCCGGGCCGATATCGACCGGCTCGAGCGCGTCGTCGGCGCGGGCCAGCCGCAGGGAGTGGGCGGTTTCCGTTTCCTGTTCGCCGATCAGAGCTGGGAGTGGTCGCCGGAAGTCGCGCGTATGCACGGTTACGAGCCGGGCGAGGTGGTGCCGACCACCGAACTGCTGCTGTCGCACAAACATCCCGATGATCGCGATCGGGTCGAGGCCGCACTGGTCACCTCGGTCGAGGACGGATCGCCGTTCTCCAGCAATCACCGGATCATCGACACCGCCGGTACCGTCCGCGACGTGATCGTGGTGTCGGACCGGTTGCTCGATGACGACGAACGCGTCATCGGCACGATCGGCTACTACATCGATATCACCGGCACCCTGGCCGAACATCGCGAGGGGGCGCTAGAGGAAGTCCTGCCGGACCTCGTGGCATCCCGCGCGGTGATCGAGCAGGCCAAGGGGGTGCTGATGGTGGTGTACGGCATCGGTCCCGATCAGGCGTTCCATGTCCTGCGGTGGCGCTCACAGGACACCAATACGAAGTTGCGCACCATCGCCGAACGCCTGATCGCCGGACTGTCCACCGTCGCCGCGGCCGAAACGCGCATGCGCGCACAACTCGACCACCTGCTGCTCACCGCGCACGAGGGGACGGCGGCCGAATCGCCCCGACGATGAATCGGGGCATGACGGTCGAGTCAGCGAGAAGTGTCCTCGCGATGGTCGATGTCCTCGGTGGTGTCCGATCCGATCGGCACGGCGGTGAACGCCTCGGCCGGATCATGCTGCAACATGCGCGCGAAGGCGCGGGTAGTGCTCGGCCACGGATTGACCACCCGCCCGCTCGAATGTTTGAACCAGCTGTCGATCGAGCCCGACCAGATGGTTTTCGCCATCGACCGCCGTAGCCAGCACCGGTACCGCGCCATCGCGGTCACGCCGACTTCGATTGCGGCAGCGCCGATCTCCTCGCGCCACCGCAGGCAGTCGAGGATATAGCCGATCTGATACTCCTTCATCGTGGGATTGCTCCCGGCGGGGGTGAAGGAATTCGGTCCGGCGATGAGGAATGCGTTGGGGAATCCGGGCACCGCCAATCCCATGAAGGCGTCCGCCCCGTCGGACCACTGCTCGTGCAGCACCTGCCCGCCGCGACCGCGCACGGTGATCGGCACCATGAACTCGGCGGCGCGGAAGCCGGTGGCGTAGACGAGGATATCCGCGTGCCGGTACGCGCCGTCCACGGTTTCGACGCCGCCCGCGACGATGCGGTGAATGGGGTCGGTGACGAGTTTGACGTTGTGCCGGGCCAGGGTCGGGTAGTAGTGGCTGTCGAAGATGATCCGCTTACCCCCGATGGGATAGTCGGGGGTCACCGCGGCGCGCAGACTCCGATCGGCGACCTGGTGATGCAGATAGGCGCGCGCGAACCACTGCGCGGGCCACGCCGACCAGCCCCGACGCATGATCGGCGCGAGCACGGTATCCGCGCCGCGGTGCAACGCCGTGCGATAGACCTGGTGCGCGCCTGGCACGTGCAGCGCGAGCCTGGACACCGCGCCGAAATCGCGAGCGGGTTTGGGCAGCAACCACTGCGGGGTGCGCTGGTAGACGTGTACGCGACGGGCGATCCGCGCGATCTCGGGAAGTAGTTGCACCGCGCTGGCGCCGGTGCCGATCACGGCGATATCCCGGCCGCGCAGATCCTGATGGTGGTCCCATTGCGCGGTGTGGAATGCCGGGCCCGCGAAGTCGTCCCGTCCCGGAATGTCGGGAATAAAGGGGCGATGCAACTGGCCGAGGGCGAAGACCACGATGTCGGCGCGGATCCGCTCGCCTGCGACAGTCGTGAGTTCCCAGCGCCCGCTGTCCTCGAGATAGGTCGCCTCCGCCAGGGCCGAATTCAACCGGAGATGCGGGGTCAGGCCGTAGTCGTTCGCGACCTGCCCCAGGTAGGACAGAATCTGTTCCTGGCCCGGATACCGCTGTGTCGCACTGCGATACGGGGCGAAGGAGAAGGAGTACAGATGGGAGGGCACATCGCAGTTACAGCCCGGATAGGTGTTCTCCCGCCACACGCCCCCGACTCGGTCGCCCTTCTCGAGGATCACGAAGTCCTCGCGGCCGGACTGCTTGAGAGCCACCCCCATACCGATTCCACCGAATCCCGCGCCCACCACCACCACTTTCAGGTCCAGCACCACCTCGACGACCCAACCTCTCTCTGATCAGTCAATATGCAGCAATCACTATTCGAGTCGCGGACCCGCGTGGATGGATTCCAATATGGACACGGCGCGGATTCGAATAAGCCGTGTTCGAGGCATAGAAATTGATCCGCCTTCGAGGTCAATCGACCAGTTGATCAGCGCGCTCCGCCGCACTGTCGCGGAGGCAACGCACACGATTCACCCTCATAGCAGACTGTCAGTTACCATCCCGGCCACCGCCGATCCGATGGACCATCCCGACCATGGGCCGGAGAGATCCAGCTATGTGATCACCGATTCGCCACTCGAAATCATTTCGACGTGGCTATCGGATGCGTTATGTTAGTGAGTGTTCTCATACTTCTGGACGATGGCGTTCGGAGTCTCGGCAGGCCGGATGCGGTCGCGCCGCGGTCCCCCGACGTCGGGATAGGTGTGACCGCATGCGTTTGTCCGCTCCGATCACCGTGTCGGCACTGATCGCGGTCGGTGTTGTCGTATCGGGTTCCGTACCGGCCACCGGGGTTTCGGCGGCACGCGATACCGCGGACCCCGCTCCCGCCGCGAGCGAATCGACCGCGCGGGAGCCCTCCCCCGACAGCGCCGTCGGCCTGCTGTCCGTCGTTCCGGATTCCCCACGCAGACTGCACGCGGTGACCCCCGGCGCCGCCGAGGTGGTTCCGGCAGGCGCCACGGTGCCGCTGCGGGAGATTTCCCTCCCCGAAAATGTTGGCGCACTCGGGATTCCCGAGATCGCGCTCGCCGCCTACCGCAACGCCGAGCTCGCCATGGAGTCGTCGAGACCGGGCTGCGGACTGACCTGGCATCTGTTGGCCGGTATCGGTCGGATCGAGTCGGGGCATGCCTCCGGCGGGCGCACCGATGCCGCGGGCACCACGGTGCAACCCATCTTCGGGCCCGCCCTGGACGGCACCCTGCCCGCCAACGAGGTGATTCCCGCGGCGGGCGGCGGATATGTGCGCGCGCTCGGCCCGATGCAATTCCTGCCCGATACCTGGAACCGGTACGCCGCCGACGGCAACGGCGACGGAATCGAGGACCCGCACAACGTCTTCGACGCCGCCCTCGGTGCGGGAAACTACCTCTGCTCGGGCGATCTCGACCTGCGCGACCCGGCCCAGGAGCTGCGCGCGGTACTGCGCTACAACAATTCGATGTCCTATGCCACCGACGTGCTGAGCTGGTCGGCGGCATATCACACCGGCGGAACACCCCGGCGGGTCGCCCTCTCCCCCGAACTCGTTCCGCCCGGCTCGGCGCCGATCGGACCCGGCCCCGCGGTCCTGGCGGCGAACACACCACCGAGGGGCAGGCCGATACCGCTCGAGCCGATGGCCCGAACCAGCGCGCCGGTCCGCGTGACGCCGCCGCTGGTGACGATGCCCGGTGTCACCGTCGAGTGCGGAATCCTCTGCGCGCCAATCGTGCCCGAACACCCCGAACCACCCGTCGAACGGTCGCCCGATCCCGCGCCCTTCCACCTGGAGGAGCAACCGCAGGTATCACCGGCGCCACCGCCTGCCCACCAGCCGAGTATCAACCTGCCATTCGGCATCGTCGTGCCCCTGCCGATGCCCCAGACCTGACGCACGGCGATAACGCGGGAACCGTGTGCCGGATATTCGGCGAATTCGTGCCGATGCGAGACCGCCGATATGTCGTCCGAATATCTGGTCCGAATGCCGTGCGAGGTGAAAGGATTGGCGCCATGGCAGGCAAGCGCACCGTTCTCACCGCCGGTCTGCGCCGCTTGGCCGCTTTGCTGTTCGAAATGCGCGAAGGCGTCGGGCTCAGCAAGGAAGAGGTCAGCGGCAGAACCGGCATCAATGTCACCACCCTGTATCGCATCGAGGCGGCGCAGGCCCGTCCGCAGCGGCGCACCCTGATGACGCTTCTCGATCTGTACGACATCGAACCCGATCGGCGTAGATATGCCCTGGACCTGCTGTCGGACGCGCAGAAACCGGGGATGTCACGGCCCTACGAAGCGAATTTGACCGAGGTCTATTCGGCATACATCAATTTCGAGTCCGAGGCGCTGTCCGCGCGGCACTACCAGACCTCCTACATCCCCGGTCTACTGCAGACCCCGCAGTACGCGAGCGCGGTCATCGATACCTCGATGCCGAAGGTCGAGGCGGCCGTCACCGAGAGTCGGGTGTCCGCGCGGATGAACCGCGCCACCGTGCTCACCAAAGACGAACCACTCGAGCTGTGGGTGGTGCTCGACGAGGCCGCTATCCGCCGTGTGGTCGGCGGGACCGAAGTCATGTACGGGCAGCTGAAAAAGCTCATCGATCACAGCAAGATGAAAAATGTCATCCTGCAAATACTTCCGTTCGACGCGGGCGCGCATCCCGGTATGGCTGGATCGTTCACGCTGCTCGATTTCCCCGAACCCAACGATCCGGAACTGGTGTACGTCGAAGGTATCGCGGGCGACGAACTGATCGAGGGGCACCTCGAAATCCGCCGCTTCGGCGTGATTTTCGACCAGTTACGCGCCATGGCCCTGAGCCCGCGCGACTCCATGGACCGCATCGAGAAGATCGCCGAGGAGCTGACCTGAGCCAGCGCCGGATTCAGCCGCGACTGGCACGGCGGTAGCCGACGCCCGCCGGAATCGCGAACACCGCGATCGCCCCGATCGACCATGCGACGGTGGCCAGCAGCGGTTCGCGTACCGGACCGCCCGCCGACAGCCCGCGCATCGCGTCGATCGCGTGACTCATGGGCTGGTTGGCGACGATAGGCTGCGCCCAGCCCGGATACGCGGGCAGCGGCACGAATCCGGTGCTGAAGAACATCATCAGCGACGATCCGAGCGAAATCGCCTCCACCAGGGCCGCATTGGCCGTGTACGTGGCGACGGCGGTGACCAGGGTCGCGAATCCGAGCCCGAACATCAGCGGAACACCGAACAGCGCGATACCGGCGAGCAGCCCACGCTCGAACCGGAAGCCGAGTACAACCCCCACCGCGAACATGACCGTGGTGCACAGCAGGATTCGTATGCCCTCGGCCAGGATCCTGGCGGCCGGTCCCGATATTCGATGCACCGGCAGCACCCAGAATCGGGCCAACAGTCCGGCATCGCGTTCACGGCCCAGCGTCACCGCACCGGCCAGCGATCCGGACATCACCCCGACCAGCGCCACCATCGGCACCGTCCCGTAGAGCGCGTTCATCCCGGATACCGCCGAAATCTGCTTGCCGAGCACGGTATTCAGCATGACGAGCAGTAGCGCGGGGAATACCAGCGATTGCACGACGGTGAGCGGATCGCGCCACCAGCGCACCAACAGCCGCTGGGTCTGGATCAGCGTCTGCGGTCCCGCCCCGCGCCAGGTCTCGGTCGGTCCGGCGGCGACGGGCAGCCGCAATGTCCGCGTCATCCCGATCTCCGCATCACCACGACGGCGGCCCACCCGGCGAAGACGAGCAGCAGGCCCAGCGCCCAGGCCAACCCCGGACCGAGCACCGCCCACCCGACCACGCCCGCATTGCCGGACGGATCCCCCGCCAGCGCCCGAAGGGCGTACACGAATTGGGAGATCGGCTGATTCCGCGCGAAACCCTGCATCCAGGCGGGAAATTGTTCGGCCGGGGCGAAACCCGTCGAGACCATGCCGAGGATCAACTGCGGCATGATGAGCAACTGGGTGGTCGCCTCCGGGCTCTGCGACACCGTCCCCAGCACATCCGCGCCCAGGCACAGCGTCAGCGCGATCAGCAGTGCGAAGGCGAGGAAGCCCACCGTATCCGCGAAACCCCCGTAGAAGCGCACCCCGATGACGTATCCGCACACCACCGCGGCGGCCAGCGCGATGGCGGCGCGATACATCGCGGCGGTGAGTCGCGCCGTCAACGGAAGCGCCGCGGGCATCGGCAGCGAGCCGAAGCGCGAATTGAGACCGTCCCTGGCGTCCATCGCGGCGCGGAACGCCGCGGAGGTCGCGCAGAAGGAGACCGACTGCATGACGATCATCGGCATCAGGAACTGCGCGTAGCTGCTCAGTCCGTGCCCGTACAGGTTCATCACCGTATTCAGCGGGACGTAGAAGCCGATCGTGAAGACGGTGGGCGCGGCGACGGCCGTCAACAACTCGCCGTTGCGCGGCGACTGTCTGATCAACCGACAGGCGAGCACCCACCACTGCGCCAACACCGGCGCCCGTGGCGCGACCCGCTGATCACTGGTCATCTGCACCCTTCCCATCCTGCGCGAGCGGCATCCCGGTTTCCGGCAGCACGCCCGTGGGGCGGCATGTCGGAGTGGACGCTGACCTTCGGATGAACGCGACAGCGGTGGAAGCGGTTCACCATCGAGACGGATTCGATGCGCGAGCGGTCACCCTACGGCGGCCGCGTCGCGGGCGAGAATGGGTATCCCACATCTGTTCGCGACCCCACAGGAGAACACCACATGGCCGATGTGACCGCCGAACCGGGCGCCACACCAGAACCGACCTTGAAACGGGTGATGGGCCCCGGACTGCTCCTGCTGTTCGTCGTCGGCGACATCCTCGGCACCGGGATCTACGCGCTCACCGGCAAGGTAGCCAATGAGGTCGGCGGGGCGGTGTGGGTGCCGTTCCTCGTCGCGTTCCTGGTCGCGCTGGTCACCGGTCTCAGCTACCTGGAGTTGGTGACGAAATATCCCCATGCCGCAGGCGCCGCGCTCTATACGCACAAGGCGTTCGGCATCCACTTCGTCACATTCATGGTCGCCTTCGCGGTGATGAGTTCGGGCATCACCTCGGCCGCCACCGCGTCGAGAGCGTTCGCCGCGAATTTCGCCGAAGCCTTGGATTTCGACCTCGGCACGGGTATCGGCGTCACGCTCATCGCCCTCGCCTTCATGCTCGTGGTGGCGGCGATCAATCTGCGCGGCGTCAGCGAGGGCGTGAAGCTCAATGTCGTGCTCACCTGCGTCGAGTTGAGCGGGCTGCTGATCGTCATCGCCATCGGGTTGTGGGCGCTCGGCGTCGGCGACGGCGATTTCGGACGCATCACCGAATTCGACACCGGTGACCGCAGCGCTGTCGGCGGTGTCGTCGTCGCGACCACCCTGGCCTTCTACGCGATGGTGGGATTCGAGGATTCGGTGAATATGGCCGAGGAATGCAAGGAGCCGAGCCGAATCTTCCCGAAAGTCCTGCTGGCCGGACTGCTGCTCACCGGCGCCATCTACGTCGTCGTCTCGATCACCGCGATCGCCCTGGTGCCGGCCGATCAACTCGGGCAGGGCGACACTCCGCTACTGAAGGTCGTCGAAGTGGGCGCGCCCGCGTTCCCCACGCATATCTTCGCGTTCATCACCATGTTCGCGGTGGCCAATTCCGCCCTGATCAATATGCTGATGGCCAGCCGCCTGCTCTACGGCATGGCACGCAAAGGGGTCATCCCGCGCCCGCTCGGCAGGGTGCACGCCTCCCGCCGTACCCCGCACCTGGCCATCGCGTTCACCACGGTGCTCGCACTCGGGCTGATCTTCTTCGTGGGCGAAGTGCCCGAACTCGGCGGAACCACGGCGTTGCTGCTACTCGCCGTCTTCACCATCGTCAATGTGGCGGTACTGGTGCTGCGCCGGGATACCGTCGAGCACAGCCACTTCCGCACCCCGACGCCGCTTCCCGTGGTCGGCGCGCTCAGCTGCGGATTCCTGGTGACGCCATGGACGGATCGCAATACCGATCAGTACGTCATCGCCGGGGCGCTGCTCGCCATCGGCGTTGTCCTGTGGGCGCTCAACTACCTGGTCGTTCGGGTAACCCACAGCGAATCGCCGGCCGCCGAGCAGGTTCCGACACCGGAATCCGAACGCGGCGAATAACGCGGCGCCGGAGCGCATCGCGGCGGTCATGTCCGATATGCGGTGATGACGCCGCGCGACCGAATGGGTAAGGTGGGCCCGGATGACCAGCATGGAAGCCCGCATCGGTGACGCTACCCGGGCGGTGCCCCTCCCCAATCCGTGGAATTTGAATGCCTACCTCGGCGAGGTCGCCGCATATCGGGGACGCTCCATCTCCGTGCGTCAGGTTCCCGGGGAGATGCTCGCGGAGAGGGGTTGTCGCGGCAAGGGTCTGTGGGTCGCCCGCACACACGACGACATCATCGTCTACGACGCCGACGCCATCGACCGCAACGCCGACCACATCATCCTGCACGAAATCGGCCATATGCTGCTCGGGCACGGGAAGGCCGAGGACGAGCCGACCGCACCGATGCCGACGACCCTGGCCTCGCTGTTCCCCTCTCTCTCGATCCAGCATGCGCTGGGCCGCACCGAATTCGGCGCCGATCGCGAACAGGAGGCCGAGGTCTTCGCCGATATGACGATGGTCTACGCGACACTTCCCCGCAAGAAGGGACGCGGGTTCCGGCTCTTCGGCCGCTAGCAGGCGTCCGGTACGCGGTGGGTGCCCGCGCGTAGTCCGTCCACGAGATCCTGGTAGGTATCGGCCAATTCGTGCACCCGAACCCAGACGCTGTCGAGCACCGACTCCGGTGCGTGGGCCAATGTCACGCAGACCTGGGTGACACGCTCGGCGAGCCGATCGACCACCTGCCCGACCGTCATGTCATAGGTGCCGACCTCCCCGTACGGCACCGGCGTCGTCAACGTCATCCACCGATCTATGCTGCGCACCAACTGCAGCCGCCGCCGATCGATGCCCGCCGCCTCGGACAGCGGTGTGCGCTCGCGGATCTCGTGCAGGCGCGCCAATTCGACCGCCGCCTCCAGCATCGGATGTCCGTCATGGCTCAACCCGCCGCAGACCGCGACAACCATCTCCTTGCCGGGCACCAACCAGTGGTCGCCCACACCGCTCATCGCCCGCGTCGCCCGCTCATCGGTATCCGACATCATCAAATCGTCTCCCAAATGTGACCGAACGGGTACCGGAAACCGAGCGGACAACCCGGTCGTCCCGTATGTCCGCCCCACAGGAACCACGGAATTCGCGAATCCGAGGTATTGGGCCAACCGGTCGCTAGGTCCCAGGAAGGGCCAGGTAGTCCTGCCCGCCGACGTATACCGTGTGCCCGGACTCCGCCGTGTCCTCGGTGGCCGCGGCGACGGCGGCGGCGAATTCGATGACGGTCGGCAGGTCGCCGTGGTCCTTGCGCGCCGATACCGCGTCGGGGTTCCTGCGTTCGAGTAGGCGCACGATAATGGTGCCGTCGATTATGTCTCCCGAGACGACCCGAAGCTCCACACCGTGCGCCGCGAGTTCGGGGATCATCGCCCGCAGGGCATCTTCCCCGGCACGTTTGCTCGCCGCGATGGGTTCGTAGTCGGCCGGCACCGGTTTGCGTCCGTGGAAGTGCGCCTGATGGCTGGTGACGAAGACGACGCGTCCACCGGAGCGCATACACGGCAGCGCCGTTCGCACCAGCCGCTCCTGAGCGTCGCGATTGATGGCCATCGCGTAGCCGGGACCGGCCTGGCGTTCCAGCCCGCCAGAGGCGTTCAGGACCAGCACATCCAGCCTGCCGAATTCGGCCGCGACGCCGTCGATCAGGGTGCGCGCGGCATCGGGTTCGGCGATATCGGCGCCGGCGATGGACGCGCTACCTCCGGCAGCCCTGATCTCCTCGGCGATCACCTCGGCCCGTTTGCGCTTCTCTCGATAGTTGACGACGACGTGATCGCCGCCCGCCCCGAGGATGCGCGCCGTTTCGGCGCCGATTCCCCTCGACGCGCCGGTGATCAGGACGATTCGTCGTCCCGTGTTCTGTCCTGCGCGCATTGCCGTCCCTCCCGATCGCCGGTCATCCCATGACATTGCTTCTAAATCAGAATCACTATGGTAGTTCGAAATGGGAAGCGCAAGTGGGGCCAAACCACCCCGTGGCCGGGACGACCCCGCCGACGAACCGATGCTGACGACCATGGATCTGCTGGGCCAGCGGTGGATGATGCGCGTGCTCTGGGAGTTGGAACCCGCTCCCCTCGGCTTCCTGGAACTGCGCCGGCGCATGGGCCAGTGCTCGTCGAGCATGCTCTCGGTGCGCCTGCACCACCTTCAGACCGCGGGCCTGATCGTGAAGACCCCCGCCAAGACGTACGAACTCACCACGGCGGGAACCGAGCTCACCGCGGCACTGCAACCCCTGTGGACCTGGTCGAAGCGCTGGGCGACCGACCTGAAACCGACCTAGCGGGAGCGGTCACTCGTCGTCGGCGCGGCGCCGAGACACCCGATTCGGCCGTCGAAGGACGCGGGAACCTTCGACTGCGCACAGTGCGGAAATCGACAGGTTCGGCCGACTCTGCCGCCGGGACGCGACCTCGGCGACGCGGCGCACTATGCTGTCGCGCGTGGTCGAACCTCAACCCTCCGTCGCCCCCCATCCGGATATCGCTCCGCTCGCGCCGCTGCTCGGCATATGGCGCGGCGGGGGGCACGGCGAATACCCGACCATCGAATCCTTCGACTACCTGGAGGAAGTGCGCTTCGGCCACCTCGGCCGTCCCTTCCTCACCTACCGGCAACGCACCCGTGCCGCCGACGGCAGCAGGCCGATGCACGCCGAAACCGGCTACCTGCGCTGCCCGAGTCCGGATCACGTCGAGCTGATCCTTGCCCACCCCATGGGTATCACCGAGATCTGCGAGGGCGGGCTCAGCATCAGCGACGGCGCGCTGCGGATGGAATTCGACTCGACCAGTATCGGGTGCAGCAGCACGGCGAAACTGGTCACCGCGCTCGGCCGGTCGTTCACCCTCGAGGGCGACACCATCGATTACACCCTGCGGATGGCCGCGGTCGGCGAGCCGTTGACCCACCACCTGGCAGCCACACTGCGCCGCGCCGCGCCGACAGCTCAGTAACCCGGCGGCAGCGCGGCGAACATATCGCGGGTGACGCTCACCGCGTTGTCCGAACTCCCGCCCTTCACCAGCAGCGTGGCGAACGCTATATCCCCGCGATAGCCGACGAACCACGAATGGGATCCGCCCTCGACCTCGGCCTCCCCCGTCTTGCCGTACACCTCGCCCTGATCGATGATCCGCTCGGCGGTGCCGCCGATGACCACCTTGCGCATCATCATCCGCAATCCCTCGATGACCTCGGGCGCGATCGCTGGCCGATCCCCGTCGATGACGGTGGGACGACCGGCGATCAGATACGGCACCGGCGCGGCCCCCTTGGCGATGGTCGCGGCCATGACCGCCATGCCGAACGGGCTCACCACCACCTTGCCCTGGCCGATGCCGTCTTCCGCGCGCTGCACCCTGTCCTCGGCGGGCGGCACCGAACCCGAGATGGTCGGCAACCCGGCCACGGTGTAGCCCGGCCCAACCCCGAATTGCGCGGCGGTGGTGTGCAGTGCGTCGCCGGGCAATTCGCTCGCGAGTTCGGCGAAGGACGTATTGCACGAGCGTTCATAGGCGGTCGCCATGGGCACGCTACCGACGGCGAACAGATTGTAGTTGGGAATCGTGCGCTCCCCGATGACGATTCGGCTCGGGCACGGCACCTCGGTATCGGGAGTGGCGAGACCGGTTGCCATGGCCGCGGCGGCGGTCACCGTCTTGAAAACCGAACCCGGCGGGTACTGCCCGACGGTCGCCACCGGACCCTCCCGATCGGCCGCCCTGTTCTGCGCCACCGCGAGAATGGCTCCGGTGGAGGGTTTCAGCACCACCATCATGGTCTGGTCGGTGGGCGCGTCGACCGCCTGCTGCGCGGCGGCCTGGACGAAGCGATCGATACTCAGCGAGAACGACGGGGTGGGCTGAGACGGAACCTCTTTCAGCACATCGGTATCGACGCCGTTGGCGTTCATGGTGACCACGCTCCACCCCGCCTTGCCGTCCACCTCCGCGATCACCGTCTTGCGCACCTGCGCCAGCAGATCCGGGGCGAACCCACGTTCGGTGGGGATCAGATCCCACTGCTGGGTCAGCGTCACCCCGGGCAGGCCGAGCAATTCGGCTCTGACCTCGTCGAATTCGACCTCGCTCAACAGCGCTACGGTGTGCGCGCCGTCGGCGGCTCGCGCGGACCCCAGGATGGACTCGGGGGTAAGCTGCTCGTCGAAGCGGATCAGCGCCGCCGCCAGCGCGTTCGACACCGCAGTCGCATCCGTCGCGGCGGCGGGTCTGAAGGCGACCCTGGTCACCTTGCCCGGCACCATCACATCGCTGCCGGACGATTCGTTCACCCGCGCGCGCGGCGGCGGGTTCGCGCGCAACACCATGGTCTGGGTATCACCGAGTTTGGGATGGATATTCGACGAGGTCCAGCGCACGACCCAGCGACCGTCGCTGCGGCCCATCTGCAATTGACCGGTATAACGCCAGATCCGATCCTTGGGCAGTTTCCACTCGTAGGTGTATTCGACGGTCGCGGTATCACCGGTGACCCTGGCCGCGCCCGTCTCGGCGGTCATCGCCTCGGCCTGCAATTTCGTCCATGCCGATTCCATTGCGGCAGAGGCTTTCTCGGGCACCGTGGTGAGTCGAGACGCCCGATCCGGATTCCGGTCGGCGAAGGCGGACACGAAAGCGTCGGCGGCGGGCACCGGCCCCTGCGAGCCGACCGAGCAGCCCGCCGCCGCGACGGCGAGCACGATAATCGCGGGCTGCATGAGCATGCGAATCCACATCGGCACTGATGGTATAGACAACTATCGGCAAACGCCTGGGACGCGCGCGGATTTCGACTCGACACGCGGCAATTCGGCGTCGGCGTGGCGCGATTCAGTCGAGTAGCACCGTGGCGAACGTCGCGATCTGACGGAACCCGACCCGCCCGTACGCGCGGCGGGCCACCCGGTTGTAGTCGTTGACGTACAAACTGGCGGTCCGGCCGGAGGCCACCACCGCGTTCGCGATCGCGGCCGTGCCCACCGTGCCGAGGCCGTGACCGCGGCGGTCCGGGTGCACCCAGACCCCTTGGATCTGGCCGGTGCGCCGGGACAACGACCCGACCTCGGCCTTGAAGACGACCTCACCGTCTTCGAAACGCGCCCAGGCGCGGCCCGATTCGATCAGACTCTGAATGCGTCGCCGATAGCCGCGGCCGCCGTCACCGGCGCGCGGGTCGACACCGACTTCCTCGATGAACATGGAGATGGCGGCGGTGAGATAGCGGTCCAGTTCATCCGGCCTGGCCCGGCGCACCTGCGGATCGGGCGTCGTCAGCGGCGGCTGCGCGAGCGCGAGCAGCGGTTGTTCGCCGCGCAATTCGCGAGCCGGACCCCAGCGTTGCGACAGCAACTCCCACAGCGGCAGCGCCAACTCCTGACGGCCGACCACCGACGAACAGACCCGGGGCCAGCGTGCCGCGCGGTCGGCGAACGCGCGAAGGGCAGCGCGATCACCACGCAAGGGGACGAGATTGGCGCCGGAGAAGCACAGCGACTCGGTCGGGCCGCCCCGGCTCCACAGTTCGCCGGTCCCCGCTCGCGCGTCGAGACCGAATTCCTGCAATCGAGCCGCGACCATACACGACGCCACCGGATCGGCGTCCAGGACACGGAGAACCTGTGCCAGATCTCGGTGCGCCAGCTGACGCGCGGGGGCGAACCTCGCCCGTCGCGTCGGCTCGAGCAGACTCCGCACATCGACAGCCTGCCACGAAATGCGCGGATTTGGTATGCGCATCAGGAAAGAACATTCCGGGGCGAGGCCGCGCACCCCCGCACACGGCCTCGAATCTTCGGCCTCTAGCTGACGGTGACCACCGGTTCGCCGGACGCGTCCTCGCCCATCTGCTCCGCGATGCGCATGGCTTCCTCGATGAGGGTTTCCACGATCTGGGCCTCGGGCACGGTCTTGATGACCTCTCCCTTGACGAAGATCTGCCCCTTGCCGTTACCGGATGCGACACCGAGATCGGCCTCACGAGCCTCACCCGGACCGTTCACCACGCAGCCCATCACGGCGACGCGCAAGGGCACCTCCATGCCCTCCAATCCGGCCGAAACCTCGTTGGCCAGGGTGTAAACATCCACCTGGGCGCGTCCGCACGACGGACAGGAGACGATCTCGAGTTTGCGCGGGCGCAGATTCAGCGACTGCAGGATCTGCCCGCCGACCTTGACCTCCTCGGCGGGCGGCGCGGACAACGACACCCGAATGGTGTCGCCGATGCCCTCGCTCAGCAATGCGCCGAATGCCACCGCGGATTTGATCGTGCCCTGGAACGCCGGACCGGCCTCGGTGACGCCGAGATGCAACGGGTAATCCGATCGCGCCGCCAACTGCCGGTACGCCTCGACCATGATCACCGGATCGTTGTGCTTGACCGAGATCTTGATATCGCCGAACCCGTGTTCCTCGAACAGGCTCGCCTCCCACAGCGCCGACTCGACCAGTGCCTCCGGGGTGGCCTTGCCGTACTTCTCCAACATCCGCTTGTCCAGCGATCCGGCGTTGACGCCGATGCGGATCGGAATACCCGCCGCGCCCGCCGCCTTCGCGACCTCGCCGACGCGGCCGTCGAACTCCTTGATATTGCCCGGATTGACCCGCACCGCCGCACAGCCCGCATCGATCGCGGCGAAAATGTAGCGCGGCTGGAAATGGATATCCGCGATCACCGGAATCTGCGATTTGCGGGCGATCGTCGCCAGCGCGTCCGCGTCCTCCTGACGAGGGCACGCCACTCGCACGATGTCGCATCCGGAGGCTGTCAACTCCGCGATCTGCTGCAGGGTGGCGTTGACATCGTGGGTTTTGGTCGTGGTCATCGACTGCACGGAGATCGGGTGGTCGCTGCCGACGCCGACGCCGCCCACCGTCAACTGGCGGGTCTTTCGGCGGGGCGCGAGAACGGCCGCCGGTGCGGCGGGCATACCCAATCCGATTGTGCTGGTCACTTTCGGGTGCCTTCTTTCCTGCGTTCTCTGAGCGTGGTTCTCTGAGCGTGGTTCGCTGAGCGTGGTTCGCTGAGCGTGCCGTTCGCCTGCCAAGCTTAGTCGCGCGAATCAGGACGTCACCTTGTGACGACGGTGACATGCTCGCTGTCCCCGATCGCACCCGTCGAAAACCGTCGTCGTGGATCAGCGGACGGATCAGGGGAAAAGCCGAACCGGATTCACGATGTCGGCGACCAGCGTGAGCACCATATACGCGCCACCCATCACCACTGCGACGTAGGTCACGGGTAGCAGTTTGAGGTAATCCACCGGGGCGCCGGGGGCCAGCCCCTTCACGGCGCGGATCGAATTACGCACCTTCTCGTACAGCACCACCGCGATATGGCCGCCGTCCAACGGCAGCAGCGGCAGGATATTGAACGCGCCGAGGAAGAAGTTCAGGCTGGCCAGCATCAGGATGAAAACGCTCCACAGCCCGCGCTCGGCGGTCTCGCCACCGATCCGGCTCGCGCCGTACACGCTGATCGGCGCTTCCGGATCGCGCTCGCCGCCGGTGACCGCGGTCCACAGCGCCGAGACCTTCTTCGGCATCTGGGCCAGCGATTCGAAGGTGCGCACGAACATGTCGCCGGTGAACACGGCGGAGGCCGGGATCGCGGCGAGCACGCCGTACTGCTCCGGCTCGTAGAAGTCGGCGCCGACGCCGACCGCGCTGACTTCCTTGCCGGGACCGCCGCCCTCCGGATAGCGCATCACCCGCACCGGATCGACCGGGATGGTGAGGGTCTGCCCGTCGCGTTCGACGGTGTAGGCGAACAGGCCGGTCTGCTTCTGGGTTTCGGCCTGGAATTGCTTCCACGTCGCCACCGGCACGCCGTTGACCGTCTTGACCACGTCACCGCGCCGCAGCCCCGCCGTCTGCGCCGGTCCGGTGCCGGTGCAGGGCTGGGTGGTGCCGTCCGGATTCTGCTGCGGCACGCATCCCATCGTGCCGAGCGCGGTGGCGGGCGGCTGATCGAAACGCGGCAGCCCCCAGCCGATCGCGAGCACGGCGACCAGGACGAAACCGAGCACGAAGTTCATCGCGATACCGCCGGACATCACCACCAGCCGCTTCCAGGTGCTCTGGCGGTACATGGCGCGGTCCAGGTCTTCCGGGGCCAATTCGTCGAGCGCCGTCATGCCCGCGATATCGCAGAATCCGCCGAGCGGCAGCGCCTTGAGCCCGTATTCGGTCTCACCGCGCCGGTAGGAGAACACCTTCGGACCGAAGCCGATGAAATAGCGGCGCACCTTCATGCCGGTCGCCTGAGCGGCCCACATGTGTCCGCATTCGTGCAGCGCGATCGATATCGTGATACCGAGGGCGAACAACGCGAACCCCAACGCGAACACCATTGATGTACAGCCCTCCTGCGTTACGCAGCTCGCCTCGACACGACCGCTGGATCGGCCGCTATTATCCGCCGCGCCCGCATCCGGTCCCGGCCGCGAACACCCGACCACAGTAACCGGACGCCGACCGACCTCACCTCACAAGTCTGCCAGGCGACGGTCACACCGCGCGTCGGATCGTCGCCTCGCCCCGCGATCACCTCGGCTCTACCGAACAGGTCACGCGCTGACCAGGGCGCGAGCGTATGCACGCGCCCAACTGTCGGCGGCGAGGACATCGGCGAGCGATTCGGGTTCGGTACGCCACCGTTCGGCCGCGTCGACCGCGCGGGCCACGGTGCTCACGATCCCGGGGAAGCGGATATGCCCGTCGAGGAATGCCTGCACCGCGATCTCGTTGGCGGCGTTGTAGACGGCGGTGACACTGCCGCCCGCCTCCCCCGCCTGCCTGGCCAGTTCGACCGCGGGGAACACCTCGGTGTCGACAGGTTCGAAGGTCCATGTCGAGGCGGTTCCGAAATCACAGGCCGCAGCCGCGCCCGGCACCCGGTCCGGCCAGCCGAGAGCCAGTGCGATGGGCAGTCTCATATCGGGCGGACTGGCCTGGGCCAGGGTCGAACCATCGGTGAAGGTGACCATGGAATGCACGATCGACTGCGGATGCACCGTGACGTCGATCCGGTCATAGGGGATGCCGAACAGCAGGTGGGTCTCGATCAACTCCAGCCCCTTGTTCACCAGCGACGCCGAGTTCAGGGTGTTCATCAAACCCATGGACCAGGTGGGATGCGTTTTGGCCTCCGCCGGATTCACCGATTCCAGCATCTGCGCGGTCCACCCGCGGAACGGGCCGCCGGAGGCGGTGAGAACCAGCCGGTCCACCTCCTCGGCACGCCCGCCGCGCAGACATTGGGCCAGTGCGGAATGTTCCGAATCGACCGGGACGATCTGGCCGGGAGCCGCCGCCCTCGTCACCAGCGAACCACCCGCGACAAGCGATTCCTTATTCGCCAGCGCCAACCTGGTGCCAGATTCGAGGGTGGCCAGCGTCGGCTCGAGACCGAGGGAGCCGACCAGCGCGTTCAAGACGACGTCGGCCTCGGTGCGACGCACCAGTTCGGTGACCGCTGCCGGGCCGCCGAACGGCACACCCAATGCCCGCGCGGCGGCGGCATCGGCGACCGCGACATTGCGAGTACCGGTGGCCGCCATCTGCGCCGCGAGCAATTCGGCATTGCCGCCACGCGCGGCCAGCCCGACCACCTCGAACTTGTCGGGGTTGGCGGCGATCACCTCGAGTGCTTGGGTACCAATGGATCCGGTGCTGCCCAGCAGCAGAACTCTCACGATGTCGGACACGGCCCCATTGTGGCAGGGTCACTGGCTACGACGGACGGTCGTATGCCACGATATCGGTGAAATACCGGAATCGGGATCACCCCGGAACCTCGAGCTAAGGAGCGATCGTGGCCGCCACGGAACTCGAACCCGCCAACACCGAGCGCGCCGTCGTCACTCACGTCGATACCGCCGAGGTTCCTTCGGCCGCGTGGGGCTGGAGTGGTGAGGCGCCGCGCACGTTCAAGATCGCGGGCGTCGTCGTCGCGATCATCCTGCTCGGAATGCTCATCGGAAACCACAAAGGCCACGTCGAGGACATCTTCCTGATCGGCTTCGCGGTGGCGATCCTCGGATTCATCGGCTACGACAAGATCCTCTCGCGCAAGCCGCGCTGATCCCGCGCGCACACGTTCACTCGCCGTCCCCGCCCCGCGCGGAGACGGCGTTCGTGTTCAGCGGCCGCGGCGTTTCGCGGGCTTCTTCTTCGCGGAATGCTTACCCGGAGTGGGCTTCTCGGCCGCTGCGGGGCGCTTGGCAGCGGTCGGGCGTCGCCGGTCCGTGGCGGCGGGTGAGCGGGAGCTGCGTTCGGAGCGGCCTCGCACGATGCCGATGAATTCCTCGACCAGATCGGTGGTCCGTGCGGCGGGCCAGGCGAGGGCGATCTCGGTGTCGGGGGCGTCGGTGACCGTGCGGTAGACGAGGTCGCGGCGGGCGTGCAGGCGAGCGATGGAATGCGGGACGACGGCGTGACCGACGCCGGCGGCGACCATTTCCAGGGTGACCGCGGCGTCATCGATCGCATGGCCTTCCTGCATCCGCTCATCGGCCAGATCAGCCACGCTGACCTCGGTGAACACCGAGATCGGATGATCCTTGGGTACGACGACCACGGGAACCTCGCGGTAGAGCGGGATGGCGTTCAGGCCCTCGCGATCGATCGGGAGACGAACGAAGCACATATCGACACGATCCTCGCGCAGGGCATCCAGTTGGTCCGCCGCCGTGAGCGCAACCACCTCCAGCGCGATATCCGGGAATCGTTCACCCCAGACGCGGGTCCACTTGGACACGGTCACTCCGGGAACGAATCCGACCCGCAAACCGGGCCGCGCATCCGAATCCTGTTGCCCGCCCGAAACTTCGGCAGCGGCGATCAATGCGGGCGCGGCGGCCAGGAACGCGCGCCCGTCCTCGGTGAGTTCGGTCGGCTGGGCGCCGGGCACGAACAGTTTCGTGCCCAACTCCTCTTCCAGATCGAGGACGGTCCGGCTCAGCTTCTGCCGGGAGATATTCAAGGATTTCGCCGCCCGCGCGAAATGCAATTCCTGCGCGACCGCGGCGAACCACCGCACGCGGGTGACGTCGATCGACTCGAACCGGCTCATTGCATGAAGGTTAGCCGCTTCGACCTGCGGCGAATCGGACGGTCGCGCCGAAGCGGTCCGGTGGTGGCGATGCGTTCCCGTGGCGTCGATTAAGCTCAGTGGGTGAGCCAGGAGCAGAAACCGCAGACCATGAAGCCGCTGACGGCGGCGAATAAGCTCGGCATCTACCTTCCTGCGACCCCCGAGGAGTTTCGCAACTCCACTGTCTCGCGCGCCGAGTTGGAGAAATTGCGCACCGATCCGCCCGCGTGGCTGACCGAATTGCGCCGCACCGGCCCCTTCCCGCGCGATGTCGTCGCCCGCAAACTCGGTATCTCCAACAGCGGACTCGCCCGCGCCGAGGTCTCCGATGCCCTCACCGCCGAGCAGATCGACGCGCTGCTCGCCGACCCCCCGGCCTGGCTCCTGCGCGAGCGCGAAACGCACGCCGCCGTGCGAGCGGAGAACGAGCGCATCAAGGCCAAGGAGGCCGAGCGTCGCGCCGCGACCAACCGTCCGGCCAAGAATCGCGGCTGACCGACACCGTCCCGATTTTCCCGGTCAGGTGAGCGGTACGGTTTTCAGCTTCTCGACGAGTTTGTCCATTCCGCCTGACCCGAGGGCGAACGTCAAAATCCATCGGGCGCGAGACGGGTCGTCGAAGGTCGTGACGATCAACGGGTACTCGTTGTTGTAGGCGCTGGTGTACATCACGCGACGATCGGTGCGATTACCGGTGGTACTCGTCCCCTGATCGCTCGCTGCGGCCAGGAACCCGCTCAATGCCCGCTGCGCCGCGCCCTCCGTGTCGTAGGTGTAGAACGTATAGGCCAAGGTGGCTTTGTTCTGGAGTAGGCACTCCCATCGCGCCTGCCAATGATCGAGCGCGGACAGGTCACCCTTTTCGGCCTGCCAGTCGTCCCAACCCGATGCGGGGGTGCAGGCGGCCCCCTCGTATCCGGTTCCCTTGTCTCGATTGCCTGCGGGCAGTAACTGCGGGAAAGCCGCGGACATCGCCGATAGATCCTGGTGCCCCTTCGAATGACCCGTCAGTTGCGATACCCAGGTGGTCTCGTCCTTCCACACCCAGACACCACAACCGGCCACCAGCAACGCGATCACACCGAAAATCGTCAAGGCGATCTTCGAACCGTTACGCCGCCGCGGGGGACGAAAGGCGGCGGGCGGACGCGCGGCCGGATAACCGCTTCCCGACGGCCGACCGGCGTTCACCGGTCCGCGACCAGGAGGGCGACCCGCGGGTGGGTAGCCGCCCGCGGGCATCGGCACGGGAGCCCGATAGACGCCGTTCGGCGGCCCGGCCTGCGCGTACCCCGCGCCCTGCGCCGGATGCGCTCCGCCCGGCGCATAGCCGCCCTCGGGCGTCCCCTGGGGGGCGAGGTGACTTCCGGGACCGACGGCTCGGCCGTATGGCTCCACCACGGGCACGGCCAGGGGCATCGACTGCCGGGGGATCGATCGCGGCCCGGTGCCTGGACGAGATCCGTTGCGGCTCAACGCCACCCGCACCGCCGCGGCGAACTCTGCGCAACTGTCGAAGCGGTCGGGCGTACGTTTCGCCAGCGCCCGCCCGAGTACCGCGTCCAGTTCCACCGGTAGGTCCGGCCGATGGGCGGTGACCGGCGGGGGCGGCCGTCGCAGATGTCCTTCGATCACCTGTACCGCGTGCGGCGAGTCGAAGGGCACCGTCGCGCTCAGCAGCCAGTAGAGCGTGCACGCCAGTGAGTACTGGTCGGTGCGGTGATCCAACTGCCCACCGGTCAGCTGTTCCGGCGCCGCGTAAGCCAGGGTGGCGGTGAAACTTCCGGTCTTGGTCAGCTGCCGGGTGTCCTCGCGCGGGCGGGCGATGCCGAAATCGGTGAGCAGCACCCGCTCCTGCCCCGCGCCGTGCGCGAGCAGGATATTGCCGGGTTTCACATCGCGATGCAGCACGTCCTTGGCGTGCGCGTAGTCCAGTGCCGCCGCCGTCTCGGTGATGATCTGCGCGGCCCGGTGCGGCGGCAGGGTGCGCGGATCGACCGTCGAGGCGTCCACGCCGTCGATGTACTGCATGGAGATCCACAGTTGCTCGTCTTCGATGCCCCGATCGAAGACGGTCACGATATTGGGATGATCGAGTTGCGCGACCAGATCGGCCTCACGCTCGAACCTGGCCCGAATCTCGTCGTCGGAGAACAACTCCCGATTCAGCAGCTTCAGCGCTGTCAGCCTGGGCAGTCGCGGATGCCTGGCCAGATACACCGCGCCCATCCCGCCCTGGCCGAGCAATCGCTCGATGCTGTAACCCGCGAATACCTCACCGCTGCGCAGCACCGGGACACCCCCTCGACCGGTTCCGATCAGTTGTCGGCAGCGGACTGCCGTGCGCGGCGGACTGCGTGGCCACGCTTGTCGGCACTGTACACCGCCCACACCCGACGCTCATCCGGCCCATGGAGTGCCCGACGAATCCACGTCGGCGGCAATGCGAATGCGGCCGACTCTTCGCTTCGGACTTCGCATCTCGTCAGACCCGAGCGCTCTGCTCACGCAGGCCATACAACTGAGCGAGTCCGAAGCGAAGCACGTCGGGGTCCTGCTCAGCACGCTCACACAGCGCGTCGCTGAATCCGGCCCCGCTGAAGCACGCCAGGCGACAATTCGATGCGGCCGCCTCTTCAGCACCCAACAACTCTCGTGCGCGAATAAGTCGATCCAGGTGGCTGAGCGGGGCGAATGCCGCCCCTCAGCTCCGCGCATTCGGGCGCGATTCGGTCGAGGGCGGGATGAGCGGATCAGTTCTCGGCGGCGAGCTGGCCGCACGCGGCGGCGATCTCCTGGCCGCGCGTATCGCGCACGGTGCACGGCACGCCCTGGGCGTTCACCCGGCGCACGAATTCCTGTTCGACCGGCTTCGGACTGGCATCCCATTTACTGCCCGGCGTCGGGTTCAACGGGATCACATTGACGTGCACGCGCGAACCGAGTGCTTTGTGCAATTTCTGGCCGAGCATATCCGCGCGCCACGGCTGATCGTTGATATCGCGGATGAGCGCGTATTCGATGGAAACGCGGCGTCCGGTCTTGTCGGCGTAGTACCTGGCGGCGTCGAGAACCTCGGCCACCGGCCAGCGGTTGTTCACCGGAACAAGGGTGTCGCGCAATTGGTCGTCGGGGGTGTGCAGCGACACCGCGAGGGTCACCGAAAGGCCCTCGTCGGCGAGTTTACGAATGGCGGGGGCCAGGCCGACGGTGGAGACGACGACACTGCGCTGGGAGATGCCGAGTCCATCCGGCGCGGGCGAGGTGATACGGCGGACCGCGTCCACCACCCGTTTGTAATTGGCCAGCGGCTCCCCCATGCCCATGAACACGATGTTCGACAGCCGCCCAGGTCCGCCCGCGACCTCACCGTCGCGCAGCGCCGCCGCAGCCGCCCGCACCTGGTCGACGATCTCGGCGGTGGACAGGTTGCGATTCAGCCCGCCTTGGCCGGTGGCGCAGAACGGGCAGGCCATACCGCAGCCCGCCTGGCTGGAGATACACAGCGTATTGCGGTCGGAATAGCGCATCAGCACGCTCTCCAGCAGCGTGCCGTCACCCGCCCGCCACAGCGTTTTGCGCGTTTCCCCGGAATCGCACGCGACATGTTTGACCACCGACAGCAGCGGCGGGAACAGCGCCGCGCCGATCTTCTCCCGCACCGGCGCGGGCAGATCCGTCATCTGCTCCGGATCAGCCTGCAACCTGGCGTAGTACTGCCGGGCGATCTGGTCGGCACGAAATTTGGGCAACCCCAGTTCCTCGACGGCCGCCTTCCGTCCGTCCGCGTCGAGATCGGCGAGATGCCGCGGCGGCATGCCGCGGCGCGGGGCATCGAAAACGAGGGGCAGGGAGACGGTCATAATGCCCCCATTCTCTCATTGGCCCGGTTCCGCGCGTATTCAGGCCGGATCCACACCTGGCGGCACCGGGGGTTCCGCCGGGCGACATGGAGTCCGTCGGGGCGAAATACGTGCGGCCCTGATAGTCGTCGGCAATGATTCAGTCATGTCCACCAACGCCGAAGAACTACCCGACCCCGAGTCGATTCCACCGCAGGCGACCCCCAGGGGCACCGCCAAGAAGTCGATTTCCTCCCGCACCGGCTACGCCTGGGTCGGTCTGGTCGCCGGGGCCCTCATCCTGATCGTCCTGCTGATCTTCATCCTGCAGAACCTGCAGAGCATCCGGGTCAGCCTGTTCTTCTGGGAGTTCAACCTGCCGATCGGCGTCGCGGTTCTGCTGTCGGTGATCGGCGGCGCCCTGGTGATGGCGCTGGTCGGCGGCGTGCGCATCATGCAGTTGCGCCACGCGGCCAAGCGCTAGCGGCCCCGACCGTCGAATCAGGTCGCGCGGACGACGGATCAGATCAAGGTGGACAGAACCAGCCAGGAGACGAAGGCCGAGGGCAACATGGAATCGAGGCGGTCCATCATGCCGCCGTGACCCGGCAGCAGCGTGCCCATGTCCTTGATGCCGAGTTCGCGTTTGATCTGCGATTCGATGAGATCGCCCACCGTCGCCACCAGGACCAGGCCGACGCCGAGTACGACGCCGACCATCGAATTCGCCTGCAGCAGCAACGTCACCGTGAGGAGACCACCGATGACGCTGAAGAGCAGCGAGCCGCAGAAACCCTCCCAGGATTTCTTCGGGCTGATCGACGGCACCATCGGATGCTTGCCGAACAGCACGCCCGCCACGTAGCCGCCGACATCGGAGCACACCACCAGGATCATGAAGGTCAGCACCCGCAGGTTGCCGTCCGTTTCCAGCAACAGCAGCGTCGAGAACGACGCGAGCAACGGAATCCAGGCGAGGGTGAATATGGTGATCGCGGTGTCGCGCAGGAAATTTCGCGGCGCTGTCCGAAGGCCGTGATCGAACAGCCGCCACACCATACACACCAGCGCGGTACCGGCGAATGCCCCCGCCACACCACTGGTGCCGTACGGCCAGCCGAGCCAGAACACCGCCTGACCACCCACGATGAGCGGGATCCGCGGCACGAGGACATCGGCCTCACGCAGCCGCTTGGCGACCTCCCAGGTCGCCACACCGACCGCCGCGCCCACCACCGCGATGAACACCTTCGGCACGAACAGCAGGATGGCGATGACCGAAAGACCGAGACCGAATCCGACAGCGAGCGCGGCGGGCAGATTGCGACCTGCCCGCGAGCCGGATCCCGCGGGGGCGGGCGTGGGTTCGACCGGGCGCTCGGATTCGGCCGGAACCGGGTTCCCGGAAGGCGGTACCGATGTCTCGGCGGATTCGACGGGAGCGGAGGTGGACGAATCGGCGGGCGGTTCGACCTCGGACGCCGACCCGAAATCGGTGGCCCATTCCTTACTGCCGGTTTCGGCGGTCGAAGAATCGCCGGAATGCCCGCGCGGCGATTCAGGTGTGCCGTTCGCCGGCTTCGGCTCCTTCGCCGCACCGGTCGCGGCGGCTTTCTCGGCCACGATTGTCCCGTCGCTCAACTCGTCGTTCCGTTCGTCCCCCACTCGGCAGGTCTTCGGTAGTTACCGATCCGTGACGTGCGCGGCGGCCTGCTTCGTAGGCCCGCCGCCCGCATCCGCGATACCTCAGACCTCGAGCAGTTCAGCTTCCTTGTGCTTGACCAATTCGTCGATCTGACCGACGTATTTGGCGGTGGTCTTGTCGAGCTCCTTCTCGGCGCGCCCGACCTCGTCCTCACCCGCCTCGCCATCTTTCTGGATCCGCGACAGTTCGTCCATGGCCTTGCGACGGACATTGCGGATCGAGACTTTGGCGTCCTCACCCTTGCCCTTGGCCTGTTTGGCCAGTTCGCGGCGCCGTTCCTCGGTGAGCTGCGGCACGGAGATGCGAATGATGTCGCCGTTGTTGGTGGGGTTCACCCCGAGGTCCGAGTTGCGGATCGCGGTTTCGATCGCGTTCAACTGCGCCTGCTCGTAGGGCTTGATCACCACCATGCGCGGCTCGGGCACCGTAATGCTCGACACCTGGGTGATCGGCGTCGGAGAGCCGTAGTAGTCGATGACGATTCGGGTGAACATGCCGGGGTTGGCCCGGCCGGTCCGGATGCCCCCGAGATCATCCTTCGCTACCGAGACGGCTTTCTCCATCTTCTCCTCGGCATCGAAGAGCGCTTCATCAATCACGACCGTTTCCTCCACAGCGTCGTCATCGTCATGATCCGCGGGTCGCGGGGTCAGGACCGAACCAATGTGCCGATCTTCTCACCGGCGACCGCCCGGGCGATATTGCCCTTCGTCAACAAATTGAACACCAGGATCGGCATCTGGTTGTCCATACAGAGACTGAACGCCGTGGCGTCGGCGACCTTCAAACCCCGCTCGATCACCTCTTTATGGGTGATCTCGGTGTACATGGTCGCATTCTCGTCGACCCGAGGATCCGCGCTGAATACGCCGTCGACGGCCTTGGCCATCAGCACCACGTCGGCGCCGATTTCCAGCGCGCGCTGGGCGGCGGTGGTGTCGGTGGAGAAGTACGGCATACCCATCCCGGCGCCGAAGATGACAACGCGCCCCTTCTCCAGGTGACGCTTGGCGCGCAGCGGAAGGTACGGTTCGGCCACCTGCCCCATGGTGATCGCGGTCTGTACGCGGGTGTCGATGCCCTGCTTCTGCAAGAAGTCTTGCAGCGCAAGGCTGTTCATCACGGTGCCGAGCATGCCCATATAGTCCGAGCGCGCTCTGTCCATGCCGCGCTCTTCCAGCTCCGCGCCACGGAAGAAATTGCCTCCTCCGATGACCACCGCCACCTGGATACCGTCTTCGACCACCTCGGCGATCTGTTCGGCGACGGTCTGCACGACATCCGGGTCGAGCCCGACGGTGCCCCCGCCGAACATCTCCCCACCTAATTTCAAAAGCACGCGGCGATATCCTGGACGGTCGGTCCCGGGGTCCGTCATCGGTGCTCTTCTCCCTCGGTGCTGGTTGCCCGCTCGGCAGGCTGGGGGTCAACGGTATTTCGGAGTCGGATGCGCTACATAGAGCGCTCCCATCCTGCCTTACCGAGTTTCGGCGAGCACATAAGCCCCCCTCGGACGGTTCGGCCTCGCGCGAAATCGAATAGCCGATCACGCCCGTGCGAAGATCTGAAACATTCACGCCTCAACAATGTTCCGAAGCATGAACCGTGTGCGGGAATCGCAGGCCTCGCACTGACCGCAACCCTGCGGTGAGCGCCGAGCCCGATTCGGCCGAAACCCGCGCCCGTCGGCATCGCTGATACAACCGCCGACACGCAAAAGGCCTCTCGCACATCAGGATACAACGTGCGAGAGGCCTTCCGATTGAATCAGGCCTGGCCGACCTCGAAGCGGGCGAAGCGGCTCACGGTGACACCGGCCTCGTCCAGCAGGGCCTTGACCGTCTTCTTCGAATCGGTGACCGACGGCTGCTCGAGCAGCACGACGTCCTTGAAGAAGCCGTTGACGCGGCCTTCGGTGATCTTCGGCAGCGCGGCCTCGGGCTTACCCTCTTCGCGAGCGGTCTGCTCGGCGATGCGGCGCTCGTTCTCCACGATGTCGGAGGGAACCTCGTCGCGGGTGACGTACTTGGCCTTGAGAGCGGCGACCTGCATGGCGGCGGCGCGGGCGGCCTCGGCCGCGGCGTCACCCTCGCCGGTGTACTCGATCAGCACGCCGACGGCGGGCGGCAGATCGGTGGCACGCTTGTGCAGGTAGGTCGCGACCGGGCCGTCGTAGGAGACGACGCGACGCAGTTCGAGCTTCTCGCCGATCTTGACGGCCAGCTCCTGCAGCGCGGCGTCGACGGTCCCGCCCGCCAGCGGCAGCGCCTTCAGCTCGTCCAGATCGGCGGGCTTCGCGGTGGCCGCGGCGCTCACGATCTGATCGGCCAACGTCTGGAACTCGGCGTTCTTGGCGACGAAGTCCGTTTCGGAGTTGATCTCGACCAGAACGCCGTCCTTGGCCGCGACCAGGCCCTCGGCCGTGGCGCGCTCGGCGCGCTTGCCCACGTCCTTGGCGCCCTTGATGCGCAGCACCTCGACGGCCTTGTCGAAATCACCCTCGGTCTCGGTCAGCGCGTTCTTGCAGTCCATCATCCCGGAGCCGGTCAGCTCCCGGAGCCGCTTCACATCGGCAGCGGTGTAGTTCGCCATGGGTGGCGAGCCTCCTTCGAGAAAGTGCGCGACGGGCGGCGACTGTCATCCGCCCGAACGCTCCTGAGTACTGGGCAGCGGTGATCACGATGGCACAGCCTCGTGATCACCGCCGGAACAGTGTCTGAATACCGCGTTCCAGGTGAGTCTCAGGCCTCGGCCGGGGTCTCGACCGGAGCGGCCTCGGCGGCCGGCGCGGCCTCCTCGGCGGGAGCGGCCTCGGCGGCGGGGGCGGCCTGCGCGAGCAGCTCCTGCTCCCATTCGGCCAGGGGCTCGCCCGCACCGGCTTCCGGCTTGTCGTCGCTCGAGGAACCGCCCGCACGCGCCTGCACGCCCTCGGCCACCGCGGAGGCGACGACCTTGGTCAGCAGAGCGGCGGAACGGATCGCGTCGTCGTTACCCGGGATCGGGTAGTCGACCAGGTCGGGGTCGCAGTTGGTGTCCAGGATCGCGATCACCGGGATGTTCAGCTTGCGCGCCTCGCCGACGGCGATGTGCTCCTTGTTGGTGTCGACGACCCAGATGGCCGAGGGCACCTTGGCCATATCGCGGATACCGCCGAGGGTGCGCTCCAGCTTGTTCATCTCACGCGTGAGCATGAGGATTTCCTTCTTGGTGCGACCCTCGAAACCACCGGTCTGCTCCATCGCCTCGAGCTCCTTGAGGCGCTGCAGACGCTTGTGCACGGTGGAGAAGTTGGTGAGCATGCCACCCAGCCAGCGCTGGTTGACGTAGGGCATCCCGACCCGAGTCGCCTCGGCCGCGATCGACTCCTGGGCCTGCTTCTTGGTGCCGACGAAGAGCACGGTGCCACCGTGGGCGACGGTCTCCTTGACGAACTCGTAGGCCTTATCGATGTAGGTCAGCGTCTGCTGCAGGTCGATGATGTAGATGCCGTTGCGGTCGGTGAAGATGAACCGCTTCATCTTCGGGTTCCACCGACGGGTCTGGTGTCCGAAATGCGCGCCGCTGTCGAGCAGCTGCTTCATTGTTACGACAGCCATGGCTCTCGTATCTCTCTTTCCTTGCCGGTTGACGCAGCGAATCGGCGATCCACTGCCCTGGCGCCTCCGAATCACCGGACCCGACCACAAAGATCAGGACCAGCCGGCGATTCCCTGCTCCGCACGTGCACTGCCGCGAACGATCTCGAATTGAGGTCCGGTTCGAACAGCGACGTCACGAACAAGCACGGGTGGCGCGCGAAGTCGGTCCGTGCCAGCACAGACCGCTCGACCAGTCTACGGCGCGCGGACCCCATGACCTAAATCGGCCGCACGACGATGCCCCGAACAGGCGAAATGTGCTGTATTCACAGTTCGGAAAGTTGTCCACATTCGACCATGCGTGGCCTCGGAGAGCCGTCCCCTGGCCGAGGCTGGAGGCATGAATCGCATATCGGTTTCGCTGGCCGTCATCGTCGCGGCGGCATTCGCGTCATCCCTGGTTCCGGCATATCCGGCACTCGCGGATCCACCCGCGCCGAAGGCTGTCGCAGCGGCGTGCACGGGTTCGGCGTGTCTGCCGAGCGGGTGGCTGCGGTCGGCTCCCTGCCGCATTCGCGTCATGCGCCTGCCCGTGGGGCCGGTCCACGTTCTGCCGCCCCCGTTTCCCGCCCCGCCGGTCGTCGCCGTGCCAGTCCCGTGGTGCACGCTCCGGTGACGGCCGGGCCACGCCGTCGCCGTACATGCCGGAGCCGGTCGCCGTGTCGAGATCGTCAGCGTCGCCATCGTCCGCTGTGGGATCCACCTGCGCGGGGACGGCGAACGACAGCGGCCACGGTGACGCGCCCGCTGTCGCGCGTCGCGGGCGCTCGGTGATCGTGGCGAAGGTTCCGCGGCCGATCGGCATCCTCGTCGGGATCGCGGTCGCGCTGTCGCCGCAGGCGGGACCCCCGGCCTCGGCGGTACCCGCCGGTGGATTCGACTGGCCGCTGCGCCCGCGGCCGATGATCGAGCGACGCTTCGACAGACCGGCGCAGGATTGGCTGCCGGGGCATCGCGGCGTGGATCTGGCGGGCAGGCCGGGCCAGGACGTGCTTGCGGCCGGGGCCGGGATCGTGGTGTTCGCCGGAGAGGTCGCGGGGAGGCCGGTGGTGTCGATCGACCACCCGGGTGGGCTGCGAACGACGTATGAGCCGGTACAGGCGAAGGTTTCGGTCGGCAGCCGGGTCGGGCGCGGTGCGCGGATCGGAGAGTTGGCGGCCGGGCACGAGGGGTGCGCGGCGGCCGCGTGCCTGCACTGGGGTCTGCGCAGGGAGGCGGGTACGCGGGCTCGTCGCGAATACCTCGATCCCCTTGCGCTGCTGCACTTGTCGCCGTTGCGACTGAAGCCGATCGGTGAGCGGTGAGGCCGTTCGGATATTTCTTCGGCACTGCCGCGCGGAGGGCGGCGCCATCGATCGGAAACCGCGTCCGTCGACAGCACTCACGCGCAGACGCTGCGCACGGTTCCGTCCCGCGCCCGATAGCGCGAGGATCGGGATATGCGCAACGAATCGGGCGACGTGCTCACCTACTCCGAGATCGGCGCCACGGCTGGCTCACTGCCACCGGGGTATCACTGCTTCACCCTGCGGCGCCGGATCGGTTCCGGACGTGCGCTCTTCGAGCAGGCGGGCGTGGCGATCCTGGCGTTCGTGATGCAGAAGGGCACCGGAATCTTCGATGAATCGAGCACGCCGACAGCCGAGGTGGGGACCGTGCTGACGGTGCGACTCGGCGTCGGCCGACTGGCGATCACCGCACCCTGCAAGGTGGTGTACCTGCTGGAGGAGGCGGACCGGCGCGGCTTCGCCTACGGCACGCTGACCGGGCATCCCGAGATCGGTGAGGAACTGTTCGCGGTGGAATACGACGCGACCGATGACGCCGTGTACGGCCTGATCACCGCCTTTTCCCGGCCGGGAGCCTGGTACACGCGGATCGGCGGTCCCGTCGTCCGGTTGATCCAGCGGTACATGGCGGGCAGGTATATCGCCGCGCTGCCCACCTCGGCCTGAGGAGCAATCGGGATCGATCCCGCCCGATCAGCGAACGTCGTCGGCGGTGAGGCGAATCCGGTGGTCGACTACCTGCTCGGCCAACTCCGCGAGGAACATTCCGCGTCGCAATCCCTCTGCGCGCAGCCGGGCGTAGGCGTCCGCTGTCGACCCCTGGCGTTGCGCTATCACCGTTGCCGCCGCGTGATGGATGAGGGTGCTGGTCGGCGGAGGGGCGGTATTGGCCGAAACCAGGTGTGCGGCGATGAGATTCGCGATGTGCTGCGCTTCCGCGAGAGTGGACGACGACCACGTGCCGGGAGCGTCGAGGTAGAGATCCAAGGTGCCGAGTCGGATGGCGCCCGAGCACAGCGGCACCGCCACCAGCGCACCCGAGGCCGATTCCCTCCGCAACAGCGCGGCGAACGCGGGCCACCCGTCGCATCCGGTGCCGAGATCCGCCACGGTGACGGGCATCCCCGTGGCCACGGCGTCGAACGCGGGGCCTTCGCCCGCCGTGGCCTGCGCGGCCTCGATCCGGGTGGTCCACTCGTCGCTGGCGGCCCATGGTTGCACGCCGAGATGCGGTTCATTGATCAGAATCGCGGCCCGCCGCACCGGAATCACCTGCACACAGGTATCGCAGACGGCCGACAGATCACCGCCGCCGAGGCGTAGCGCCGAGCGGATCCGCTCGGTCACGAGTTCGAAATGTGCCACGTCCATCCTAGAAATCGCCTGCGATCGATCGAATTATCGCGATCGCTCGGGAGTCGCCAGAATAGCGAAATTCGCCGTCCGCCACCTACAGATGGGCGTCGAGACGACCGCGACTACGGGGTGACGATGGCGAAATCCGGGTCGGGCGCATCGAAGACATCGATGAGATCGGCCAGCGTGACCGGATCGCCTTCGATGGCGATATCGCCCGCCGCGACGGCGACTCCGAAATCGTCACCGGCCAGCAACACCCGGATCAGGGTGTGGCGGGTCAGGGTGAAAACCGTGTCCGGATCGGGCATTTTCACGCTGTCGGGCCTGTCGTAGTGGATCAGCACCCCATTGCGCAATTCCAGTCGGTGGGTGCGGTCCTCGTCGGTGAGATGCCAGTCGGCCACGAGACGATGCCGCCAAGCCTTGGGACCGTCGACCCGCAGCGCCAACGCGTCGAAGATCTGCTCGGTGGTCAGCGCCGCCAGCACGGTCGGCGCGTTCGGCGTCGTCGGGGTGCCGAACGTGCCGTAACGCAGTTCGTAGGCGCCACTGAGATAGAAATTGCGCCAGGTGGCGTTCTCCGCGCCGTAACCCAGTTGCTCGAAAGTGCTGGCCTGCAATTCCTTCGCGGCGGTATTGCCGGGATCGGCGAAGATGACGTAATTGACCACCTGCGCCACCCAGCGGTAGTCACCCGCCGCGTAGGACACGCGCGCCTTGCGGAGTACTTCGTCGGCGCCACCCATGAACTCCACATGCCGCTGGGCGGATTCGACCGGCGGATATTCCCACAGGTGGGCCGGATTGCCGTCGAACCAGCCCATATACCGCTGGTAGATCGCCTTCACATTGTGGCTCACCGAACCGTAGTAGCCCCGGGCATGCCAGGCGCTGTCGATCGCGGGCGGCAGGGCGAACCGCTCGGCGATCTCGGCGCCGACACAGCCCTGATTCAACAGTCGCACCGTCTGATCGTGCAGATATCCGTAGAGATCTCGTTGCAGTGCGAGGTATTCCACGAGTCGGTCGGTGCCCCAGGTCGGCCAATGGTGCGAAGCGAAAACCACGTCGGCCTCGCGGGCGAACAGGTTGATGGATTCGGTCAGATATTTGGCCCAGATATGCGGATCACGTACCAGCGCACCGCGTAGCGTCAGCAGATTGTGCAGGGTGTGGGTGGCGTTCTCGGCCATGCACAGCGCTCGATGATCGGGCAAGTAGAAATTCATCTCCGCGGGCGCCTCGGTTCCCGGGGTGACCTGGAAGACGATGGGCACCCCGTCGACGATTTCCCGCTGACCGGTCTCGGTGATGTCGACAGTGGGTGGAATCAGGGTGACGGTGCCGAGCGAGGTGGTCTGTCCGAGACCGGCGCCGACCTGACCGAGTGGTCCGCGCGGCAGCACCGCGCCGTACATATAGGCGGCGCGCCTGGCCATCGCGGTCCCGGCGTATACATTCTCGGCCACCGCGTGTTCCAGGAAACCCGCGGGCGCGAGTACCGGGCAGCGGCCTGCGACGACATCCGCTTCGGTGGTGACGCCGAGCGCGCCACCGAAATGGTCCACGTGCGAATGGGTGTAGACGAGCCCGGTCACCGGCCGGTCGCCGCGATGTGCGCGGTACAGCGCGAGTCCGGCGGCGGCGGTCTCGGCGGAGATGAGCGGGTCGATGACGACGACACCCGAATCGCCTTCGACCAGGGTCATATTCGACAGGTCGAGTCCGCGGATCTGGTAGATCCCCCCGGTGACCTCGAACAGACCTTGTTCGAGGACAAGCCCGGACTGCCGCCACAGTCCTGGATGCACCGAGGAGGGGCAGGGTCGGCGCAGGAATTCATAGGAGTCGTTGTCCCACACCACGGTTCCGTCGGACATGGTGACGACGCCGGGGTCGAGAGCGGCGATGAAACCCCGGCGCGCGTCGGCCGAATCCGTCTCGTCGGCGAAGGGCAGAGCTCCGGCGGCGCGACGCTGCGCGGCCGCGATGATGGCGCTCGGTTCGGTCGCTGTGCTCATATCCATCCTCCTGTGCTCTGCCGAATCAACCGTCGCGCCGCTCATCACGGCGCCGGATCCACGAATCCCAGACCGGCGGCGATCGCGGCGACCAGGACCACCGCCACCGTGGTCATGACGATCGCGCCGCGTTCACCGTCGCGCCTGCCCGCGTGCAGACTGTGGTTGCGTGCCAGGCACAGCGCCGCCAGCGCGAGCATGGCGCCCGCGGCGGCCAGTGGCGCGGTGCCGGTCGCACGCCAGTCGTCGACCGCCGCGTGGTTCAGGAACAGGACCGCGACCACCATCGAGGAGATGGCGGTGCGCCGCCAGGCCAGGGCGGTGCGCTCGGACGCCTTTCCCGCGTCGGGGTCGGCACCCGGCCGTGCCGCGCCCTGTTCGCCCGTCTCGTTCATCGCAACAGCACCGCCACACATGCCAGCACCGACACGATGGTGATGCCCGCCGAAAGGATCGGCACCAGCAGGGTGGCGGGCAGCGGCAGGCCACGCCGCATCGCCGCGCGAACCCGCCGCCAGTGCGCGTAGGCCCCGATGGCGACGATGACCGCGAGCGCGAGACAGCTCATCGCGATCGCCCGGCGGATACCCGACCGCTGGAAGGGCTCGACGAGGGTGTGCACGGCGACTCCACCCGCGAGCAGCCCGAGCGAGGTCCGCATCCAGGCCAGGAAGGTTCGTTCGTTGGCGAGGGTGAAGCGGTAGTCGATCTCCTCCTCATCGTCCTCCGACTCTTCCGCCGGGCTGGGCAATGTCACATCGGCTCGATTCCGGTCGCCGGGTGCGACAGGAAGTCGCGGCATTCGATGTTGTCCGGAAAATAGCTATCTATCGCGGAAACCCTCCTCGAAGGGCTGCGGCACGGACCGCGATCAACGCGGGTCTCCCCCGACCGCCCCACCGTCCGGCTCTGGAATTCATGCGGCCCAGAGGGTTGCACCGCAGGGCGCAGCCGATCCTCCGGGCTCATGGACGCCTCTCCATACCTGGTCGGTTTTCGTACCGAAGCAAACACACCGCTACGCCAGCCTAACCCCGAGAAAGGAGACCGTCCACGCACTACGCCGTCCGCTGCCCGGGGAACACGCCGTCGCGGCCCGTGTTCGAGAAACCATCGGTCACAGCCGAATACCTCGCGCGTCCGCCGGTCCGGTTATACGGGCACGGCGTCCTGGAATGTCATGGTGAGACGGTCGACCGTCGAGGTCATAGGCGCGCGAGTGGGAAGTCCGAGGCCGGCCAGTTCTCCTGCCATCGGATGGTTGCCGAGTTTCAGTTCCACCCCGCCCATGCGGGCACGCATTCCGGTCGGTTCCATATCCCACTGCGTGCACCGAGTGACACCGTCGATGTGGGAGTAGGCGTCGAAGGACGTCCCCGCACCACGCGCGGGAGCCGACAGGCCCGGCTTCACCGCCAAGTCGACGATGAGATCACCGCCCTGACGCAGGATTCCCCGCCGGACCTTGCCCGCGTAGTCCACGTCGAAATCGGCGAGTTCCTTCGGGAACCCCCAGATTCCGCGACCGGCGGCCAGGGTGAAGTCGCCGTCGACCGGCAACCGGTGGATGAACACCCCTGCCTCACCGGCCGCGAGGGCGCGGACGTCGGCGAGACCACCGACCTCGTCGGCGGTGTGGTGACGAACCATGAAAGACACGCCGAATTCGTTGTAGGGACCGAGATCGCCGTCGATGTACTCGACGAAGACCAGTGTGCACAGCGCACGATCCCGCGGCACCCGCAGGACGTGCAGACCCGAATAATCGATGAGTCGTTGCGCCGCGTCGGCCGGAACCCGGTAGGACGCCATGAAGGCGCGTGCGTGCCGGATCCGCACCGGCGTCTGGACCTGCTGACCGAGAACGGTATGCGTGCTCATCCGGATGGATCCTCCCAAAATTAGAACTTGTTACAGAATATGAGTTCCGCTCGCCTGTCACACCCCTTTCGGGCGCAACGATCAGGCGCGCGGATGGGCCTGATCGTGCACCTTCTTCAATCGTTCGATGGAGACGTGGGTATAGAGCTGGGTAGTGGCCATACTGGAATGGCCGAGCAACTCCTGCACCACACGCAGATCCGCGCCGCCCTCGAGCAAATGGGTGGCCGCACTGTGCCGCAAACCGTGCGGGCCCATATCCGGCGCACCCGGAATCGCGGAAACGACTTCGTGCACAACACTTCTGGCCTGGCGTTGGTCGAGCCGGCGTCCACGCCTGCCGAGTAACAGCGCACGACCGGACTCGGGGACGGCGAACGAAGGTCTGCCGAAACGCAGCCACCCTTCGATCGCCTCGTCGGCGGGCCCGCCGAACGGCACCGATCGCTCCTTGTTCCCCTTGCCCAGAACGCGCACCAGACGCCGCTCACGGTCGATATCCTCGATATCGAGCCCGCACAATTCCCCGACCCTGACCCCCGTGGCATACAGCAACTCCACGATCAGCCGGTCCCGCAAAGCCATCGGATCACGCTGGGCCGCGCCGGACTGCGCCGCGTCCATCGCCCCCACGGCTTGCCGCTGCCCCAATACGGCGGGAAGCACGCGGTGCGATGTGGGCGAGCCGAGACGCAGCCCCGGATCGAGCGGGAGCCGACCTGTCGTCGTCAGCCATGCGGTGAACGTCCGCGCCGACGACGCGCGACGCGCCATCGTCGTGCGCGCCGCGCCCCGGGCCGACTGTGCCGCCAGCCACGAGCGCAGCAGCGCCAGATCCAGTTCCCCGATCGCCGAATCCGCCGATTGCGCGTAGAGGTGGGCCAGCAGCGAGCGCGCGTCCCCGACGTAGGCCCGCACGGTATGCGCCGACCTGTTGCGCCCGAGCCGCAGATGCCGCGCGTACTCCTGCGCCAACGCACTCAAATCTTCCGGTAACTCCTCCACCCCACCACCGTCGCCCCACACCAGACCCTTGGCAAGTCCCCGCGCCGCGCGAGCACTCCGAACGCTGAGCCGGTAGTCGATCCCGAGGCAGCGTCCTCGCCGCATCTCCCGTCGAGGTCGATCGAACCGCCTGTACTACTCGCCCGTCGCTACCGGGTAGCACGACCGGATGTGATTCGGTGCCACCCGTTCTCACCGACTCCGACCAGCCCGAACAGTTCCAGTTCGGTCAGGGCGGCACGGACCTCGGGTAGCGGGAGACCGGATTGCGCGGCGAGAGCGGCGGGCAGACGAGCGCCGACTCCGGGCAGGGCCGCGTAGACGGTGGCGCGGATGCCGGTCAACGCCTCGGCCTGGCCGGTGACCGTTGGCGGGGAACCGGGGATGGACAGCCGCAGCGGTCCCGCTTCATCGATCACCTCGCATGCCTGGGTGACCAGTAGCGCCTCGCCGTCGCGAATCATGCGGTGGCAACCGACCGAAGCCGCCGAGGTCACCGGTCCCGGCGTCGCCAGGGCCGGACGGCCCATGCGGCGTGCCCACTTCACGGTGTTGCGCGCACCGCTGCGCAATCCGGCTTCCACCACGAGCACCCCGTCGGACAGGGCCGCGATGACCCGGTTCCTGGCGAGGAATTGGTGTTTGCGGGCGACGGTTCCCGGCGGATATTCGCTGACCACCAATCCCACGTCGGCGATTTCGGCCAACAGCCGGTCGTGCTGCGCTGGATACGGTCGGTCCACCCCGCAGGCCAGTACCGCGATGGTCACCCCGCCCACCGCCAGCGCCGCACGGTGCGCCATCGCGTCTATTCCGAACGCCGCGCCCGAGACGATCGTCCAGCCCCGCGCGGCGAGATCACCGGCGATCTCACCCGTGACCCGATCCCCGTACCCGGTGCTGCAGCGCGCGCCGACGACGGCGAGCGCCCGCTCGGTGGACTCGAGTAGTGATCGCGACCCACGCACCCACAGCACCAGCGGAACCGCGCCGTCCTGATCACGACCGGCCTCCAACTGCGCCAACCCCAGCATCCGCCAGGCGGGCCATTCCGGATCGTCCGGCGTCACCACCCGCCCGCCGATCCGCCGCATCGTTTCCAGATCCCCTGCCGCGCAGTAACTGTCACGGCGCTGTTCGGTCGGTCCGCGCAACGACTCAGGAAGTGCGCGTTCCCGCACCGCCCGCGCCGCCTCCACCACCCCCACCGATTCGATCAACGCCGACAACGCCGCGCACGGCCCCTGCACCACCCGCGACAGATATACCCAGGCGAGCCGCCGTTCATCGGCCTCAGACACGTCCGGATCGACTGTCCGCGTCCCACCGCACGGCGCGAGGGCGAGAGAATCGGCGGCGACCGTCTCGCGCGCGAGGTCATCTGTCCCGACCGCGGTCGACCCGACAGCCCCGCCCGGGTGATATTCGAGGTCGCTCGTCCGTTCACCGCCGGATCCGGCGGCGCTCATTGCGCGTCCCGCTGACGGAAGTTGAGCGCCAACAACACATCTCGGGCGGCGGGCACGTCGGCGCCACGAAGATCGCAGATGGTCCAGGCGACGCGGAGAGCGCGGTCCGCTCCACGGGCCGACATTCTGCCGACTCGCAGGGCGGCTTCGACCGGTGCGATCGCCTCCCTTGGCAGCGGAAATTTCTGGCGCAACGCGTGCCCGGGAACTTCGGCGTTGGTGGTCCAGCCGTGATCGCGCCAGCGTTCGGCGGCGGCTCGGCGCGCCGCGGTCACCCTGTCGCGCACGACCGCGCTGCTCTCGGATACCTCGCCGTCGAACGCACCCCCGGCCCCGCCGTGCATCCGCACCCGGATATCGATGCGATCCATCAGGGGGCCGGAAAGCTTGCCAAGGTAACGACGGCGGGCCAGCGGCGCGCAGACGCAATCGACGTCTCGGGCGGGCGCGCACGGGCACGGATTCGCCGCGAGAACGAGTTGAAATCGGGCGGGGTAGCGGGCCACGCCGTCGCGGCGCGCGATGCGAACCTCCCCCTCCTCCAACGGGGTACGCAACGCCTCGAGCACCTTGGCGCCCAATTCGGCACATTCGTCGAGGAAGAGCACGCCTCGGTGGGCTCGGCTCACCGCGCCGGGGCGCGCCGAGCCCGAGCCGCCGCCCACCATCGCGACGGCCGACGTGGAGTGGTGCGGTGCGACGAAAGGCGGTGCGGTGATCAGCGGACGGTCGCCGGACAATGCGCCCGCCATCGAATGGATGGCCGTCACCTCCAGCGACTCGGATTCGGTCAGCGGCGGCAATAGCCCCGGAAGACGTTGCGCCAGCATGGTTTTGCCGATTCCGGGCGGACCGGTCAGCAGAAGGTGGTGTCCGCCAGCGGCGGCGACCTCCAGCGCCCACCGCGCCTCCTCCTGTCCGGTCACCTCGCTCAGGTCACCGCCGCACGCGGGCGTATCGGGCACGGTTCCCTCCGGTTCGAGCAGCGCGCCCGCACCACGCAGCCATCGGATGACGGCGCGCAGATCGGTCGCGCCGAGTACCTCGATCCCGTCGACGAGTCCGGCCTCCGCCAGTGCCGTCGCGGGCACGACAACCGTCGACCATCCCGCGTTGCGCGCCGCGATCACGGCGGGCAGAATGCCGCGGACGCGCCGGACCCGGCCGTCGAGAGCCAGTTCGCCGAGCAGAACGGTTTTCGACAGTCGCTCGGGTGGCACCGAACCCGCCGCGTCGAGTACCGAGACCGCGAGCGCCACGTCATAGACGCTGCCTACTTTCGGTAGCGTGGCGGGCGAGAGGGCGAGTACCACCCGGCCGTCCGGCCACTTCTCCCCCGAGTTCGCCACCGCCGCACGCACCCTGTTCCGGGATTCCTGGAGCGCCGTATCTGGCAGCCCCACCAGATTCACCGACGGCAGGCCCTGCCCGATATCGGCTTCGATCTCGACCAGCTGCCCGTCGACCCCGGTCACCGCCACCGAGTGGGCCCGGCCGAGCGCCATCAGAACACCCCAGCGAGGTGTTCGATGACGGGCCGGTAGCCGCGGCGCAGCAACACCCCGATGACGTCGAACCGGATGTGCCGCCACGGGCCCTCCTGCTCGACCAACCAGGTCAAGGCCAGCCTGCGGATGCGCTGCTGTTTGGTGAACGTGACGGATTCGGCGGGTGTCCCGTAGCCGAGGCCGGTGCGGGTCTTCACCTCGACGAAGGCGGTGACCTCGCAATCGCGTGCGATCAGATCCAGCTCGCCGTACCGGCAACGCCAGTTCCGCTCGATGATCTGCATACCGGCGGCCTCCAGGAACTGTGCCGCCAGCTCTTCTCCTTGCGCGCCGAGCGCCTGTTTATCTGCCACCCGCACAGCGTGGCGGACGACCGCCTCGAGTCATGGGGGCCGACCAGGCAGAACAGCCGCCCTGTGGACAACCGCCGCGCTGTGGACAACTGCCGCGCTGTGGACAATTCCGAGCCGCGACCGGGCGAGGGCCGCTAGCGCGCACTCACTCCGGCAGCCGCAGGTCCGGCTTCTCCAACTCTTCGATATTGACGTCTTTGAAGGTGATCACCCGGACGTGTTTGACGAAGCGAGCCGGGCGGTACATATCCCATACCCACGCGTCACTCATGCGCACTTCGAAGTACACCTCGCCATCGGCGTTCTGCGGCCGCAGTTCGACGGAATTGGCCAGGTAGAAGCGGCGCTCGGTCTCCACCACGTACGAGAACTGACCGACGATGTCCTTGTACTCGCGGTACAGGGACAGCTCCATCTCGGTTTCGTACTTCTCGAGGTCCTCGGCACTCATCGGGTGGGACGTCCTCCTTCTCGCCGCACTGCGTTCGATGTGCGGTGTTCGCGGGGCCCTTCGTGGTTACGCACGCTGCTGCCTCCGGGCCCTTCCACTCACGCCGCTGCGTCGCATGCGCATATCATCTCGCATGTGCGGCGTCGGTAGCCACTCGGCTACCCTCGAAGCCATCGGCGAGCACCGCGTCGGCCTCGGCGACGGTGGCGTCCAGCGGCCCCAACCCCATCGTCTCCCTCACGTTTCGCCATGATCTGCGGTGTTCGCTACTGGGTCCGAGCCGGTGCAGCGCCGTGGTGTGATCGGGCGTGTTGTAACCCTTGTGGGCGGCGAAACCGTATCCGGGCAGGCGTCGGTCCAGTTCGACCATCATCCGGTCTCTGGTGACCTTCGCCAGGATGCTGGCCGCCGCGATACAGGCCGACGCCGCGTCGCCACCGATGACCGGCAGCGACGGCACCGGGATACCCGGAACCCTGAAGCCGTCGGTGAGCACGTACCCGGGGGTGTGCCGCAGACCGGCGACGGCACGGCGCATGCCCTCGATATTCGCGACGTGGATTCCGATCGAGTCGATCTCCCACGCCGGAATCACGACGATCTCGTAGGCCAGCGCCAACCGAGTGATGACAGGGAACAGCTCCTCGCGGGTCGCCTCGGTGAGTTTCTTGGAGTCGTCGAGCCCGGACAGTTTGTCGTATGCCTTGGGCGCCAGCAGGCAGGCCGCCACCACCAGCGGCCCCGCGCACGGCCCGCGTCCGGCCTCGTCGACGCCTGCGACCGGACCCAGGCCGCTACGAATCAACGCCGCTTCCAAGGTGCGCAACCCGCCCGCACGACGCATCACGACACGCGGCGGCCACCCCGCGCTCGGCATCTCAGCCACTCGACCTTGCCCCACCATTCGATTATCCCGCTGCCGCACCGGTCAATTCGTCTGGGGATCCTCGGACTTGATCGGCCCGATCCGGCTCGGCGGCCAGATCTTGAACACCGCCTTGCCGCGGACATTGTCGATCGGCACCGTGCCCTGCAATTCGTCGCCGACGTGCGCGCGGGAATCGGCGGACTGGTCGCGGTTGTCACCCATGACCCACAGGTTGCCCTCGGGCACCTTCACGGGTCCGAAGACACGGCCCGCCGGGTAACCGGCGTTCTGCTGACCGGTGATCCACTTGTAGTCATTGGCGACGTACGGCTCGTCCAGCGGCTTGCCGTCGACCATGACTCGGCCCTCGGCGTCGCAGCACTGCACCGTCTGCCCGCCGACCGCGATCACGCGCTTGACGAGATCGTTCTCGTCCGGCGGCACCAGGCCGAAGAAGGAGAAGAAGTTCTGCACACCGCGCACCGCCGCGTTATCGGAGCGGATCGACTGGTAGCGGGTGTTCCATGAGGGTGGTCCGACGAAGACGACGACATCGCCGGGTTCGGGATCGCTCCAGTAGGAGCTCAGCTTCTGCACGTAGATGCGGTCGCCGGTGCAACCGGTGCAGCCGTGCAGGGTCGGCTCCATCGACTGGGAGGGAATCACATAGGGCCGACCGACGAAACTGACCATCAGCGCGGCGATCACGGCCGCGATGACAATGAGGATCGGCAACTCCTGCCAGAACGGACGTTGCTTCTTCGTCTTCCCCTGACGCCGCCTGCGCCCGGTCCCCTCGTCGTCCGATCCGGACAATCTCACCGACCCACTTTCGTCTGCCACGCCGAACAGAGTAGCCCGGCACCATGACCATTCGTCCGGTGCCGGGCTACGAAAATCTTTCGCGGCGCGCAGGTATGGCCGCAGGCGGTCGGCAAGATCGGACCGCCCCGTGTGTCAAGGAGCGAAGCTCAGCGCTTTTCCTTGATCTTGGCGGCCTTGCCGCGCAGGTCACGCAGGTAGTACAGCTTGGCCCGGCGGACGTCGCCGCGGGTCACGACCTCGATGTGGTCGATATTGGGGGTGTGCACCGGGAAGGTGCGCTCCACACCGACACCGAACGACACCTTGCGAACGGTGAAGGTCTCGCGGATGCCACCGCCCTGGCGTCGGATGACGACGCCCTTGAAGACCTGGATGCGCTCCTTCGAGCCTTCGATGACCTTCACGTGCACATTGAGAGTGTCGCCCGGCCGGAAGTCGGGGACGTCGCTGCGCAGCGACTGCTCGTCGACGAAGTCAAGGGTGTTCATGTCCATCCTTATGTGATGTGTGCGCGAACAGAGGACCCTGGCGGCACCTGCGTGCTCGACCGGTTCGTGCTCCGAATTAAGAGGTGCTCCCGGGGTCGACATGCACCCAGGGCAACCTGTGCATTGTGCCAGACCGGGGACACGCGGGAGAAATCGGCCCCGTCGCCACCGTGTTCACTGATCGGACCTGCGTTCCCACGGTAGGTGGTGCGGATGCGGGGACGGCGGCGCGGGCACCACTTTCCTGGCCAGTTCCGCCTCGGCCGCGACACGCACATGTTCGACATCCGGTTTACCCGCGATCAGATCCTGGATGAAGATCTTGGCCCTGATGACCGGCCTGCGATACCGGCGTTCCCTGACGATGGCGCGATACATCATGCGGCGTCGATCGGCGTAGCGCCAGCGGGCCCACGGCGCGCCGGGACGACTCAGCCGAAATGCCCCGACCAGTAGCAGCGGTGGGAAGAACATGCCGAACAAGCCCGTCCAGATCTTGCCCTTGGCGATCACGATGGCCGCGAGCATCAGGTTGAACACCGCGAAGAGGCTGACCACGGCGCGTGCCTCGGTGCCCATGGAACTGCGGAAATCGTTGATCTCGAGCAGCGACAGCGGGTGGAATCCGAGCAGCAGCAGTCCCGTCACCGCGAGTGCGACGAAAACCGCGTCGACCGAGGTGCGTCCCTGTTCCTCCCAGTAGACGTCGCGCAGGTAGTAGATCAGTGCGAATTCATCGAGGACGAGTGCGGCGCCGATGCCGAAGGCCGCCGCCAGCAATCCGGCGGTGAGGTTGTCGGCGCTGTCGAAGACCGCGATCATCCCCAGACCGGAGCCGAGTACGAGGACGACGCCGAACACCATGTGGTGGATGTGCACCGTGCCCGCACTCAGATTGCCCGGCCACCAGCGCACCTGTTTCCGGATCAGCCGCACGCTGAGCCGGATGAACAGGAATCCGACGATGAATCCGAACAGGAAGCACAGCAGCGGTAGGCGGCCTCGGTCGATGATGTCTTCTTCGAGCCACCGGTGCATGGCCGCCTGATTCCTCCGCTCGCGGTCGCGCGCCTACTGACCGAAACCGGCCCGGCGCAGGGCGTCGGCCATGGAACCGGTCGGCGCGGGCGCGTTGCGCCGCTGATTACCTTGGTTACGGCCCTGGCCCTGCCCCTGGGTGCGGCCATGGCCCTGTTGCGCCTTACCCTGACCGCCCTGCCGCTGCCGGTTGTCCTGACCGCCCTGCTGTCCGCGTGGCCCCTGGCCGCGCCCGCCCTGGCTTCGATTGCCGCCACCCCGTTCGGGCTTGGCCGCCGTGCCCGGCTCGTCGTCCAGCCGCAACGACAGTCCGATGCGCTGGCGCGCGACATCCACCTCGAGCACTTTGACCTTGACCACATCGCCGGTGTTGACAACCTCGCGCGGATCCTTGACGAAGTTGTGCGACATGGCCGAGACGTGCACGAGGCCGTCCTGGTGCACGCCGACGTCGACGAAGGCGCCGAAGGCGGCCACATTGGTGACCACGCCCTCGAGCACCATGCCCGGCTCCAGATCGGCGACCTTCTCCACGCCCGCCGCGAATTCGGCGGTCTTGAACTCGGGGCGGGGGTCACGACCCGGCTTCTCGAGTTCGGAGATGATGTCGGTGACGGTGGGGACACCGAAGGTCTCGTCGGTGAATTCGGCGGGCCGCAGGGCGCGCAGGGCAGAGGTATTGCCGATCAGCTCGGTGATCGGACTCCCCGTCTTCTCCAGAATGCGCCGCACCACCGGATACGCCTCGGGGTGGACCGCGGAGGTGTCGAGGGGGTCTTCGCCGCCGCGGATCCGCAGGAAGCCCGCGCACTGTTCGAATGCCTTCGGACCCAGTCGCGGCACGTCGAGCAGCGCGGTGCGGCTGCGGAACGGACCGTTCTTGTCCCGGTGCGCGACAATACTTTCCGCGACCGATCCGGCGACGCCGGAGACGCGGGAGAGCAGCGGCACCGAGGCGGTGTTGACGTCGACGCCGACCGCGTTCACCGCGTCCTCGACCACCGCGCCGAGGGAGCGCGCCAACAGCGTCTCCGAGACGTCGTGCTGGTACTGCCCGACGCCGATGGATTTCGGGTCGATCTTCACCAGTTCGGCCAGCGGATCCTGGAGCCTGCGGGCGATGGAGACCGCGCCGCGCAGCGAGACATCCATATCCGGCAGTTCCTGCGAGGCGTAGGCGGAGGCGGAGTACACCGAGGCGCCCGCCTCCGAGACCACGACCTTGGTCGGCTTGTTCTCCGGGATGCGCGAGATGAGTTCGGCGGCGAGGGCATCGGTTTCGCGCGAGGCGGTGCCGTTGCCGATAGCGATGAGTTCGACGTTGAAACGCGCGACGAGGGCCGCGAGGACGGCGAGTGATTTCTCCGTCTGCCCCTGTGGTTTGTGCGGGTAGATGACCTCGGTGGCGACCGCTTTGCCGGTGGCGTCGACGACGGCGACCTTGACGCCGGTGCGGTAACCAGGATCGAGGCCCATCGTGGTGCGGGTGCCCGCGGGCGCGGCGAGCAGCAGATCACGCAGATTGGCGGCGAAGACGTCGACGGCATCCTTCTCGGCGGCCTGTCGCAACCGCATCCGCGTGTCGATGCCGAGACTCACCTGAAGTTTGGTTCGCCACGCCCAGCGCACCGTATCGAGCAGCCAGCCGTCGGCGGGGCGACCCCGGTCGGCGATATCGAAGCGAACCGCGATGCGGCCTTCGTAGACCGTGCGCGCACCGGGTTCGAGTTCCTCGGTATCGGGATCGAGTTGCAGAGAGAGCACCCCTTCCTTCTCCCCGCGCAGCAGCGCGAGAATTCGGTGCGAGGGCAATTTTACGAACGGCTCGCTGAATTCGAAGTAATCGGCGAATTTCGCGCCCGCTTCCTCCTTGCCCGCGCGCACCGACGAGACGACCTGTCCGCGGTTCCACATCAATTCGCGCAGTTCACCGACCAGATCGGCGTCCTCGGCGAACCGTTCGACCAGGATCGCGCGGGCGCCGTCGAGTTGTTCGGCGCTGTACTGGGCCGGATCGGTGGCCGGGTCGTTGATCAACGCGTCGGCCACCGGCTCGTGGCCGGCCTCACGGGCGATCTGGGCCTTGGTGCGCCGCTTGGGCTTGTACGGCAGGTAGATGTCCTCGAGGCGGGCCTTGGTCTCGGCCGTCATCAGCTGCCCGAGCAGCGCGTCGTCGAGTTTGCCCTGGCCTCTGATGGATTCGATGATGGCGCCGCGCCGCTCGTCGAGTTCGCGCAGATAGTGCAGGCGTTCGTCGAGCTGACGGAGTTGGGCGTCGTCGAGTCCTTCGGTGACTTCCTTGCGGTATCGCGCGATGAAGGGCACGGTCGAACCGGCGTCGAGCAACTCGACGGCGGCTCTGACCTGACTCTCGCGGACGCCGAGTTCCTCGGCGATGCGCCTGCCGACGCTGGCCAGAGGTGCGGGCGCGGCGGCGGCAGATGCGGCGGCCGGTGTGTCGGTGTTCGTCATTGAACTGGCGGCGGTCTCGGGCGCTGTCGTCACGCCGCAGACACTACCGCTGTCCGCTGACACGCGACCCACGCCAGGGGTGCAGTGGGGGGCCGCGCGCCCGTCCGGCGCGCCCTATCCCGCCGTCGACCCGCCGGAATCGGCGAGGATACGCAGCGCGATCTCCCGCATATCTGCCTTGCGGACCTTACCGGTGACCGTCATCGGGAAGTCGTCCACGACATGCACGTAGCGTGGAATCTTGTAATGCGCCAGTTTGCCCGCGCAGAAGGATTTCACGGCGTGGGCGTCCACCGGCGTCGCGCCTTCGCGCATCCGGATCCAGACCATCAGCTCCTCGCCGTATTTCGCATCGGGAACCCCGATGACCTGGGCGTCGAGAATATCCGGGTGGGCGTAGAGGAATTCCTCGATCTCGCGCGGATAGATGTTCTCGCCACCGCGGATGACCATGTCCTTGATCCGGCCGGTGATCGCGAGGTAGCCGTCGTCGTCCATCACGCCGATATCGCCGGTGTGCATCCAGCGGGCGGCATCGATGGCTTCGGCTGTCTTGTCGGGCTGGTCCCAGTAGCCGAGCATGACCGAATACCCGCGGGTGCACAGTTCGCCGGGTTCGCCGCGCGGCACCGTCGAACCCGTTGCCGGATCGATGATCTTGACCTCGAGATGCGGTCCGACCCGGCCGACGGTCGCGGTGCGGCGGTCGATGCTGTCGTCGCGGCGGGTCTGGGTGGAGACGGGGCTCGTTTCCGTCATCCCGTAACAGATGCAGACCTCGGCCATCCCCAGCCGATCGATGACCCGCTTCATCACCTCGACGGGGCACGGCGACCCGGCCATGATGCCGGTCCGCAGACTCGACAGGTCCGGCGCGTCCCGGTCGGGTCGTGAATCCAGTTCCGCGAGAACGGCGATGAACATGGTCGGTACCCCATAGAGCGAGGTGCACCGGTGCGCCTCGACCGCGGCCAGCGTCGCCGCGGGATCGAAGCCGGGCGCCGGAATCACCACCGCCGCACCGTGGGTGGTGACGGCCAGATTGCCCATGACCATTCCGAAGCAGTGATAGAAAGGCACCGGCACGCACACCCGGTCCTGTTCGGTGTATCCGCACAACTCGCCGACGAAATACCCGTTGTTCAGGATGTTGTGATGACTGAGCGTGGCCCCCTTCGGGAAACCGGTTGTGCCCGAGGTGTATTGGATATTGATCGGATCGTCCATCGACAGTGTCGAGCCGATCGCGACCAGGCGCCGCGTGTCGATCTCGGTGCGCGTGATCGCCTCCCATTCGGGGGACCCGAGGATCAGCACCTGTTCCAGGCCGGGACAATTCGGGCGCACCCGCGCGATCATCTCGGCGTAATTCGACGACTTGAACTCCCGCGCGGCGATCAGCATGCGCGTGCCCGCCTGGCGCAGGACGTATTCGAGTTCGCTGGTCCGATAGGCCGGATTGATGGTGACCAGGATCGCGCCGATCTTCGCCGTCGCGTACTGGACGAAGAACCATTCCGCGCAGTTCGGCGCCCAGATGCCGACCCGATCGCCCTTGCCGATTCCGAGGCCGACCAGACCTGTCGCCACCGCGTCGATAGCGGCGGCGAGTTCACGGTAGGTCCAGCGTCGGTCCGAGGGACTGTCCACCAGCGCCTCCCGGTCGGGATGCGCGGCCACCGTGCGATCGAGGTTCGCGCCGATGGTGTCGCCGAGCAGTGGGGCGTCCGAGATTCCGGACGAGTAGCTAGGAAGTCCCGACATCATTTCGCCTCCTGCCGACGGAGCACGAAACGCTGCACCTTGCCGCTCGGCGTCTTCGGCAGACTTTCCACGAAATGCACGCGACGCGGATAGGCGTGCGCCGCGAATCTCTCCTTCACCAGCGTGCGCAGTTCGGCGGCGAGTTCACCGCTGCCGTCGGAACCGTCGCGCAGCACCACGAATGCCTCGAGCACCTCGCCGCGCAATTCGTCCGGCATGCCGACGACCGCGGCCTCGGCGACCTGTTCGTGTAGGACGAGCACGCTTTCCACCTCGAAGGGGCCGATACGGTAACCGGCCATGATGATGACGTCGTCGTCGCGGGAGGAGAACCGGAAGAAACCGGCCGCGTCGCGCGATCCGGCGTCACCGGTCAGATACCAGCGACCGTCCGCGGTGTAGCGCTGCGCGGTGCGCTCGGGGGCATCGAGGTAGCCGAGGAACCACATCAACGGACTAGCGGTCGTATCGATGGCCACCCTGCCCATTTCGCCGGGCGCCGCCTCGACGTCGGCGTCCTCGGCGAGAACCGCGCAAGTCCAGCCCGGCAGTTGCCTGCCCATCGAACCGAGCGGAACCGCGGCACTGAGTTCGTCGTGCCAGGCGTTGCAGATGACCATGCCGTGTTCGGTCTGCCCGTAGTGATCGCGCACCGCCACACCGAGTTCGCGCGCCGACCAGGAGACCACCTCGGGCGTCAGCGGCTCGCCCGCCGACGAGGCACGCCGTAGCGAAAGGCCCTCCGGCACCGGCGTGGCGTCCGCGCGCAACGCGCGATAGACGGTGGGCGCCGCGGCGAAATTGGTGACGCCGAACCGCTCGAGTACCTGCCAGGTCAGCGGAGCCGAGAAACTCGTGTGCAGCACCAGGGAACGCATGCCGGAGGCGAGCGGGCCGAGGATCGCGTAGTACAGCCCGTAGGCCCATCCCGGATCGGCGGCATTCCAGAACACGTCGTCGGGGCGGACGTCCAGGGCGAATTCCTGGTAGGCGTGGAACGAAGCCAAGGCGCGCACCGGAATCGGCACCCCCTTCGGTGTGCCGGTGGTGCCACTGGTGAACAACTGCACCAGCAGACCGTCGCCGCCGACCGCGACAGGGGTCGCCAGGGGATCATCGGCGGAGTACGCGGCGAGAAGATCGTCGAAGGACAGGACCGCGCGATCCGTACGCGGAGCCTCACTGCGCTGTACCGAGGCCGCGATGGCGGCCGACGCGGCGTCGACTCCCTTCCGTTCGCCCGCGATCACGAGCCGCCATGGCGCGTCGGCGGGGATGTCGTCGCCCGCACACAATTTGGTGGCTTGGTCGGCGTCGGCGATGACGAGGACGGTATGACTCGCGGTCAGGCGCAGCCCGATGGCGGGTGGAGCGAAGGCGGTGAACAGGGGGACATGGACGGCGCCGCGACGCCAGATGCCGAGCAGCGCCACGAGCAGGTCGGCGGATTTCGACATCAAGGTGGCGACCCGGTCACCGGGGCCGATACCGAGAGCGGCCAGCGCGGCGGCGAATCGCGACGACAGTTCGCGTAGTTCGCCGTAGGTGAGATCGGTGGAGGTGAGATCGGCCTCGACGATGGTGAAGGCCACCTCGTCGGCCGGATGCCGATCGCACAGCAGCCGGGCCGCGCACGCGTCGGGGCCGTCGTAGGTGTCCAACAGATCGTGTACCCGCTGCGTCAGGTCGGTGCTCATCTCGTCTCCTCATCCATGATCCACGCCGCGATGACCGATCGGTGATCCAGGCCACCGGCGTCTGCAATAGGATGTGGGTCACACCCTCTTCGCCACTACCCCCGAAAAGGGGTGAGTCTGATGACCCCCTCCCTGCTGCGTCCACGTGACGGTGACGCCCTGCGGTCCGAGATCCGCTGGGTCGCGGCCAAGGCCGGGGTGCCGGTGGTCTTCGGCGGCGAGGTGCACGAGGACACGCTGCTGCTGACGGAATTCGTCGGCACCGTGACCAACGGTCTGCGCGGGCTTCCGGTATTGCGTGCCTCGGGCCTCGGCGGTCGTGTCATGGATACGCGTCGTCCCGCCTCGGTGGCCGACTATCGCAGCGCCGCGACCATCACCCACCACTACGACGTCCCGGTCTCGGGTGAGGGGATCCGTTCGGTCCTCGCGGTGCCGGTCGTGGTGGACAGCCGTTCGCGCGCCATCCTCTACGCCGCCACGCGCGGCGGCGCACCGCTGGGCGACCGCACCACCGATTTCCTGATGCAGGCCGGACGTCGTCTCGCCACCGAGATCACCGTCCGCGACGAGGTGGACCGCAGGCTGCGCCTGCTCCGATCGGCTCCCCCCGCGCTCGATACCGCCCCCGCCGTCGTCGAGGAATTACGCGACCTGCACGCCGAATTGCGCGAATTGGCCCGCACCGCCTCCGACGAACTTCGGACTCACCTGCACGATGTCTGCGAACGCATGGCCCGCACCCTCAACGGCGACCCGTCCTCGGACGCGCCCCGCCTGTCCGGCCGTGAAATCGACGTCCTCGCCCAGGTCGCCCTCGGCTGCACCAATAGGGAAACCGCCCAACGCCTCTGTCTCGGCCCGGAGACGGTCAAGAGTTACCTGCGCAGCGCGATGGCGAAACTCGACGCCCACTCCCGCCACGAAGCCGTCGTCCGCGCCCGGCGCCACGGTCTTCTTCCCTGACATCGGGCGTCGTCGGTGCGGCCGATCGCTCGCACCCGGCTCAACTCTGCGTGGCGTCGGGCAGGAGGTCGGGACGTCGGTCGCGGGTGCGCGCGAGGGACTGTTCGTGACGCCACGCGGCGACCTTGGCGTGGTCGCCGGAGAGCAGGACGGGGGGCACTTCGAGACCGCGCCAGGTGACGGGGCGAGTGTAGCTCGGGCCCTCGAGAAGTCCGTCGGAGAACGAATCCTCTTGGTGTGACTGCTGATTGCCGAGTACGCCGGGGATCAAGCGGACGAAGGCCTCGGTCATCACCAGGACGGCGGCCTCGCCGCCGATGAGAACGTAATCCCCGATACTGACCTCCTCGACGCGGACACGACGGGCGGCGTCGTCGAAGACGCGCTGATCGATTCCCTCGTATCGACCGCAGGCGAAGACGAGATGTTCCTCGCCCGCCCAGCGCTGCGCGGTGGCCTGGGTGAACGGCACCCCCGCCGGGGTCGGCACGACCAGTAGCGCGTCGTCGGGGCACACCTCATCGAGGGCGTCGCCCCATACGGTCGGTTTCATGACCATGCCGGGCCCGCCGCCGTAGGGCGAATCGTCGACAGATTTGTGCACATCATGCGTCCACCGACGCAGATCGTGGACCTCGACCGAGATCAGGCCCTTATCGATGGCCTTGCCGAGCAGCGCGGTGCGCAGCGGCTCCAGATATTCCGGAAAGATCGTGACGACATCGATCTTCATCGACCCTCCTGGTCTCCACGCCCGCGACCGCGCACTCGCCGCGGCGGTATCCGGGTCGAGCGATGAACCCTCACTCCGGATCGAGCAGCCCCTCGGGCGGATCGATCACGACCAGTCCGTCGGCCAGCGACACGGTGGGCACGATGGCGTTGACGAACGGGACGAGGATTTCCCTGCCGTCCTCGGCCGCACGCACCGAAAGCAGTTCTCCCGCAGCGGAATGCAGTACTTCGGTGACGGCGCCGACCAGTGTGCCGTCGGTGAGCCGCACGGTCAGTCCCTCGAGTTCGTGGTCGTAGTACTCGTCCGGGTCCTCCGAGGGCGGCAGATCATCGCTCTCCACTACGAACAGCGTGCCGCGCAAGGCGTCGGCGGCGGTGCGGTCGGAGACTCCGTCGAGACATACGAGGAGCCGGCCCGAATGTTCACGGGCCGACTCCACGGTGAAGTCGCGAACCTCTTTCGAGCGCGCCAGACGACCCCGCAGGGCGACGCCCGGCGCGAAACGCGCCTCGGGTGCGTCGGTGCGGACCTCGACGACGAGTTCGCCGCGCACACCGTGCGACTTGGCGACCCGCCCTACGACGAGTTCCATCTACTGATCGGTGTCGACCACGTCGACCCGGATGCCCCGGCCACCGATCCCGGCGACGAGGGTTCGCAGCGCGGTCGCGGTGCGCCCACCACGGCCGATGACCTTGCCCAGATCCTCGGGGTGCACATGCACCTCGACGGTGCGCCCGCGACGGCCGGTGATCAGCTCGACGCGGACGTCATCCGGGTTGGCGACGATGCCGCGAACCAGATGTTCGACGGCATCGGCGACGACGGCACTCATTTATTCGGCAGCCTCGGTCTCGGCGGTCGCCTCGGCGGCCTCGTCCTTCTTGGCGGCCTTCTTCTTCGGGGTGACGGCGTCGGCGACCGGCTCGTTGTCGGCGGCGGCCAGCGCGGCGTTGAACAGGTCCAGCTTGGACGTCTTCGGGGCCTTGGTCTTCAGCGTGCCCTCGGCGCCCGGCAGGCCCTTGAACTTCTGCCAGTCACCGGTGATCTCCAGCAGGCGCTGCACGGGCTCGGTCGGCTGCGCGCCGACACTCAGCCAGTACTGAACGCGCTCGGAATCGATCTCGATGAGCGAGGGCTCTTCCTTCGGGTGGTACTTGCCGATGGACTCGATGGCCCGGCCGTCACGACGGGTGCGGGCGTCCGCGATGACAACGCGGTACTGCGGGTTGCGGATCTTGCCCAGGCGGGTGAGCTTGATGCGAACAGCCATGCTGATCTGCCTCTTTCGATGGTTGGTCACGACGCGATTCAGCGACTCGCATGGTCTGCGAGCCCGGTTTCACGCTTGGAGTGTGTGACCGCCGCGCGGTACGTAACCGGAGACGGGCTGACACTGTCCAGGAAGGACGGTGGACCATTGTGCCAGACGGGTCGCGGCGGCTGGAAATCGCCTCCGTCGGGCGAGCCGCGATCCGGTGGCTACCGCGCCCGATATCGCAGCGAGACCACGCCGGACCTGAACTGCTCGCTCCCGACCAGGTGCAGTGCCGCAACGGCGACGCCGCCGACCGGAGTCAGCGCAGAGCAGCGGTATCCACCTTGATCGGTACCTCCGGCGCGAAACTGGTGCGGGTGCCCCAGAATCAGTTCGAGTCGAGATCCGTCAGACGGCTGCTCTTCGGCCAGCCAGTCCTGCACAGTCTTCGGGCCCAGCGGGTGGATCATCTCAACCTCAGCGCTCGTCGTCATGTAGTCCGATCTCCCGTCGCATGCCGTCGCACGCCGTCGCTCAACCGCTCGATTCGAACTCGCAGGTCAATGCCCGGACATGAGCAGAAAACCCACACTCACTCCAAGTCAGCGGTGGCCGGTTACCGGACCCGATTCGACGACTCGCCCGCGTAGCACGACCCACTGCGGCTCGGCGAGCATGGCCGGGTTGGTGCGGGGGTCTTCCCGGTAGACGACGAAATCAGCGGGTGCGCCGTGGGCGATGGAGGGTCGGCCCAGCCAGGTACGGGCATTCCAGGAGGCCGCGCCGAGGGCGTCGTGGGGCGAGAGTCCCGCGGCGGTGAGCGCGGTGATCTCATCGGCGATGCGGCCGTGGCGGATGGAGCCGCCCGCGTCGGTACCCGCGTAGATCGGCACGCCCGCCTCGTAGGCATTGGCGACGGTGCCGCGCACGCGACGGTGCAGATCGCGCATATGGGCGGCGTAGGTGGGGAATTTGCCCGCGCCGTCGGCGATGTCGGGGAAGGTGTCGATATTGATCAGGGTCGGCACGAGCGCGGTGCCGTGTCGGACCATCATCGCGACGGTGTCGTCGGTGAGTCCGGTGCCGTGTTCCAGACAGTCGATCCCGGCGCCGATCAGGCCGGGCAGCGCGTCCTCGCCGAAGACGTGCGCGGTGACGCGGGCCCCGTTGGCATGGGCGGCGTCGATGGCTTCCTTCAGGATCGTGTCGCTCCACAGCGGGCGCAGATCGCCGACCGAGCGATCGATCCAGTCTCCGACGATCTTCACCCAGCCGTCGCCGAAACGGGCCTGCTCGGCGACGATCTCCGGGAGGTCACGCTCGTCATCGAGTTCGATGCCGAGTTCGCGGATGTAGCGCTTGGGGCGGGCGATATGGCGGCCCGCGCGGATGATGCGCGGCAGATCTTCGTGGTCGTCGATGAACCTGGTGTCGATCGGCGATCCGGCGTCGCGCAACAGCAGCGCACCGGCTTCGCGCTCGGTCTCGGCCTGCGCGATCGCACCCTCGCGATCCTCGTGTCCACCGCCGTAGCGGATTCCGACGTGACAGTGCGCGTCGACCAGGCCCGGCACGATCCACCCTGTGTCGCACAGGGTTTCGGCGTCCAGCGCCGGATCATAGGACACCAGTCCGTCCCGCACCCACAGGTCGCGTACCTCGTCATCGGGAAGAACCACACCACGCAGATGCACAGCAACCTCCAGAACGTCCTCGGCGTATCGAACCTACCGCGCCGACGGATCCGCGCTCGGTTCGCGACGAGCCGGAACCGGCCGCCGCGAAACACGTCGACGGCGGCCGGTTCGGGCTTCGGTGATCGCCTACTGCTTCGGGAACTTCAATTTGCTGATGTCGAAACCTTCGAGTCCGGGCGGCAGCTGGTCGAGCCCGGGGGGCATATTCGAGATATCCGGCATACCCGGCGGCAAGCCCGGCATGCCCGCGGGCATCCCGGGGAATCCACCGCGCATCTTCGGCGGGGTCGGCCCGCGACCGCCCTTCTTGCCCTTCTTGCCCTTCTTGTTGTTGGCGCGACGCGAACCGGGCATCCCCATCTGACGGCCCATCATGGCCATCATCTTCTTGGCATCGAAGAACCGGTCGACGAGCTGGTTCACCTCGGAGACCTGCACGCCGGAACCGTTGGCGATCCGCAGCCTGCGTGAAGCGTTGATGATCTTGGGGTTATCGCGTTCGGCCGGGGTCATGCCGCGGATGATGGCCTGCACGCGGTCGAGCTGCTTGTCGTCGACCTGGGCGAGGACGTCTTTCATCTGCCCCGCGCCGGGGAGCATGCCGAGCAGATTGCCGATCGGACCCATCTTGCGGATGGCGAGCATCTGATCGAGGAAATCCTCCAGGGTGAGTTCACCACTGCCGATCTTGCGCGCGGCTTCCTCCGCCTGCTGCGCGTCGTAGACCTGTTCGGCCTGCTCGATGAGGGTGAGCACATCGCCCATGCCGAGGATGCGGCTCGCCATTCGGTCCGGGTGGAAGACATCGAAATCCTCGAGCTTCTCACCGGTGGAGGCGAACATGATCGGCGCGCCGGTCACATTTCGCACCGACAGCGCCGCGCCGCCTCGGGCGTCACCGTCGAGCTTGGTGAGCACGACACCGGTGAATCCGACACCGTCACGGAATGCCTCGGCGGTGCTGACCGCGTCCTGGCCGATCATGGCGTCGAGGACGAACAGCGTTTCGTCCGGCTGCACCGCGTCGCGGATACCCGCGGCCTGGCGCATCAGCTCGGCGTCGATGCCGAGGCGGCCCGCGGTATCGACGATGACCACGTCGTACTGCTTGGCCTTGGCCTCGGCGACGCCGTCACGGGCGACCTCGACCGGGTCCGCCGCGGTGATACCGAGCGGATTCGCGCCGCCGCCGACGGAGGTGCCCGGATGCGGGGCGAAGACGGGCACGCCCGCGCGCTCACCGACGACCTGCAACTGGGTGACGGCGCCGGGGCGCTGGAGATCACAGGCGACGAGCAGCGGCTGATGCCCCTGCCCCTTCAGCCATTTGGCGAGTTTGCCCGCCAGCGTCGTCTTACCCGCACCTTGCAGACCGGCGAGCATGACCACCGTCGGCGGATTCTTGGCGAGGGTGAGCCTGCGGGTTTCGCCGCCGAGGATGGTGACGAGTTCCTCGTTGACGATCTTGACGACCTGCTGAGCCGGATTGAGCGCGGCGGAGACCTCGGCGCCCTTGGCCCGTTCCTTGATCTTCGCGATGAAACCGCGCACAACGGGCAGCGCGACGTCGGCGTCGAGCAGGGCGAGCCGGATCTCGCGACAGGTCGCGTCTATGTCGGCCGGAGACAGACGCCCCTTGCCACGCAGATCCTTGAGGGCACCGGTAAGCCGGTCGGACAGGGATTCGAACACCGGTCGCGCTCCTGATCTCGGGGGACGTCCCTGGGGGACGGCCGCAGGCGGAGCCCGCGGCGTGGGTAGACGATTGCCACCCAGGGTAATGGGATCACCCGTACCGGCGCGCAACCGGTGTGTCCTCCGAGGTCGCGGCGTTACTCAGTCGAGCACGCGACTCCGCGGTCTGACGGTCATGCGGTAGTCGTGATTCTCGAGTGCCACCATGAACGTCGCCTCGCGGGCGGTCAGGCCCAGTTCCAGCGCGAGGTCGTCGAGCAGGGCCCAATCCGCGCCGGTACGCATTTCGCGGGTGGCGACCGTGGTGGCGATCGTCATCGCCGTCACCGCCTGCCGACCGGTCAATGTGCGCCCAGGCAACCAGGAAACGACCCAGCGGTCGCCGCCGACACATCGAGCCATATGTGTCGTCTCGTCACTCGTCATCATCGAAGCCGAAACAACCTCAATTGCCACCGACATGCTCCCCTCGTGCTAGCGATAGCGGGACGCTCTGATCGTAGGGTGCGCAAGGCAGCACGCCGATAGGTTCCAGCAAATAGTGTGCAACGGTTTGGTTGCTAGGCATATGTACTAGCTGAACCGGTCGATCGATGAGCAGACTGGGCATTCAGTTAATAATCAGGAAACCTGATCTGCGCCCGGTGTCGCGGGGTCGTCCGGTTTCTTCGGCGCGGGTCGCGGCACCACTTCCAGCACCGCTTTCTCGATCGCCTCCCTGCGCGCGGGGCCGACGTCGGAACCGAGATCCAGGCAGAACGCGTCCACCACCGCCGAACCCATCGTGACCACCTTCGCCCACCGCACATTCGCGCCCGCGGCGGCGAACGTCGCGGCGAGACGACTCAGCAGACCGATCCGATCCTCGGCGCGCAATTCCAGGATCGCCTGCCCGGGCGTCGAACTGTCGAACCAGATCACGCGCGGCTGGGCCTGCGCGTACGGATTCGGCCCGGCCCCGGTCGCCTCGCGTTCCCGCTTGGCGAGTAACGCGGACAAGTCGAGATCGCCCGCGGTCGCGCGGATCAGTTCCTGGCGTAGTAGCCCGGCTTCGGGTGGATCGCCGAATTTCGGCGACACCACGAAGGTGTTGATGGCGGAAGGTCCCTCGTGGCCCACCGAGGCGGACAGCACGCGCAGCGAATGCAGGGCGAGCACCCCCGCCGCGTCGGACAGCAGGCCAGCGGTATCGGGCGCGATCACCGTGACGGTGTAGGTGTACTTCCCCTCGCCGGGACGCAGGTCGACGTGCACGCCGCCGGCCGCGGCTCGTTCGAGCAACTCCGCGGCGATCGGTTCGGGAATGGGCAGCGGATAACCGGCCATCACCAGGCGGCAGCGCCGCACCAGTTCGCCGATCAATGACGCCTTCCAGTCCCCCCACACCCCCGGCCCGGTCGCCAGCGAATCCGCCTCGGCGAGGGTGTGGAGCAATTCCAGCAACTGCACATCTCCGTCGAGTGCGTCGACGACGAGTTGCACGGTTTCGGGATCGGCCAGGTCACGGCGCGTCGCGGTATCGGGCAGTAGCAGGTGGTAGCGCACGATCGCGCTGAGCGTCCGCACATCCGACGGCCACAGCCCGAGGCGACGTCCGATATGGGTGGCCAGTTCCGCGCCGACGATACTGTGATCGCCCGCGCGCCCCTTGCCGATATCGTGCAGCAGCGCGCCGAGCATGAGCAGATCCGGGCGGGCGACCCTGGTGACGAGCGCGCTGGCATAGGCGACGGTCTCCATGAGATGGCGATCGACGGTCCAGGTGTGCACGGCGTCGCGCGGCGGAAGATCGCGTACCGCACCCCATTCGGGTAGTAGCCTGCCCCACAGCCCGGTGCGGTCGAGCGCCTCGATCGCGTTGATGGTGCCGCGGCCAGCCCCGAGCAGTACCAGCAGATCGTTGAGCGCGTCCTTCGGCCACGGCTCGCGCAATTCCGGCGCGTCCTCGGAGAGCCGGTTCAAGGTGGTGGCCGACATCGGCAGCCCGGTCTGCGCCGATGCCGCCGATACCCGCATGATCAGCCCTGGATCACGTTGCGGGCGCGCGTCCCGCGCCAGCACCACCTCGCCCGCGTGCTCGACCACCCCCTCATCGAGTGGTCGACGCACCGGCATCCGACGCAAACGCGCCAGTCCACGCCGCGGCAGCGCGTTCGCCGCCGTGCGCAGGCCGACGTCGACGGAATAACTCACCGTCCGCGCCGAATCGCTGAGTGTGCGGGCGAGATCGAAACGATCGCCGATCCGCAGCGCCGCTCCGATCTCATCGGCATCCTGGGCGCGCAACTGATCTCGCGCCCTGCCCGCCACCCGATGCAATTCCGTGCGCACGTCGAGCAGCCGGCGGTGCGCGTGTTTGAGCCCGCCGCCCGGTACATCCGGGCCGAGGCCGGGCATGGCGTCGGTCAACTGCGCGATCGAGAGGGCGTCGAGCAATTGGATATCCCGCAGCCCGCCGCGCCCGTTCTTCAGATCGGGTTCGGCCCGGTGCGCGATCTCACCGCTGCGCTCCCAGCGCGTGGCCGCCTGGGCGATCAATTCGTCGAAGCGCGAACGAATTCCGTTGCGCCATTCCCGGCGAACCCCGCCGATCAACAGGTTGCTCAGTTCCACATCACCGACGATGTGCCGTGCCTCCAGCATGCCGAGGGCGGCGATCAGATCGTCGTTCGCGACGCGCAGTGCCTGGGGCACGGTCCTGACACTGTGGTCGAGTTTGATGTGGGCATCCCACAGCGGATACCAGAGTTGGTCGGCGACCTCGGCCACCCTGGATGGATCGACATCGTCGTGCAGCAGCACCAGATCCAGGTCCGAATAGGGCAGCATCTCCCTGCGCCCGAGTCCGCCGACCGCCACAATGGCCAAACCGCTCTCGGCGGTGATGCCGAGTTCGGACCCCTTGCTGGACAGCCACAATTCGTAGAGATCGACCAGGGCCGAACGCAGCGATTCGGCATCGAGCCGAGGATTGCGGGGCAATCCGCCGTCGAGTAATTGCTCCCGTGCCCTGACAAGATCGGCGGCCCCGTTGGAAACTCTGCCGTTCACCTGTCCGCCGCCGTCACGATCATTACCCACAACCCCACCACCCGTCAGATGCTTGCGGCCCCGCCCCGACCGGGAAACCCGGTGGGAGCGGAGCCGCCGCTCGATTTCGATTCTCCGTGCCGACCCCGTGGTTACAGGGCGTCGGTGCCGCGCTCTCCGGTCCTGACCCGGATGATCGCCTCTACCGGCGTCACCCAGACCTTGCCGTCGCCGATCTTGCCGGTGCGCGAGGCCTCGACGATCACCTCGACGACCTTGTCGACCGACGCGTCGTCGACCACGACCTCGACCCGGACCTTCGGCACGAAATCGACCGAGTACTCCGCACCGCGATATACCTCGGTGTGGCCTTTCTGCCGCCCGTAACCCTGCACCTCGCTGACGGTCATACCGAGCACGCCCGCCTGTTCGAGCCCGGACTTCACGTCCTCGAGTGTGAACGGTTTGACGATTGCGGTGATCAGTTTCATTGTCGTCATGCCTCCTTGACGAGCGAGCGTGCCGTGCCACCCACAGCAGCGAAATCGTATGCGGTCTCCGCGTGCTCGGACTCGTCCAGACCCACCGACTCGCCCTCCTCATCCGCGCGCAGGCCGATCGTGAACTTGATGGCGTACGCGATCACGGCCGTAGCGACCAGCGAGTAGGCAAGCACGGTGAAAGCACCGACGGCCTGCAGCTTCAACTGCTCGATCCCACCACCGTAGAACAAGCCCTCGACCGCCGCCGGGGCTTCCGGCGCGGCGACGAGGCCGACCATCAGCGTGCCGACCAGACCACCGACGAGGTGAACGCCGACCACGTCGAGCGAATCATCGAAGCCGAATTTGAACTTCAGGCCGACCGCGAGGGCGCACAGGGCGCCCGCGACGACACCGACAGCCACCGCGCCCAGCGCGTTCACCGAGGAACAGGACGGGGTGATCGCGACAAGACCGGCGACGATGCCCGAGGCGGCGCCGAGCGAGGTGGGCTTGCCGTCACGGAACTTCTCCACCAGAACCCACGCCAGCATGGCCGCGGCGGTGGCGATCGTGGTCGTCAGGAAGGTGGCGCCCGCGATGCCGTTGGAGCCGACGGCCGAACCGGCGTTGAAGCCGTACCAGCCGAACCACAGCAGACCGGCGCCGAGCATCACGAACGGCAGGTTGTGCGGACGGAACGGCGTGCCCGGCCAGCCCTTGCGCTTGCCGAGGACGATGGCCAGCACCAGACCGGCGGCGCCGGCGTTGATGTGGACGGCGGTACCACCGGCGAAGTCGATCGCCTTCAGGTTGTTGGCGATCCAGCCACCGGCCTCACCGGTGTAGCCGTCGAACGCGAACACCCAGTGCGCGACCGGGAAGTACACGACCGTCGCCCAGATACCGGCGAAGACGAGCCAGGAGCCGAACTTGAGGCGGTCGGCGACCGCGCCCGAGATGAGTGCGACGGTGATGATCGCGAACATGAGTTGGAACGCGACGAATACCGACAACGGGATGGTTCCGTTCAAGGGAACCGCGGCAGGCGCCGCCGGATCGGTGGAAGCGAGGTAGCTACCGCCGAATACGCTCTTCAATCCGAAATATTGACCCGGGTCTCCGATGAGATTGCCTTTGTCCTCGCCGAATGTCAGCGAGAAGCCGTACAGCACCCACAGGATCGTGATCAATCCCATGGAGCTGATGCTCATCATGATCATGTTCAGCACGTTCTTCGAGCGGACCATGCCGCCGTAGAAGAACGCGAGTCCGGGTGTCATCAAGAGCACGAGCGCTGAGCTGGCCAGCATCCATGCGGTGTCACCGGCGTCCGGCGCGCCGATTACGGGAAATGCCACCTTAATGTCCTCCTCATCTCGGGCCCAGCCGACTACGGCAAATGGACCTGCACAGAAGGTTCCTCACTCGGTGTTTCATCCGTCATGCTGCAATGTTTCACCTGCGTGAACGGATACCGCAGTTGTGTTGCTACCACGTTTCATGATGTACACCACACGTTTCGGCGCCGATGTGAAGTGCGCGTCCCGCGACCGGAAGTCCGGCTCCCGAACAGTAGGTCTCGGATCACATTCGCCCGAGGAGCGCGCGATGTTTGCGGGATCTCCCCGCGGCGACCGAAAGAAAGACGGCGGGGCCGAACATCCCCAAAGAAATTCGCGACGAACCGGAAATCAGCAAATGTCCCGCACCGGACAACGGCGCGATTCCCACACGCCCCATCATTCGCGGCCACCTCACAGGCGAGACAACCAACCCCCGAACCCACCACCGCGAGCCTGACGAGCACCCCTTCACGGCCGCCTCACAATCGAGACGACCGAACCACGAACCCCCACCGCGCGAGCCCGACGAGCGCCTGTGCACGGCCCACCTCACACGCGAGATACCCGACCCACGAACCCACCACGGAGCGAGTATTACGAGCGACCGTTCGCGGCCGTCTCGCGTCCGAGAGGTCGAAGCGCATGCGCCGAAGGCGCGAGTCTCGACCGCTCGGACGCGAGACATAAGGGGCCGCGAACCCGCGGCCCCCGGGCCGCCGAATCTCAGCCCAGAAGCGCGTCGACGAATGCGCCCGGTTCGAACGGGGCGAGGTCGTCGGCTCCTTCACCGAGGCCGACCAGTTTCACCGGTACGCCCAGTTCGTGCTGGACCTGGAAGACGATGCCGCCCTTGGCCGTCCCGTCCAGTTTCGTGAGCACCACACCGCTGATATCGACGACCTCGGCGAAAACCCGCGCCTGGGTGAGCCCGTTCTGGCCGACGGTGGCGTCGAGTACCAGCAGCACCTCGTCGACCTTCGCCTTCTTCTCCACGACGCGCTTGACCTTGCCCAGTTCGTCCATCAGGCCGGTTTTGGTGTGCAGGCGGCCCGCGGTGTCGATGAGCACCGCGTCGACGCCGCGCTCGATACCGGTGGCGACGGCGTCGAAGGCTACGGAGGCGGGATCGGCGGCTTCCTTGCCGCGCACGGTGTCCGCCCCGACCCGCTCGCCCCAGGTCTGCAATTGATCGGCGGCGGCGGCACGGAAGGTGTCGGCGGCGCCGAGCAGCACCCGGCGGCCGTCGGCGACGAGTACTCGCGCCAGTTTGCCGGTGGTGGTGGTCTTGCCGGTGCCGTTGACTCCGACCACGAGCAGGATCGAGGGGTGGTCGTCGTGCGGTAGCGCGCGCACCGAGCGGTCGAGTTCCGGGCGCAGCGCCTCGATCAGCACGTCGCGCAGTACCTCGCGGGCCTGTTCGGTGGTGCGGACACTGCGGGAGGCCATTTCCTCGCGCAGCCGGGCCACCACGGCCGTCGTACTCGCGGTGCCGAGATCGGCCAGCACGAGGGTGTCCTCGACCTCCTCCCAGGAATCCTCGTCCAGATCGCCGCCGCCGAGCAGACCGAGCAGACTCTTGCCCACGGCGTTCTGGGAGCGGGAAAGACGACCGCGCAGACGGATCAGCCGGCCCGCGGTCGGCTCGATCTCATCGAGCGCGGGGGCGGTCTCCAACTCGGTGAGGTCCGCTGCGGCCGGTTCGATCGTGGCCGGGGGTTCGACGGTCGCGGCCTCCGGCTCGGCGACGCCGGTCGCGGTGGGCCCGGTCGCGGTGGTGTCGGGCGCGGTGGTGTCGGGCGCGGTGGTGTCGGGCGCGGTGGTGTCGGGCGCGGTGGTGTCGGGCGTCTCCACGTCCGGCCCGGCCGTGGCCACGTCGCCGGTCGTCACGTCGTCGGTCGTCACGTCGTCGGTCGTCACGTCGTCGGTCGTCACGTCGTCGGTCGCCACGTCGTCGGTCGCCGCGGTGGCGGCCGTACCGGCGTCGGCGACCGCCGGACCCGCCGCGGTGGCGGTGGCGGTATCGACGTCGGCTTCCGGCAGCGGGACGTTGGTGATCCCCCGCTTCGGCGCGTCGCGTGGGATCGCGGCGTCGTCACCGATATGCGGCTGACCCTCGGTATCGGTTCGCTCTATCGGCACGGGTTCCGGGCGCGTCGGCGTCGCCGTGCCGCCCTGGCTGAAACTGAATCCACCGGATGCGGTGTAACCACCCGAGCGGTCGGTCAGCTCCTTTTCCCGAGACGGTGGCGTCAGCGATACGCGGCGACGCTTGTACAGGACGAATCCGGCCACAAACGCCACCAGCAGCAGCGCGGCGACAACGGCTATCAGAATCCAGGCTTCGGAACTCACGCCGACCATCCTTGCAGAACCTGTCCCGGAGGGGGGTCGGCGCGTCTTGCCGCAGGTCGTCGGCCCGCGAGCAGGGCTGGGGGGCGGCGCGCACGGCACCGACACAGCCCCCGAGATTTCTTGTCCTGCGGAACTTCTCGCGAAGTGACAATAGGATCGGCGACGTGACCGATCGAAACGTGCTTGGGGGGCCGCTGGAAGAGTGCGGCACCGATCCTCTCACCGGGTTCTACCGGGATGGCTGCTGCAGTACCGGGCCGGAGGATCTGGGGAGCCATACGGTATGCACTGTTGTCACGGCTGAGTTCCTCGAGCACCAGGCGTCCATCGGGAACGATTTGAGTACGCCGCGTCCGGAGAACAATTTCCCCGGACTGCAACCGGGCGACCGCTGGTGTGTGGTCGCGGTGCGCTGGCTGCACGCGCACGAGGACGGCGTAGCCGCCCCCGTCGTGCTCGCCGCTACCCACGAGAACGCACTGGAAGTGATCTCCATGGAAATACTGCGCAAATACGCCGTCGACGTGCCCGACGACGTCAGCGATCTGCTCTGAGCGACTCGTAGCCCTCCGCGCCCTCCGCCGCGACGGCAGGCCGCGCAACGCCCGGCTGCCGTGTCGAGGCGCGCCATCGGGCAACTCCCCGAACAGGTAGGGATCAGGACGTCAACCGACCGGCGTGACGCCTGCGATGAGCCTTCTGACGGCAGGCCGGGGAACAGTAGCGTGCGGGCCTGCCCATTCCGGTGCGACGGAGCGGGGCGCGACAGATCGGGCAGTGCGATACCGCGCCACTTTCATCACGAGCAACTGTTTCGTTACGGCGACTGCGCTCCGGCTCGACTTTCGTTACGGACGTCACGGCCGGATTCGTCCGCAGCGCGTCGAGTACGAGGACCGCTGCCCGCACCAGCTGTCCATCAGGACGCTGAAATCGTTGAATGGCAACGCATCCGGCGAAGATCTGCTGCACCTCGGTGACGGTGATATCGGCGCGCACCGATCCCTGCCGCTGCGCCGCGCGCAGGAGTTCGGCAAGTGCCCGCTGGAATCGTTCGCCCGCACCGCGCAACAGCGCCTTCGGCCAGCCGTCGTCGGATTGGACCAGATCGCACAGCGCCTGGTTCCCCGGGCTGCTCGCGACCACTTCGGCACAGACCGCGAAGAAGGCTGCGCCGGGATCCGGATCGCGCAGACGCGCCGTCGCCATGCGCGCCAACCCGTCGACCCGCTGCTGCAAAACCGCTTCCAGCAGATCGGTTTTCGTCGGAAAATGCCGGTAGACGGTGCCCGCGCCGACCCCGGCGCGGCGGGCGATCTCGGCGAGTGACACACCGAGACCGCCTTCGGCGAAGGCACGCTGCGCGGCGGCGAGCACCCGGGCGCGATTGCGCCTGGCGTCAGCACGGGATGCGCCGCCGGGCGGGATCGAGGGAGCTGACATACGTTACGGCCTTCCATTTCCCGTGCTGGCCAAGCCGGTTCGAACACCCATATCGTCCGGATACGGGTCGACCGACCCGATTCTATCGAGAATGCCCGACCGGATCGCCTCCGATCGGGCACGAAAGGCGAGTATGTCCTCTCAGCAGCATCCGATCCTGGTCACCGGCGCCACCGGACAGCAGGGCGGCGCCACCGCGCGACGGCTCCTCGCCGACGGCGTCTCGGTGCGTGCGCTGGTACGCGACCCGCACGCACGCGAGGCGCTGGAACTGGCTGCCTCGGGCGCGGAACTGGTGACCGGCGATTTCGACGTCCCCGACAGCCTTATCCCCGCGGTCACGGGCGCACGCGGGGTTTTCGTCGTTCCGCCCGCGGCCTTCGGCCCGGACGGCTGGGATATCGATATCGAAGCGCGGCGCGGCGTCCACGTGATCGAGGCCGCCGCGCGCGCCGGGGTCGATCACATCGTCTTCACCGGCGTCGCCTCGATGCCGGGTAAGGACCAGTGGGGTTCGGAGGGCAAGCGCCGCATCGAGGCGGCTGCCGTCGCCAGCGGGCTGCGCTACACCCTGCTGCGCCCGGTGCGTTTCATGGAAAACTATCTGGCGCAGGGCCTTCCCGTCGACGGCATCGATAACGGCGTGCACCGCCACATATTCCGCGCCGATCATCCGGTGCAGATGATCGCACTCGCCGATATCGCCGAATTCGCGGCCATCGCCTTCGCCGATCCGGACCGTTTCCACAGCGAAACCCTCGAACTCGCCGGCGACGCCTTCACCCCGGTGGCCGCCGCCGAGGCCATCAGCAAAGCCACCGGATATCCGGTCGGCTACCACGAACTCACCGAGGCGCAGGCCGACCGAATCGCCGACGCTGTGGCCGAGGCATGGCGCAGGTCTCGCGCGTCGGGCGGCTGGCACGCCGACATCCCGGCGCTGCGGGAGCTGCATCCCGGCTTGCAGACCCTCGAAACCTGGCTGGCGGCAGGCGGATCCGCAAAGCTCACGGCCCTGTTCGACCAGCAGCAGGCCGACGCTCGGCCCTGATCCACCTCGACCCTGACCCGCCTCGGCCCTGACCCACCTCGGCCCTGACCCACCTCGGCCCTGATCCACCTCGGGCCGTTCCGCGTCGGCTCGACACGTGCCCGCGCGACCTACCGGCTGATCATCAACTCGCCGCGCTCACCGCAGCGGGCTTGTCCCCGCGCAGACGCTGGGAGATGACCTGGGTGATGCCGTCGCCCCGCATGCTCACGCCGTAGAGGGCATCGGCGATTTCCATCGTCGGTTTCTGATGGGTGATGACGATCAGCTGGCTCTTCTCGCGCAACTGCTCGAACAGGCCGATCAAACGCCGTAGGTTGGTGTCGTCAAGGGCGGCTTCGACCTCGTCCATCACGTAGAACGGCGAAGGGCGGGCACGGAAGATGGCGACGAGCAGGGCCACCGCGGTCAGCGATTTCTCGCCGCCGGAAAGCAGCGAGAGACGTTTGACCTTCTTGCCCGGCGGCCTCGCCTCCACCTCGATACCGGTGGTCAGCATGTCGGAGGGGTCGGTGAGGACCAGCCTGCCCTCGCCGCCGGGGAACAGTTTGGCGAACACCCCGACGAATTCGCGCTCCACGTCCTCGTAGGCCTCGGTGAAGACCTGCAGGATGCGCGCGTCGACTTCGGCGACCACGTCGAGCAGATCCTTGCGGGCGTTCTTGACGTCCTCGAGCTGGGTGGACAGGAAGTTGTAGCGTTCCTCCAGCGCGGCGAACTCCTCGAGCGCGAGCGGGTTCACCTTGCCGAGGGTGGTCAGATCTTTCTCGGCGCGTTTGGCCCTGCGCTCCTGGGTGGCGCGGTCGTAGGGCATGGGGGCGGGCGCGGTGACCTGTTCGCCGCGTTCCTTGGCCTGTTCGTATTCCTGCCATTCCAGATCCGAGGGCGGCAGCGGCACATCCGGGCCGTATTCGGCGATCAGATCGGGCAGCGCGATACCGAACTGCTCGGCGATATTCGCCTCCAGCTGTTCGATACGAAGCGCCGCCTGGGCCTTAGCCACCTCGTCGCGGTGCACCGCGTCGGTGAGCTGGGACAACTGGGCGGTGAGTGCGCGGACGCGCTCCTTGACCTGATCGACCTGGGCGGCGGCCTCGGTGCGGCGGCGCACCAGATCGTCGCGCCTCGCGCTCGCCTCGGCCACCACCTTCTCCAACTCCGCGGCGATCGTCGTGCCGGATTCGGCGACCGCGGCCGCCACCGCGGCGGCCTGTCGGCGGGCGGCCTGCGCGCGTTCGGCGCGGGCTCGTGTCTCGCGTTCGGCTCGGGCCGCGCGACGCAGTGAATCGGCTTTGCCGCGTACCGATTCCGCGCGTTCCTCGGCGGTGCGGACCGACAGGCGGGCTTCTACTTCCATCGAGCGGGCCTCGGCCAGCGCGGCGGCGGCCTCCTCGCGGTCGCGGCCCGCCGACTCGGTGCCCGCCGCGCCGATCCCGTCGTCGTCGCCGTGTTCGAGTTCGACCGCGCGCAGGCGATCCTCCAATTCGGCGAGCGCGGTGAGGGATTCCTCCCGGCCCGCCTCGGCCTCGTCGCGCTGGGTGGTGAGTCGCGCGCTGTCACGTTCGGCGGCACGGGCGGCTTCGCCGAGTCGGCCGAGCCGGTCGTAGATGGCCGTCAGCGCCTGGTCCGATTCGTGCAGCGCCAACAGCGCCTGATCCACGGCGTCCTTGCGGTCGGTCTGTTCGTCCAGCGCGCCGGACAGCGCCGCCTCCAACTCCTCGGCCCGGCGCTGCGCGGCGATCAGATCAGCGGCGGCCGCGTCGATATCGGCCTGGATCTCCAGCTGGCTCGGCGCGCGATCCGAACCGCCGAGCACCCAGCCGCTTCCGGTGAGATCACCGTCGCGCGTGACGACCCGCAGGTCGGGCCGCGCGGCGACGAGCCGGGTCGCCGCGGCGAGATCCGCGACCACGGCGACACCGGCCGTGAGCGCCCCGATGGCCCCGCGCACCCGCTCGGGACAATCCACCACGTCGCCGAGCCACCGCGCGGAATCCGGCAGCGGATCGCCGTGCGGACTCGACGCGGGTGTCGCGTCGAATACCAACGCCACCCGTCCGCCGTCCGCCTCCTTCAGCGCCCGGACCGCCGCGTGCGCCGAGTCGCCGGTGTCGGCCGCGACGGCGTCGGCCAGCGGGCCGAGCGTCGCGGCCACCGCGGCCTCGAAACCACTGTGTACCCGCAGCATTCCCGACAGCGGACCGAGCAGGCCTTCGGCCCGGTGCTCGGCCAGCCAGGCCGCGCCGTCGCGGCGGGCCAGATTCATACTCAGCGCCTCGATGCGCGCGGTCAGCGAGGCGACACGTTTACTCGCGTCGCGATCCTGTTCGCGCAATTCGGTGACGCGCTGGTCGGCCAGCGCCATGGCCTGCACGGCGTGCTCGTGCTGGGCGTCCAGACCGGCCTCGCTCGCGTCGAGTTCACCGAGTTCGTTCTGCACGGCGTCGAATTCGGCCTTGGCGGACTCGCCGCGATGCCTGGCCTCGGTGATCGCCACCGACAGCCTGGCGATATCGGTGTCGACCGATTGGGCGCGGGTGCGCAGGGTGTCGACCTGTCCGGAGAGTCTGGCCAGACCCTCGCGCCGGTCAGCGATGGCCCGCACCGCGGCCAGATGCGCCTGCTCGGCGGCCTTGGCCGCGTACTCCCGTTCGGCCAGGGCGTCGCGGGCCGCCTCCAGCGTCTCGGTGGCCATTTCCACCGCCGCGCGCAGTTCGGCCTCCTCGACCTCGACCCGCGCCGCCTCGGCCTCCAGCTGGTCCGGGTCGCGGCCGGAGCCGACCGGGGTTTCGGCGTGCAGGTGACGGGCGCGATCACCGGCGATGCGGACGGTGGCGTTCACACGTTCGGCCAGCGCGGAGAGCTGGAACCAGATCTGGGCCGCGGCCTCGGCGCTCGGGGTGAGCCGGGAGAGCTGGAATTCCTGCTGGGCGAGCGCGGCGTTGGCGGCGTCCAGTTCGGACTGCACCGTGATCTGCTGTTCGCGCGCGTACGCCTCTTTGCTCTGCTGACTCTCCAGTTCGCCGCGACGGGTGACGAGATCGTCGGCGGCCAGACGCAACCGCGAGTCGCGCAGATCGGCCTGCACGGTCTGCGCGCGACGCGCCACCTCGGCCTGTCTGCCGAGTGGCTTGAGCTGGCGGCGCAATTCGGTGGTGAGGTCGGTGAGGCGAGCCAGATTGGCCTGCATCGCCTCCAGTTTGCGGACCGCCTTTTCCTTGCGCTTGCGATGTTTGAGCACGCCCGCGGCCTCTTCGACGAAGGCGCGGCGGTCTTCGGGACGCGATTCCAGGATGGCCGAGAGCTGGCCCTGTCCGACGATGACGTGCATTTCGCGGCCGATCCCGGAATCGCTGAGCAGTTCCTGCACATCCATCAGGCGGCAGGAGCTGCCGTTGATCTCGTACTCGCCCGCGCCGTCACGGAACATGCGCCGGGTGATGGACACCTCGGCGTAGTCGATGGGCAGCGCACCGTCGGAGTTGTCGATGGTCAGGGTCACCTCGGCGCGACCGAGCGGCGCGCGCCCGGTGGTACCGGCGAAGATGACATCCTGCATCTTGCCGCCGCGCAACGCCTTCGCGCCCTGCTCACCCATGACCCAGGTGAGCGCGTCGACGACATTGGATTTACCCGAGCCGTTGGGACCGACCACACAGGTGATACCCGGCTCGAAGCGAAGCGTCGTCGCGGAGGCGAAGGATTTGAACCCCTTCAACGTCAGGCTCTTCAGGTGCAAATTCGGACGACCTTTCCGTCTTCGATGCGGCCGACAGTACTGCGAGGCGACCTACCGTGCCATCGGCCCAGCGGCGGACGCCGCGGACGGCCCGGTCCAGGTTATCGAGTCATCCGGCGATCTCGGGTATCCGGGTGTGCTCCGCGTTTGCCCCAGCGCACCCGCGCCCCGGGCCCGCGCCTGCCCCACGATGGCCATGACGCCGGTGACCTGCGATGAGAGCGCGGCGACCACCCCCGGAAGCAGGACGCCCACCGGTCCCGGCAACCGACTCCGGCGCTGTTCACAGGACGTTCACGCACTCGCCCTGAACGGATCGCATCGCAAACTGTGCCATGAAGCCCTCACTGGGCTTACCATCCACCTGATTCGCCAGCGGAATGTTGTTCGGGAGTATTGCCGATGCCAGCCCCCACACCCGGGACCAGCACCAGCTACCGGCTTGCCCGTATCAGCGCTCTGGTGCTGGGCAGCCTGGTCTTTCTCTATGCGTGCGAACGCAGTCGCAGTTCGATGCTGGCGGATGTGTGGGGTGAGGTACTCCTCGCGGCCGGCCTGGGGATCGCGGGGATCGCCGCGGCCTGGTTCGAGATTTCGCTGAGTAATCGGACCGGCGAACTCGAGGCCGCAGAAACCGGAGTATCCGGCGAGTTCCTCCTCGAATCCGAGGACCGCACGATCCGCGCCCGCATCGCGCCATCGGGCAATCTGGTGTTCCACGGCCGCGAGATCACCGATGGCCCGCAGGCCCACGAATGGTCGTGGACCTTCCGTCCCAGCACGTTCCCCGCCATCAGAACCGCACTCGGCGGCGGCAGCGGCGAACTGGTCGACCTGCTGGAAACGATCGTCCCCCAACTGGATCGGCACAGCCGCAGGGATCCGGGGGCGTGGGTGCGCGCGCACGGGATCACCGCGACCTACCGCGAGAAGGGCGACAATCCCAGTCACGCCACCCGTAAACTCCCGATCCTCAAACGTGGCCTCCCGCGCGAATTGCAGTCCAGCCGCGCGGTCGCCGTCGCGGCGGGAACCAGTGCCGAGACCGTGAAACCGGCCGGGCGGGAGTCCACCCGCCCCGCGTCGGGCCCGCATTCCCGTGTCACGCCCGAACCATTCCGCACCCCCGCCCACACCCCCGCCCGCGCCGCGCGGCCCGCCGTACCGGCCGAGCGGGACGGCGCGCGGTCCGGCTTCGCGGGCCTGTCGCATTCCCGTCGTATCGATGACGATCCACCGTCGCTGCGAGACAGACTCGACCGTGCGCGCGGGCTGCTCGCCCGTGCCATCCCGCAGCGGCGCGACGCGGACGACCTCGATGACGAATACGACGACGAATACGACGAATACGACGATGTCGATGGCGGTGTCGATGATGACGGCGACGATGTCGACCACTTCGGCGGCGCCGACGATCGTTTCGCGCGGCGTCCCGCGCCGGTGCCACGGGATCGTCGCGCACCGGAACCCGATCGACGCCACCGCTCCGATCCGCCGTCCCGGACGCGTTCCACGCCCGATTCAGGGCGACAGCGCGCGGTGGATCGCTCCGATCCGCCGTCCCGGACGCGTTCCACGCCCGATTCAGGGCGACAGCGCGCGGTGGATCGCCCCGACCCGCCGTCGCGGACGCGTTCCACGCCCGAATCGGGACGACAGCGCGCGGTGGATCGCCCCGACCCGCCGTCCCGGAACCATTCCTCCCCCGACCGGTCCCCGTCCTCGCGGTCGAGCCCGAACAGCGACGGCCTGTCCGGCCCGATCCCGAGCGGCCGTCGCGCCCGCCGCGATCAGGACGACTACCCGGTCGATCGCCCGGCGCGCCGATCCGCCGAACCCTCCGGGCCGGGGCTGCGCGACCGACGCGCGCAGCACGAGGATCCGCCCGCCCGGCGGTCTACGACCGCGCGCCGGACACCGCCCGCGGGAAACGGGGTTCGTTCGGCGAACCCGCGTTCCGGCCAGCCGGAACCGAATCGCAACGGCCGGTCCGGCTTCGAGACGCCCGCGCGCGAACGCGCGGACCGATCACAGCCGCGATTCGCGCGCACGCCCGTCGATCCCGCACGTGCGGGCGGCAGTGCGCAGCGGCGTACACCCCCGAACGAACGCGGCAGGCCCGCCCCGCGCACCCGCCGCGGTTTCGATGACGACGACGATTTCTACGGCGACGACGATTTCTACGGCGACGCCCCGCGCGCACGTCACGGCCGGTAGTCATCCGGCCGCCGGCGGCGCCGTGCTCAGGCTCGCCGGTGGCGGTGACCCGATTCGAATCCGGTCAGCATGCGCAACACCAGTACCGCACCCCACGGACCGATCACCCAGACCGGCCACGGATAGGTGAATTCGCCGACGCCGATCGAGATCGCACCCCAGATCACCAGCACGAGCACGCTCACCCCGAGCCACGACGCGCCCTCGATACGCTGCCAGAGCGGGATCCGGGATCGGGTGGTGTCCGCCCCGGCGAATCCCTGCTTCGAGAGTCCGGGCAGGTCCGAGAGCACCAGGTGTAGATCGTCGCGGGTGGCGGTGGCGTAGACCTTCGCCACGCGCTGGTCGTATTCGGCGAGGTCGAGTCTGCCATCGGCCAGATGCCTGCCGAGCAGTCCCACCACATGGTCACGCTCTACGTCCGATGCCCGCATACCGGTCGCGATGTCCATAATCCGATTCCTTATGTCGTCATGTTCCACATTGGAATGTAGAACAAGAATGCAACCTCCAATGTGGAATGTCAACCCCGGGTGGCCGGGCACCGTGGCGCGTCGTTCCCGTGCACGGCAGGATGGGCGATGCTTGACATGCGACAGGCCGAACCCAGGAGGCATTCGTGTCGGAAACCGTGCGTGGCGTCATCGCCCGTGGCAAAGGTGCACCGGTAGAGATCGTCGACGTCGTCATACCCGATCCGGGGCCGCACGACGTGGTCGTGCGTATCCAGGCGTGCGGGGTATGCCATACGGACCTGCACTACCGCGAGGGCGGCATCAACGACGAATTCCCGTTCCTGCTCGGGCACGAGGCCGCAGGCATCGTCGAAACCGTGGGCGCCGAGGTCACCCATGTGACGGCGGGCGATTTCGTGGTACTGAACTGGCGCGCGGTCTGCGGGCACTGCCGCGCCTGTAAGCGCGGACGCCCCTGGTACTGCTTCGACAGCAGCAACGCGAGCAAGAAGATGACGCTGACCGACGGCACCGAGCTGAGTCCAGCCCTCGGCATCGGCGCGTTCGCCGACAAAACCCTCGTGCACGAGAAGCAGTGCACCAAGGTCGATCCCGACACCGATCCGGCCGTCGCAGGCCTGCTCGGCTGCGGCGTCATGGCGGGGATCGGCGCGGCCGTCAATACCGGCGATATCTCCCGTGGCGATACCGTCGCGGTGATCGGCTGCGGCGGTGTCGGCGACGCCGCCATCGCCGGGGCCAGGCTGGCCGGGGCGAAAACCATCATCGCCATCGACCGCGACGCCGAGAAGCTGGGCTGGGCAACCGAATTCGGCGCCACCCACACCATCGACGCCAGTACCGAGGATGTCGTCGAGCGCATCAAGGAACTCACCGACGAATTCGGCGCCGATGTCGTCATCGACGCGGTGGGCCGCCCGGAAACCTGGAAGCAGGCGTTCTACGGGCGCGATCTGGCGGGCACCGTGGTCCTCGTCGGCGTACCGACCCCGGAGATGACCCTCGATATGCCACTGATCGACCTGTTCTCCCACGGCGGCGCGCTCAAATCCTCCTGGTACGGCGATTGCCTGCCCGAACGCGACTTCCCGATGCTGATCGATCTGTACCGCCAGGGCCGCCTGCCCCTCGACCGTTTCGTCTCCGAACGGATCGCGCTCGATCAGGTGGAAGCGGCATTCCACTCGATGCACGCCGGTGCGGTGCTGCGCTCGGTGGTCGTGCTGTGACGGCGCGCATCGACCGGGTCGTCACCTCCGGCACTTTCTCGCTGGACGGCGGCACCTGGGACGTCGACAACAATGTCTGGCTGATCGGTGACGACAGCGAGGTGCTCGTCGTCGACGCCGCGCACGACGCGGACGCGATCGAAGCGACGGTCGGCGGGCGACACGTGGTCGCGGTGCTGTGCACGCACGGGCACAACGATCACGTTACCGTCGCACCGGAATTGAGCAGCCGCCTGGACGCCCCCATCCTGTTGCATCCCGGCGACGAGCCACTGTGGCGGATGACCCACCCCGAGGTCGGCTATCGTTCCCTCGCCGATATCGAACGAATCACGGTCGCGGGCGCCGATATCGACATCCTGCACACCCCGGGCCACTCCCCCGGCTCGGTCAGCCTGCACCTGCCGGAACTGTCGGCCCTGTTCACCGGGGACACCCTGTTCAACGGGGGCCCAGGAGCCACCGGACGCTCGTATTCCGATTTCGACACCATCATCGACTCCATCCGGACCCGCCTGCTCACCCTCCCGGAGGACACGACGGTGCACACCGGCCACGGTGACGGCACCACCATCGGCGCCGAGAAGCCCGCGCTAGCGGACTGGATCGCCCGCGGCCACTGACCGCGACGGGGCCGGAATCCGGAATCGGGTTCCGGCCTACAGGATGGCGAAGGCGACGACGAGGCCGAGCGCGAAGTGCGCGGCGGCCACCACCAGGATCTCGACGGTGTAGGTCTCGGCGCGCAGGGCCACGCCGATATCGATGCCGAGCGCGCGTTCGAGGACGCGGACCGAGATGATCTGGGCGATGATGCCGACCAGGCCGTACACCAGCGCGGCGATCAGACCTTCGGAGAGTTTGCCCCCGGAGGAGTAGATCGCCAGGACCACGATGAGCGCCATGCTGATGATGCCCGCGGCGGTCACGATGATGGCATTGGGCTTACCCTCGACGACCATGCCGCGCAGGTTGCCCGGGGTGGTCAAGTCGATGGCGTAGAAGCCGATGAGCATCAGCACCAGGCCGATGACGGCGTAGAGGAGGATGGCCCCCACACCTTCGCCGAGTGCGCTCCAGTAACCCGATTCGAGGGCGACTGCGGTCATCGATGGTCCTTCCTGAACACTGAACGTCTAGTTCGTGGGGATGCGGTGCGGGACGAAAGCGGCGCCGTCGTCGGTGATCAGTCCGGCGGTCTCCCTGATGCCGAGTCCGGCGGCGGTGTCGCCAACCATCCAGGCGCCGAGGACGGGGCGCATATCGTCGAATTCCGGGAGCGGATCGAGTAATTGGTAGACGAAACCCTCGGCGCCGTAGATTCCGCCGGTCGCCGTCTCCATACCCGCGCCGACGATCGTCATATTCGCGCCCTCGCGACCCAGTTTGGGTTTGCGAATGTACTCGGTGAGCTCATTCGGCTGATCGAGGTAGGCGGGCAGCAGATTCGGATGACCTGGATACATCTCCCACAGCACCGCGAGAATCGCCTTGTTGCTCAGCAGGGTTTTCCACAGCGGCTCCACCCACATGGTCTGCGGCAGACTCTGCACGACCCGTTTGCCGAAATCGTCGTCGAGCACCCACTCCCACGGATACAACTTGAAGGCCGACTCGATCGGCGCCTCCGCCAGATCGACGAAACGCTCCAATTCGGAATCGAATCCGATTTCCTCGATGGGCAGCGCGATGGTGTCGAAACCCGCTTCGGCGGCGGTCTCCTGCATATACGCCGTCGTGACGTTGTCCTCGCCCGTGGCGTCGGCGCTGGACCAGCTGAAATGCAGTTGCGACGAGGGCAGTAGATCGCGCAGTTCGCGCCAGCGCTCGACCAGTTTGTCGTGCACCGAATTCCACTGGTCGTCGTCGGGGAAGACCGTGGTCAGCCAGTGCCACTGGATGATCGCGGCCTCGAGCAGCGAGGTCGGCGTATCGGCGTTGTATTCCAGCAGTTTCGCCGGGCGGCGCGCGTCGTAGCGCAGATCGAAGCGGCCGTAGACGTACGGGTCGCCGCGCCGCCAGGATTCGGCGATCGGTTCCCACGTCCACTCCGGCAGACCGAAATCCCGGTACCGCTCGGTCAGGACGACATGTTCGACCGCGTTCAAGCACATCGAATGCAGCAGTTCGACATCGGCTTCCAGCGCGAGGATCTCCGGCATATCGAATTCGTAGTGCACCGATTCGTCCCAATAGGGACGCGGCTGTCCGCTGGCGTCACGGCCCGGCGCGCCGTAGACCAGGCCCTGGCCTTCGATGATCTGCTGCCATCCCGCCCTCGGCGTGCTTCGGACACGCCGCATTAGGATCCGCCCCCGGTGCTCTTGCTGCCGAGTCCGCCGCGCTGCACGGTGGTGCCGGTCTTGGTCTTGATCTCCGCGCCCTTCGGCCGCACGGTGACCGCGCCGGTCGGCGGCTTGCCGACGGTGGTGCTGCCGCCGTAGTAGTAGCGGTACTGCGGCCAGCCCCCGAGCAGGATGATGCCGCCGGTGTGGTTGCGTCCGGTGTCGTCGTCGGCGAAACCGGCCTGTCCCGGTTTGCAGTATTTGTCCTCGACCACGACTTCTTTGCCGTTCTGGTCGATCTGCACGCAGGAGGCGGTCACCGTATCCGGGGCGGTCAGCGCGCGATAGGCGAGATAGCCGCCGCCGACCAATCCGGCGACGCCGACGACGGCGACGCCGCCGATGAGCACGCGATTGCGGGTGCGCTTCTTGGCCTGCGCGGCGGCGACGGCCGCGCGCTGCGCCTCCTCGGCGCGTTTGCGCGCTTTGTCGCGGGCCCTGGCCTCGGCGACCGTGGGCGGGCGCGGCTGGGTGATGCCCGGTTCCTGACGCTGGATGCTGCCCTGCCGCGTCGGCTCACCGGGCGCGGGTCCGGCGGGACCGCCGCTGCCTGGCTCTTCGCGGCCTGGGCCGCCCGATGGTTCCCCACCCGGTTGCTGCGTGCTCAACGAACCCTCCCCGGCACTCTCGAAACCACCACTACCGCTCCTCGAATCCGGGCATATCACCCCGCGCGGGCTCCCAGCTTTCCACAACCAGGGTGACCCGGCCAGCGGTATCGCCGGAGCGCAGCGAATCCAGCAACTTCCGGCACGCCGACCGGGGGCCCTCGGCGACCACATGCACGCGGCCGTCCGGTGCGTTCCTCGCGTAGCCGGTGAGTCCGAGTTCCAGTGCGCGCGAGCGCGTCCACCAGCGGAACCCGACACCCTGCACCGTGCCGTGCACCCAGGCACTCAGTCGCGCGCGCTCGTCCGGCCCGGATCGATCCGCAGGTGTCTCACCCATGGGCAGACCCTAACGGGTGCGAGGCCGCCGGGCGCACCGCACCGGCACTGTTCGCCGATACCGGTCCGGATCAGGCGTCGACCTCGAACGACACCGTCACCTTCGTGCCCGCCTTCAGCGTGCGGCCCACGGTGCACACCTTGTCGATGGAGCGCGCCACGGTGACGAGTAGTCGCTCGCGCGCCTGCTCATCGAGTTCGCTGAGGTCGAGTTCGAAAACCTCGTCGAGTTGCGGGTAGACCTCGTTCTCCCGGTCCGGGTCGCCCGCGACCCTGATCCTCGCGTCGAAATTGTCGCCGAGCTTGCGCGACAGCGGGAAATCCGCGCTCAGCCCGGAGCAGGCGGCGAGCGCGATCTTCAGCAGTTCACCGGGGGTGAACCGGCCGGGGACGCCCTGCGAGCCGACCAGCACTTCGGCCCCGCGTGAGCTGCGACCGGTGTACTCGCGGGTTCCGGTGCGCTCGACCCACAGGGTGGTCGGTTCCGCGCTCGTCGGCGCGGCGGCATTGGTCACGGGTGCAGCGGTCTGGTCAGCCATGGTGTCGATCCTGCCATTGTCGTCGGGGTGGTCGGGAAACCACTCACGCTTGGCAACATCGGCCGGACGCGCGGGCATTCCGGCGCGGGAGCACCGTCACACCCGCGACGGCGCGCTCACTGCTGGAACCGGTAGCCCATCCCCGCCTCGGTCAGCAGATGTCTCGGCCGGGACGGATCGTCTTCGAGTTTGCGGCGCAACTGTGCGAGATACACGCGCAGGTAGTGGGTTTCGGTGTCATACGACGGTCCCCAGACCTCGCGCAGCAATTCCTTGCGCCCGACCAGCTTTCCGCGGTGGCGGACCAGCATTTCGAGCATGCCCCATTCGGTCGGCGTCAGATGGACGGTCGCGCCGTTCCTGGTGACCATCTTGGCCGCCAGGTCCACCGTGAACGAGGAGGTCACCACCACCGGCTCGGAGGCGTCGGCATCGGTCGCGCCGCGCCGCACGGCAGCGCGCAGCCTCGCGAGCAGTTCGTCCATGCCGAACGGTTTGGTGACGTAGTCGTCGGCGCCCGCGTCCAATGCCTCGACTTTGTCAGTCGAATCGGTACGCGCGGACAGCACGATCACCGGGACCTCGGTCCAGCCGCGCAGCCCCGCCAGCACCTCGATACCGTCCATATCGGGCAAACCGAGGTCGAGGATCACCACGTCGGGATGTCTGTCGGCCGCGGCACGCAGCGCGGCGGCGCCGTTGTTCGCGGTGATCACCTCGTAGCCGCGCACCGACAGGTTGATCCGCAGCGCCCGCACGATCTGCGGTTCGTCGTCGACGACGAGAACCTTGGTCGTCGGAGCATCCTGCTCGGTGTCGGTCATCGCGACTCCGGTCCGCCTCTCCGCTCGTTCTGTCCTCGCACCGCGCTCGATCACCTTCGCGGTGGTCATCGGCTCTCTGCCCGCGGATCCTCGTCGGCGGGCAGATCGACGATCATCGTCAATCCTCCTCCCGGCGTCGGCTCCGCGTGCACCGTGCCGCCCATCGCCTCGACGAAACCCCTCACCACCGATAGACCGAGACCGACCCCGGTGGTGTTGTCACGATCTCCGAGTCGCTGGAACGGCTCGAACAACTGCTCCTCGGAACCGGGCGCGATCCCGGGCCCGACATCGACCACCGCGATCACCACCCGATCGTCGGCACGTTCGGCGGTCACTCGAACCGGCGTATCCCGCCCGGAATGGCGCAGGGCGTTATCGATCAGATTCGCGACGACCCGCTCCAGCAGACCGCTGTCCGCCCGGACATACACCTCGCCGACGTCGACCTTCACCCGATCCATCGAGGCCCGTCGCAACCCGCGGGTGCCCATTCCCACACTCACCAGCGCACGGTGGGTCACCTCGTCCAGGTAGACCCGCCGCGACTGTGGCGCGACGACGCCGACGGCGAGCCGGGAGGAATCGAGCAGATTGCCGACCAGCGCCGTCAGCTGATCCACCGATTCCTCGATGGCCTCGAGCAATTCGGCGGTGTCCGCGGCGGAGAATTCGACATCGTCGCTGCGCAGGCTGGAAACGGCGGCCTTCGCCCCGGCCAGCGGCGTGCGCAGATCGTGACTCACCGCCGACAGCAGCGCGCGGCGCAACCGATCCGCCTCGAGCAGCGCCGCCGCCGCGCTCGCCTCCTCGGCCAACCGCCCCTGCCTGACCAGTCCGGCCGCCTGATTGGCGACGGCGTTGAGCACGGGGCGGTCGCCCGCCGACAGCGGACGCCCGGACAACAGCAGCCAACTGGTCGTATCGCCCGCCTCGACAGCGGTTTCGGCGGCGGAGACGCGTTGCGGTGGATCGATCCCGACCTGCGCGACCACGAGGTCACCGCACACCATGCTGACCGCGCGTAATCCGTAGGTCTCACGCACCTGCTCCAGCAGATTCGGCAGATCCGCGCCGTGCAGCACGGCTCCCGCGAACATCGTCAGCAGTTCGGCCTGCCGGGAAGCCTTGCGGGCCTGCTTGGTTCGCTTCGCCGCGACATCGACGAGCGCCGCGACGGCGACCGCGACGATCAGCAGTACCGCCACCGTGACGAAACTGTCCGGCTCGGCGATGGTGAGGCTGTAGCGAGGGTCGGCGAAGAACCAGTTCAGCAGCAGTCCCGAGAACAGCGCCGAGAACACCGCGGGGATGACGCCGCCGAGCAGCGCGACGGCGACGACGCCGACGAAGAACATCGCGCTCAGACCGCCCAATTGAAGGTAGTCGTCCAGGAATACCACGCTGATCCCACAGACCGCGAGCGGCACCAGTACCGCGGCGGGCCAGGCCATCGCCGGTTGCCGGGGCGCGACCGATCGCCAGCGCAGTCCTCTGTTGGCCTCCTCGTGGGTGACCATGTGCACGTCGACCTTTCCCGACCGCTGCACCACGGTCGACCCGATCCCCTCGTCGAAGATGCGAGCCCAGCGGGACCGCCGGGAGGTGCCGAGCACCAATTGGGTCGCGTTCACCTCGCGCGCGAATTCCAGCAGCGCGGTCGGCACGTGATCGCCGGTCACGGTATGCAGCGAGGCGTCGAGGCTGCCCGCGAGCTCGCGCAGCCTGGCCATCCGCTCGGCCGAGACGCCGACTAGTCCGTCACCGCGCACGACATGCACCAGGACGAGATCGGCACTCGATTTCATCGCGATGCGACTGGCGCGCCTGACCACGGTCTCCGATTCCGGACCGCCGGTCACCGCCACCACGACACGTTCGCGGGCCTCCCACAGTTCGGTGATCTTGTGGTCGGCGCGGTACTTCGCCAGCGCGGCGTCCACCTGGTCGGCGAGCCAGAGCAGTGCGAGTTCGCGCAGGGCGGTCAGGTTGCCGGGACGGAAGTAATGACGCAACGCCGCGTCGACCTTGTCCGCGGCATAGACGTTGCCGTGGGAAAGTCTGCGCCGCAACGCTTCCGGAGTGATATCGACCAGTTCGACCTGTTCGGCGCTGCGCACGACCGCATCCGGCACGGTCTCGCGCTGCGTTATCCCGGTGATCTGCTCGACCACATCGTTGAGGCTCTCCAGATGCTGGACATTGACCGTCGAAATGACGTCGATACCCGCGTCGAGAAGTTCCTCGACATCCTGCCAGCGTTTCTCGTGCGTGCTGCCGGGCGTGTTGGTGTGGGCCAACTCGTCGACGAGAACCACCGCGGGACGGCGGCGCAACACCGCCTCGACGTCGAGTTCGGGGAATTCGGCGTCCCGATAGGCGATCACCTTCGGGGGAATCCGCTCGATCCCTTCGAGGAGGCGCGCGGTCTCGAGACGGCCGTACGTCTCGACGACCCCGGCGACCACGTCGCGACCGCGCTCGACGCGCCGGTGCGCCTCGCCGAGCATGGCGAAAGTCTTGCCGACCCCCGGTGCCGCACCCAGGTAGATGCGAAGCTGGCCGCGTTTCACTCGTCCATCATCGCGCGCCACGACGCCACGTCACCGATCCCGGCGCGGACTGTCGCGGGGTCACATTCCCGGCGATCGCCTGCCGCGTGCAGCGACCGGATGAGAAGTGCGCTGACCACGAAGCCCCCGATGAGGGCGACCGCCACGGCCGACATGCGCCGTCCTTTCGACAACCGATGGGAATGCCGGTGGCGAAGGCTCCGCCTGGCCGGTCGCTGTCGTTTCTACCTCCGCCACGCGGCGACGATCGCGATCTTTACGACGTCTTGACGGTATGCCGTTCGGCCTTGACGGCATCTTTTCACCACCCCGAGCGCGCCCGTCAACGAAATATCAATGCTCGTCGACGACCCGCTAAGGACTCGTAAGGAACCCCGGCGAAGACTCGCTCGCGCGCTTGACTCATCCGTGCGCGTTCCACGAGGGGACGGTGCGAGGAGGTTGGTCATCCATGTCTGTCGTGGTCTTCACGATGCTCACCGTGGCGGTGTTCGCGCTGCTCGGCCTGATTCAGCGGGGGGTTTCGAAACTGTGATCGCGAACGCTGTCGGTCTGGTGCTCGCCGTTCTCGTCGCGCTCTACATGGTCGCGGCTCTGCTGTTTCCCGAGAGGTTCTAGGTGAACACGACGGTGAACACGACAACGGCGGGGATCGCGTTCGCCGTCTCCCTGATCATCGCGCTCGCCCTGGTGCACGTGCCGCTGGGCGACTACATGTACCGGGTGTACAACGGCGACAGACATTCGCGCGTCGAGCGGCTGATCTACCGAGCCATCGGCGCGCAGCCGGAGGTCGGGATGACCTGGGGTGTGTACGCGCGCAGCGTACTGGCGTTCTCGGCGGTCAGCGTCTTGTTCCTGTTCTTCCTGCAATTGCTCCAGGGCGGACTGCCGCTGCGCCTGAACGATCCGGGCACCGAGATGACGCCCGCGCTGGCGTGGAATACCGCGATCAGCTTCGTGACCAATACGAACTGGCAGGCGTACTCCGGCGAATCGACCCAGGGCCATCTGGTGCAGATGGCGGGTCTGGCGGTGCAGAACTTCGTCTCCGCGGCGGTCGGCATCGCGGTGGCGGTGGCGCTTGTGCGCGGTTTCGCCCGCAGGCATACCGGTGAACTCGGCAATTTCTGGGTCGATCTGGTGCGCGGCACCGTGCGCATCCTGCTGCCCGCGGCGTTCGTCTTCGCGATCGTGCTGATCGCCGGTGGCGTTGTCCAGAACTTCCACCCGCACGACCAGGTCGCCGCGACCCTCAACGGCGCCGAGCAGACCATTCCCGGCGGCCCGGTGGCGAGCCAGGAGGCCATCAAGGAGCTCGGCACCAACGGCGGCGGCTTCTACAACGCGAACTCCGCGCATCCGTTCGAGAATCCGACCGCATGGACCAACTGGATCGAGATCTTCCTGTTGCTGGTGATCAGTTTCTCGCTGCCGCGCACCTTCGGCCGGATGGTGGGAAGCACCAGGCAGGGCTTCGCGATCGTGGCGGTGATGGGCACGATCGCGCTGCTCAGTGTGACGCTGACCAATATCTTCCAGTTACAGCATCACGGCACCGTGCCGACCGCGGTCGGCGCGTCCATGGAAGGAGTGGAAACACGCTTCGGCGTGGCGAATTCGGCGACCTTCGCCGCCTCGACCACCCTGACGTCCACCGGCGCGGTCGACTCGTTCCACGACTCCTACACCAGCCTCGGCGGCATGATGACGATGTTCGATATGCAACTGGGCGAGGTCGCGCCGGGCGGCGCCGGTTCGGGGCTCTACGGCATGCTGATCCTCGCGGTGATCACGGTATTCGTCGCGGGCCTCATGGTCGGGCGCACCCCGGAATACCTCGGCAAGAAGATCACGCCCCGTGAAATCAAGCTCGCCGCTTCGTATTTCCTGATCAGTCCGCTGATCGTGCTGGTAGGCACCGCGGTCGCGATGGCGATGCCGGGACAACGCGCGGGCATGCTCGGTGCGGGTCCGCACGGACTCTCGGAAGTGCTGTACGCCTTCACCTCCGCGGCCAACAACAATGGTTCGGCCTTCGCCGGTCTGAGTGTCGACACCGACTGGTACAACACCGCTCTCGGCCTGGCGATGGTGTTCGGCCGTTTCCTGCCGATCATCTTCGTGCTCGCACTCGCCGGTTCATTGGCCCGACAGGGCACGACTCCCGCCTCGATCGGCACCTTGCCGACGCACCGGCCGCAGTTCGTCGGCATGGTCGTCGGCGTGACGGTGATCCTGGTCGCGCTCACCTTCCTACCCGCGCTCGCGCTCGGGCCGCTCGCCGAAGGAATTCACTGAAATGCCCAGCGCCGTAACCTGTAACAAATACGAGACCGGATCGGGACACGACGGCAGAGGCGCCGCGAGGGGCGCGCTCGACCCGAAGATGCTCCTGACCTCCCTCCCCGACGCGGTCGGCAAACTCGACCCGCGCACCATGTGGCGCAATCCGGTGATGTTCATCGTCGAGATCGGCGCCGTCTGGTCGACGGTGCAGGCGATCGCGGACCCCACCTTCTTCGCCTGGGCGATCGTGCTGTGGCTGTGGCTGACGGTGGTTTTCGCGAATCTGGCCGAAGCGGTGGCGGAGGGCAGGGGCAAAGCGCAGGCCGACGCCCTGCGCAAGGCCAAGACCGACGCCGTCGCACGACGCCTCGTCGAATGGACTCCCGGCGGCCGACCGGTCGAGGAAGCGGTCGGCGCACCGGAACTGCGCCGCGGCGACCACGTGGTCGTCGAGGCCGGACAGATCATTCCCGGCGACGGCGACGTGGTGGAGGGCATCGCCTCGGTGGACGAGTCGGCCATCACCGGCGAATCCGCCCCGGTCGTCCGGGAGTCCGGCGGCGACCGCTGCGCGGTGACCGGCGGCACCACGGTGCTGTCGGATCGTATCGTCGTGCGGATCACCCAGGAGCCGGGACAGAGTTTCATCGACAAGATGATCGCCCTGGTCGAGGGCGCGAGCAGACAGAAGACGCCGAACGAGATCGCGCTGAACATCCTGCTCGCCTCGCTGACGATCATCTTCGTCTTCGCGGTGATCACACTCCAGCCGCTGGCGATCTTCTCCATGTCGAACAACCCCGGCGTCGCCGAGACCGTCGCGCTCGACGCGCACGGCGTCACCGGAATCGTCATGGTCTCGCTGCTGGTCTGCCTGATCCCCACCACCATCGGCGCGCTGCTCTCGGCCATCGGCATCGCGGGCATGGACCGGCTGGTCCAGCGCAATGTGCTGGCCATGTCGGGCCGCGCGGTGGAGGCCGCGGGCGATGTGAACACCCTGCTGCTCGACAAGACCGGCACCATCACCCTCGGCAACCGGCAGGCCTCGGAATTCGTTGCGATGCCGGGTATTCCGGACGACGTGGTGGCAGGTGCGGCACAGCTGTCCAGCCTCGCCGACGAAACCCCCGAGGGGCGCTCCATCGTGGTGTACGCCAAGCAGGCGTACAACAAGCGGGAGCGCACGCCGGGTGAGCTGATCGGCGCGACCTGGGTGGAGTTCACCGCCACGACCCGCATGTCGGGGGTCGACCTTGCCGGCGGTCACCGGTTGCGCAAAGGCGCGGCCAGTGCCGTCACCGAATGGGTACGGTCCCAGGGCGGCGACGTTCCCGCCGAACTCGGGGCGGTCGTCGACGGGATCTCGGCCTCCGGCGGCACCCCGCTCGTCGTCGCGGAGGTCGATCAGGGGCTGGCGCGACTGCTCGGCGTCATCCACCTCAAGGATGTCGTCAAACAGGGCATGGGGCAACGATTCGACGCGATGCGCAGGATGGGCATCCGCACCGTCATGATCACCGGTGACAATCCACTGACCGCCAAGGCGATCGCCGAGGAGGCTGGCGTCGACGATTTCCTCGCCGAGGCCACCCCGGAGGACAAACTCGCCCTGATCAAGAAGGAACAGCACGGCGGGCGGCTGGTCGCGATGACCGGTGACGGCACCAACGACGCACCCGCGCTCGCGCAGGCCGATGTCGGTGTGGCGATGAATACCGGTACCTCGGCGGCCAAAGAGGCCGGAAATATGATCGATCTGGACTCGGACCCGACCAAACTCATCGAGATCGTGGAGATCGGCAAACAACTGCTCATCACCCGCGGCGCGCTCACCACCTTCTCGATCGCCAACGATATCGCCAAATATTTCGCGATCCTGCCCGCGCTGTTCATCGGGCTCTTCCCTGGCCTCGACCTGCTCAATGTGATGCGGTTGGCCAGTCCGCAATCGGCGATTCTGTCCGCGGTCGTCTTCAACGCACTCGTCATCGTGGCGCTGATTCCGCTGGCACTGCGCGGGGTGAGATACACCCCGGCGGACGCGTCGAAGTTGTTGAGCCGCAACCTGACGGTCTACGGCCTCGGCGGCATCGTCGCGCCGTTCGTGGGCATCAAGATCATCGACCTCGTCGTCCAACTCCTCCCCGGGATGGCCTGATATGCGTATGCCAACGTGGGTCCGCCAGCACGTGGCCGCGCTGCGCGCGCTGCTCGCGCTCACCGCGATCACCGGAATCGTCTATCCGGTAGCCGTTTTCGCGGTCGGGCAGCTGCCCGGCCTGAAGCACGACGCCGACGGCTCCCTGCTCACGGTAAACGGACAGGTCGTGGGCAGCAGCCTGATCGGCCAGCCTTTCACCGGCAAGGACGGCGCGGCACTGGTGCAGTACTTCCAGAGCAGACCGTCCGCGGCAGGGGAGATCACCCAGGGCGCGGGCGACGGGTACAACCCGCTGTCCACCTCTGCGTCCAACCGCGGGCCGGAGGATATTCGCGATGTCACGGTCACCGATGACGAGGGCAGATCCGAGACCCGGGCCGGTCTGCTGACGACCGTCTGCACGCGCGGCAAGGAGATCGCCGACCGTGAGGGGGTCGACGGTCGCCGCCCGTTCTGCACGGCGGACGGTATCGGCGCGGTGCTGTCGGTCATCGGGCCGCGTGACGCCGCCGGCGAGGTCTCGCATCCGGTCGCGGTCTACAGCGTCAACGAGTTGTGCTCCGAACATCCGAGGCCGTTCCTGGCGCGATACCACGGCGTCGAGGTGAAATGCGCGGCCGAACTCGGCGGTTACGCCGAGGGGCGCATCATCGCGATCTACGGCGACAACCCCGCCGAACCCGCCGTCCCCGCCGACGCGGTGACCGCGAGCGGCAGCGGACTCGACCCGCATATCTCCCCCGACTACGCGAATATCCAGGTCGCGCGGGTCGCCGGGGCGCGGGGCATTTCCGAGCGGCAGGTGCGTGAACTCATCGACGCGCACACCTGCGGTCGCACACTCGGATTCCTCGGCGAACCCACCGTCGACGTGGTCGAACTCAATCTGGCACTCGATCGCGACTATCCCTACCGAGGCTGAAGGGTGTCGGATCGGACTATCCCCTTTGACAACACGTTACAGTTCGCCGGTACCCGGCGATTGCGAACGGGCGACCCGCAGAAAGGACCGAAACCGCCATGACGTGGATGATCTACGGGGCGAACGGCTACACCGGCGCGCTGTTGGCCGAGCGTGCGGCGTCCACCGGTGAGCGGCCGCTGCTCGCGGGCCGCAACGCGAAGGCCGTCCGGTCGGTCGCCGAACGACTCGATCTCCCGTTCGTCGCGGTCGACCTCGCCGACGACGCCGGACTGGACGCCGCGCTTGCCGATATCGACATCGTCGCGCACTGCGCCGGACCGTTCTCGGCCACCGCGTCGCCCATGGCGCACGCGTGCCTGCGCACCGGCACCGACTACGTGGACGTGACCGGCGAGGTCGACGTATTCGAAGCGCTGTACGGATTGCATGACGACGCGGCGGCGGCCGGAGTCATGCTCGTGCCCGGCGTCGGATTCGATGTCGTGCCCACCGAATATCTCGCGGTGCGCCTGGCTCGCGAACTGCCGACCGCGACCGACCTCGATATCGCACTGGTCAGTCGCGGCGGGTTCAGCCGAGGCACCCTGCGCACCGCGCTGGAAGGCGCGCAGAGCGGCGGCCGGGTCCGCGCGAACGGCGAACTGGTGAGCGTTGCCACCGCACACCGCTCCCGTCGAATCCGGTTGAGCGGCGGCGAGGTCACGGTCCACAGCATTCCGCTCGGCGATATCAGCAGCGCCTATCGCTCCACCGGGATACCGAACATCACCGATTTCACCCGCATTCCCTTCGGCGGATTCCTTCGCCACGCCGATCCGGTCCTGCGCGGGGCGCTGCGCCTGCCCGGGGTGGCGAAGCTGCTCGACCGCGGTATCGCCGCGGCTGTCACCGGGCCGTCGGAGAACACCCGCGCCGATACCCGCAGCGAACTGTGGGCCGAGGTCAGCGACCCCTCCGGGCAGGCCAGACAGCTGCGGCTCGCCGTCGCCAACACCTACGATTTCACCGCGGCGAGCGCCTTGCACGCGGTGCGCACACTCTTGGCGTCCGAATCCCGTCCCGGCGGGGCGTACACCCCGACGCAGGCTCTCGGTGCCGGATTCCTCGAGGGAATTCCGGAGGCGGGGGTCTCGGTGGGCGAGGTGACCGACCCGCACGGCGCATCTCCCGAAACTCCCTCCGGACGGGACCATCGGTAGAGGTCAGGGCTGGTGGCCGGAGGCCGGGGTCCGTCGGGTCCGCAATCGGCCTGCCGTTACCGCGCCGACCACGAGGACCCAGATCAGCGTGATCGCGATGGCCAGGCCGAGCGGGTAGTCGCGGTCGAGCACCGTCGGGTTGTCCACGATCGCGCCGCCGCGGCGCAGCACCGGCGCGGTGATCAGCAGCAACGCGACGGTGCAGACCGCGCCGCAGGCGACCGGCCCCCACCAGGCGTGCGGAAGATAGCGACGCGCCGTCAGCCCCGTCGCGGCGCACAGCGGCGCGAAAACCGCGTCGTGCAGCAGGATCGCGCCCGCGAACCAGAGGATCACCGAGACGAGGTCTCTGCGTCCGAGGTCGAACAACAGACCGATGCCGTGCCATCCGAGCCACAACCCGGCCAGGATCAGCACGACGCGCAGTGTCGTCACGTTCGCACCTCGATACTCGACAGCCATTTCGTCTGGAGGACGCCGGGGCGATTCGGGGCGATCAAGCGGCACGGGTAACCGTGATCCAGATCCAGCGTCTCACCGTTCAGTGCCAGCGCGACCAGCGTGTCCGAGGCGACGACGTGGCGTTGCGGCAGCAGCGACGCACCGTAGATGCCGCTGGTTTCGAGTGATCGGAATCCGACGTCGCCGCCCGGGTAGGGACCGACGGCCTCGAGTAGATCGCGCAGGCGCACTCCGGACCAGTCGGCCGACGCGCTCCAGCCTTCGACACAGGCGATCGGCAGCGTGGCCCGGGTTTGCGGCAACGCCAGCAGTTGCTCGCGGGTGAATTCCCTGCGACGCGCACCGACCACCACGGTCAGGCGGTACGCCGGATCGCGGGCACGGTCCAGCACACCGGCCGCGGTCGCCGAACGATTCACCGGAAGCCCCTGCGGCCCGTGTCCACTGCGCGGCGCCGCGAACGCGACCCGCCGCAGCAGGGGCACCGTCTGCCCCGCGACGGAGAGCCCGGCCACCCCCGCGGCGACCCAGGCGGTCGCGACTATCGTCCGGCGTGAAATATGCCGCACCCCAGCACTATCGGGCGCGTCCGCCGGTTGCACCGGACGACTCAGCGCCGACCTGATCACCGGCAGCTTGACCGCCAGGTGCACCGCGAGCGCCCCGGCCGCGATGTAGGCCATCGCGTAATGCGCGGTCGGGAAGAAGAATTTCCACGGATAGAACTGGGCGATATTGAGCAACCCCGTCGACAGCTCGAACAGCACCGCACCGACGAGCAACGCGATCGATCCGCGTTCCAGTGCGCGCAGCGGTGAGCCGATGAGCGGTCGCTGGAACAACTTCGGATAGACCGACCACAATTTCACCAGCACCAGCGGAATAGCGCTCACCCCGGAGATCACATGCAGCCCCTGGGTCACCCGATAGAGCCAGACCGGATGCGCGGGCCACCAGAACCAGCTCGGCGGATGCTGGATTCCGTGGCTGAGCAGGCCGGTCAGGAAACAGAGCAGGATCGCGACGCCGAGCGCGATACCGACCCGGCTCGCCACTTCGGGCCCCCTCGCCGCCGATATGCCTGCCAACCGCCCCGACTCGCGCGCCCGTGGAGGCGTGGAATCAGAAGGGCGGTAGGCGGATTCACCCGAACTCATCGCACCGACACCCGCTCGGCTTCCCGCTGACGACGCAGCCACGCGATATGTCGACCGTCCACCGCCGCCGTGCCGAGCACCCGCAGACCCGCGCCGGCCGCGACCTCGTCGGCGTGTTCGATACCAACGCGGGACCAGGGAAACCACGCGCCCACACCCGATCGCGATTCCAACCGGATCGGTCGCGTCACCACACCTGTTCCCGGAACGGCGAATTCGACGATCGCCAGACCGTCGTGTGCGAGCAGTTCGGCGGTGCGGGCCAGGATGCGGCGCGGGTCGCCGCCGATCCCGATATTGCCGTCGGCCAGCAGGGCGTACGCCCAGCGCCCGGTGCCGGGCAGCGGCCCGAACACATCCCTGCGCAATGCCGGAGCTCCGCGAAATCTGGTGATACTCACCGCCGCGGGCGATATATCGACACCGAGCGCGAGCACCCCTCGGCGCAGCAGTCCCGCGACGAGTCTGCCCGGACCGCAGCCGAGATCGACCGTTGGTCCGTCGCAGCAGGCGGTCAGGGCGAAATCCGCCCTGTGTTCGTCGCCGGAGAGCCCGAGCCAGCGCCGGGTCGGCAACCGGTGCCTGGTGCCGTCGGCACTGCGTATCCAGCATCGCTCACCCGCCAGCAGGCGATCGAAGACGTCGAAATCCGTGCCGCTCACCGCGAAACCAGCCCGTGCTCACGCACCGCGTCGACGGTCCTCGCGAAACGTCCGTCGGACGCGGCGGCCACCGACACGGCATCGGCGAAGGTGTCGACATCGCGATACGAAGGAAGATCGATGACGCGAAAACCACAGTGCCGCACCATGTCACGGGTCAGTTCGGCGGTGCGGGCGGTGGACATCGGCACCCGCGCCAGCAAATGCGCCGGTTGCGGGGACGGCAGGCCGAGCGCCCACCACCCACCGTCCTCGGCGGGTCCGAGCAACGCCGAATCGCCCTGCGCCAACTGTCGCGCGGCGGCGCTCAGCACCTCGGGGCCCACCTGCGGGGTGTCCATCCCGATCTGGAGCACCGGGGCGTCGAATCGGGCGGCGTCGGCGTGCGCATTGGCCAGCCTGGTGCCGAAATCCGCGCCGCGTTGCGCGACGACGACGAATCGCGCCAGCACCCGCGCCAATTCCACGCCGCGTTCGGCGGCGTCGATATCGCCGGTGAACGCGACGACCCGGTGGGCGACGTCGCTGCGCGACACCGCGTCGAGGGTGTCCAGCAACGAGGCCGCCGCCACCCGCGCCGCCGCGCGCGGTTCGAGCGGCGGGGTCAAGCGGGTCTTGGCGAATCCGGCGATCGGGGCCTTGGCGATGACGAGCAGCGTCGTGTCGCCGCGGCCGGTCATCGCAGCACCGCCAGGAAATCCCTGGTGGCGCGCAGCGTGCCCACCCACGAGCCCGACACCTTCGACCGCCCGCCCGCCCTCGGCCGATAGCTGATGTCACGCTCGACCACCCGCCAACCCGAACCCGCCGCGCCGACAAGCAATTCCAGCGGATATCCGGAGCGGGGATGCAGCGGTCCCAGCGACAACACCGTGCTGCGCCGCGCCACCCGCATGGCGGCGATATCGTGCACGGGCAGGCCGTACCTGCGTCGCAGTCTGCGGGCGATCAGGAGATTGCCCATCCGCGCGTGCCACGGCCAGACCCCCGCGCCGATCGGACGCCGTCGCCCCACCGCGAGATCGGCTCCGCCGCGCACCAATTCGACGAGATCGGGGAGTTCGGCCGGATCCATCGACCCGTCACCGTCCAGAACCGCGATCAACTCGGTGCGGGCCGCGCGAATACCCGCCTGCACCGCGGAGCCGTAACCGGGCCGATCCTCCCGCACCACGGTGGCGCCGCCGCTGCGGGCCACCGCGTCGGTGCCATCGGTGGACCCGTTATCGACAACAAGCGCGTGATATCCGGCGGGAATGGCAGCCAGCACATCCAGCAACGATTCAGCTTCGTCTCGACACGGAATAACGACGGTCACTCCGTGCGGATCAACGTAGGCTTCGGTCACGGTTCGAACCTAGGCCGCCGAGACCCGATCGGCGGTCGAATTCCTGTGACGAAACAGTGACGGTGCCGAAAAAACGGCCTGGAACTGCACGTGCCTCCCGAACGCGGTCCTATGGTGAATTCCGTGTACGACGTCAGCGATGCCACCGAGAATGCCACCGATCGAGCGGCTGCCGACCCGCCGCGGGCGCGGTGGCGGGGCGAACTCATCGGCGCGGGGATCGCGGCGGCGCTGACCGTCACGGCTTTCACGGTTCCGCGAATCGCTAGCGAACAGTGGCGTGGCCGACTGTACGCGGGGGCCGCGCCGATTTTCGGGAACTGGCTACCGCATATCGGATGGGGTACCGCGCCCGCGATCGTCCTCGCCTGCCTCGTCATCGTCCGAGGGCCGGAACTGGCCGGGCGGCTACCGTGGCGCTCGGCGCTGGCGACGGCGTGGCTGACCGCGATCGCCTGGGCCTTCGCACTCGCCATGGTCGACGGCTGGCGGCGCGGCTTCACCGACCGGCTCACCACGAGCCACGAATATCTGCACGAGGTACCCGGCGTCACCGATATTCCCGATGCCCTGCACGGCTTCTCGGACCGCATCCTCGATTTCCAGCCGGATTCGTGGACCACTCACGTCTCCGGGCATCCACCCGGCGCGCTGCTGTTCTTCGTCCTCCTCGATCGGATCGGTCTCGGCGGCGGCGCGTGGGCGGGGACGGCCTGCCTGCTGATCGGAACGAGTGCCGTCGTCGCGGTGGCGGTGACGCTGCGGGCGTTGGGGGCCGAACACCGGGCGCGGGCGGCGCTGCCGTATCTGGCGTTGGCGCCCGCCGCGATCTGGATCGCCGTCTCCGCCGACGCGGTATTCGCTGGCGTCGCCGCATGGGCGGTCGCGCTGCTCGCGATCGCCACGCGACCCGGCCGCGCCCGCGTGCTCGTCGCGATGGCCTCGGGAGTGTTGTTCGGGCTCTGCGGATATCTCAGCTACGGATTGGCGCTGATGGCATTGCCCGCGGTCGCGGTACTCATCGCCGGACGAACCCCGCGCCCGATCCTCGCCGCGGCGGCGGGCGCACTGGCCGTCGCCGCCGTCTTCACCCTCGCCGGATTCTGGTGGCTCGACGGCTATCACCTGGTGATCGAACGCTACTACCAGGGCATCGCCGCCGAACGTCCGTTCGCGTACTTCTGGTGGGCCAATCTCGCCGCGACGCTGTGCGCGCTCGGGCTCGCCACCGCGGCAGCCCTGCCCCGAGCCCTCGCCCCGCGCGTGCTGCGTGCGCTCGACCCGGCGGCGCTGCTGGTCGTCGCGGGGCTCTGCGCCGTTCTTGTCGCCGATATGAGCGGACTCAGCAAAGCCGAAACCGAGCGGATCTGGTTACCGTTCGATATGTGGCTACTGGCCGCGACGGCATTCCTGCCCAGGTCCCACGCCCGGGTCTGGCTCGCGATCCAGGCGGCGGGCACGCTCGCGCTCGTCCATCTGGTCCTGACGAATTGGTGACATCCATGTGCATTCTGATCGCCGACGACGATCCCGTCGTGCGGGAGGTGGTCCGGCGCTACCTCGAACGTGACGGCCACACCGTCCGCGAAACCGCGGACGGCCCGGCGACATTGGCCGCGCTGTCCGACGACGGCGACGCGGTGGAACTCGCGGTACTCGACGTGATGATGCCAGCGCCTGACGGTATCGAGATCTGCCGGGCGATCCGATCCGGGCCGCGCCCGGACACCCCCGTCATCCTGCTCACCGCGCTCGGCGACGAAGACGATCGGGTTCTCGGATTGGAGGCGGGCGCGGACGACTACGTCACCAAACCGTTCAGCCCACGCGAACTCGCGCTGCGGGTGGCCTCGGTGCTGCGGCGGGCCACGACGGTGCGCGACAACGGCCACCCGATCCTGCGCGACGGACCGATCGAGGTGCGACCCGCCGCCCGACTTGCGCTGGTCGACGCCACCCCGGTCGATCTGACCCCGCGCGAACTCGATCTCCTGGTCTTCCTGCTCCGGCATCCGCGCGAGGTGTTCAGCCGGGAGGAACTGCTGGCACAGGTGTGGGGCTGGGATTTCGGCGATCTGTCCACCGTCACCGTGCATATCAAGCGGTTGCGCGCCAAACTCGGTGACCGCCACCGTATCGACACGGTCTGGGGGCGCGGCTACGCGTGGGGGCGCGTCGATTCCGGTTCGGGAGGAACCCGTGCCTGAGGACACCTTCGCGCTGGTCGTCTACTCGCTGGCCTGTTCGGTGCCGGTGGTGGTGATCGGCGCACTGATTCTGCGCGCCAACAGCAATCGTTCACTGACCGTCAGCATGGCGGTACTCGTGCTGATCCCGACGCTGGCGACGCTCGCGGGCATCATCGGCGTCAGCGGCCTGATGTTCACCCACGAATTACAGCGCACCGCCGTGGTATTGGCGGTTGTCGCCGCCGTCACCGTGCCCGCGGCGATCGTCCTCGGCCGGGAACAGGCCCGTAAAACCGTGTGGGAGAAGCAGATACGGGATCAGGAAAGGGCGGCGGAGAAATCCCGGCGCGAATTGGTCGCGTGGGTCAGCCATGATCTGCGCACTCCGCTCGCGGGTATTCGGGCGATGGCGGAGGCGCTGTCCGACGGGGTCGTCACCGGCCGCGTCGACGTCGCCCGCTACGCCGCACAGATCGGCTGTGAGACCGACCGGCTGTCGCGGATGGTCGACGACCTGTTCGAGATGTCGAAAATCAACGCGGGCGCGCTGCGGCTGGAACTGGAGCCGATAGATCTGCGCGAACTCATCGACGAGGTCCTGGCCGCCAACCGGCCGACCGCCGAACGCGCCCGCGTCACCCTGCGCGCCGACCAGCCGCCGCACCGGATCATGGTGTCCGCCAGCGACCAGGCCCTGTCCCGGGTGCTGACCAACCTCGTCTCCAACGCCATCGCCCACACTCCCCCCGGCGGCGAGGTGGCCCTGTCCGCCGGCACCGACGACGGCCAGGCGTGGGCACGTGTCGATGACACCGGTCCCGGAATCTCGGAAACGGATCTGCCCCGTATCTTCGACGTCGCCTACCGGGGCACCGCCGCGCGCTCGCCGGTCGCGGCGGGCGGGGTTCCCGCGGGCAGCGGTATGGGTCTGGCCATCGCCGCCGGATTGATACAGGCGCACCACGGTGACATCACCGTCCACAACCGCGAGCAGGGCAGCCGTTTCGAGGTCAGGCTGCCGCTGTCGGAACACTGAACCGCCGGACGCGGACGTGCGCCTCACTGCGTCGGCGCGCACACACCCGCACTCTCGCGCAAGGGCTCGAAGGCGAAACGGGCGAGGCCGTCGATCGGGTCCACCGCCGCCACGAAACCCAGTGTGCGCGCGGCCCGTCCGGGATCGGCGACGATATGGCGCACATCCCCCGGCCGGTAATCCCCGGTGACCACCGGCTCCGGTCCACCGCGCGCGGCGGCCAATGCCTCGGCGACCTCGAGAATCGAGATCGGCCGCCCCGAAGAGATATTGAACGGCTGGAACCCTGACAACGGCCGCTCGACGGCAGCCAGATTCGCGGCGGCGATATCGGCGACGTGCACGAAATCCCGCATCTGCCCGCCGTCTTCGAAAACGCGTGGCGGCTGCCCGGCCTCCAGCGCGGAGCGGAAGATCGCCGCAACCCCGGAATAGGGCGTGTCCCTCGGCATATCGGGTCCGAACACATTGTGATAGCGCAACGCGGTCACCGTCGATCCGGTCACGGCGGCCCACGCCGCCGCGTAATTCTCCTGCGCGAGTTTGCTAGCCGCGTACAGGCTCCTCGGCCGCAGCGGCGCGTCCTCGTCGACCGTCTCCCAGGTGAGCAATTCACCGTCCCGGCCCCGATATTCGAAGATTCCCGCCGCGAGATCCTCCCGTCGGCGCGCGCCGACCTCGACCCGGCCGCACCGCTGCCCGCGGTAGCGGCCCTCGCCGTAGACCACCATCGACGACGCGAGCACCAGTCGCCTGCATCCGGCCCGGTCCATGGCGGCCGAGAGCACCGCCGTCCCGACATCGTTGTGGCTGGCGTAGGCGGGCGCGTCCTGAGCGCTCACCCCGGCGCCGACCACCGCGGCCTGGTGGCACACCACATCGATACCGCGCAGTACGACGTCCAACGCGGCGCCGTCGCGCACATCGACCCGCGCCACCCCCGGCGGCGGCGCCGCATCGGGCCCGTGCGCCGCGGGCACCATGAGGTCGATCGGGACCACGTCGTGTCCCGCGCCGGTCAGCGCGCGATGGACGTGGGATCCGATGAATCCGGCCGCGCCGGTCAGCAACACCCGCATTCCGCTCACCGGCGCGATTCCGGCTTGCCCGCCTCGGCATCTCGAGTCATAGCCCGATCGTGCCCGGTCGCGGCGCGATCGGGCGGTATCCGCGCCGGAGCGTCATACTTCGGTCACCGATGGCCTGGCACGTTCACCGCTCGACGAGCACCTTGGCGTCCGCACCGGGCGCGACGAAGGACAGCAGGCGTTCGGCTTCGGCGCGGAGCGCCTCCTCGTCGGCCGGGGTGAGCGGATGCCACGGGATGACGCGGATGGTCGAGCCGTCGAGTCCCCACCGGCCGTGGACGAAACCGTCGACCAGGTACATGGGCACCCCCGCCGATGCCTCCTTGGCGACGCGCCGGCGGTCCTGTTCGCTGATCATCCGACGGCGGTCCTTGTGGCCGAGCAGGGCGTTGTCGAAGGCGGGCAGGAAACGCACGGGGACCGGCAGGTCGGGATCGGCCAGCGGCGCGCCGGGGAGATCGAACAGCACCTTGTGTTTGTCGTCGGTGAACACCCGCAGCCGGTCGCGCATATCGTCGATGACCTCGGCCAGCCTGGTGACCCCCGCCCACGCCTGCATATCGGCGACGGTGGCCGGACCGTAGGCGGCCAGGTAGCGCAGGATCAACTGCCGTGGATCGGGGGCGGGCCCCATCGGCGCGCCGATCCACTCGTCGGCCAGACTCAGCGTGACGTAGCGATTGCGCCACCGGCCCCACTCCCCGGTCTCGGGACCGTGGGCCATCGGCACCATCAACTCCACCGATTCGGCGAGCCTGCGCGGCAGCCGATTCGGAAACTTCTCGCCGAGTAGTTTCCCGAACTCGGCGCGGCTCAATATCTTTCCCGTGAGCAGGGCGCGACCCGCCGCGGCGAGTTCATCGAGGTCGATGCCATCGATCTCGTCGCGGAAGTAGGGCGACCGGAGCGCGGCGTCGACGATCGGCCGCACCGTGGGCCGTAACCAGCGGAAGTCCTCGGCGGTGGCGAGGTGCACGGTGCGCCGGATCATGGTGGAGCGCACCAGCTTCCGATCGCGCAGCAGCGAGGCCAGATCCTCGTGGGTGAAACCGGCCAGCCGCGACCACAATCCGACATAGGGCCAGTTGGGTTCCTGCCCCTGCACGGCGACCACATGCCGGACCAGCTCGAACGGGCTGATATCGACCCGCTCGGCCAGCATCTGGCGCACCAGCAGTGTCCGGTTCAGCTCACGCAGCGAAAGTTCGGTCATGGAATGATCCTCGCCGACCCCACCGACAGATCGGCACGGCGGCGGCGGTCCCCTGTCGCCGAGAACGCGGCGTCACCGGGACGGATCGCACCGTCCCGGCTCGATCAGGGGACTGGCGCACGGCTCGTTCCCGTGTGAACGCAGCACCTCCGCGCCGATATCGGCGGTCAGATAGTGCAGGAAACTCGCGGCGAGGGATTCGGCGGGCAGGTCACCGTTGCTGTAGGCGTATTCGACCCCCCAGAACGGGTACGACCGGTCGATGGCCCGCTGCCTGTCGGCGGCCACCCCGTCGATGGTGACGATCCGCATATCGGCCTTGCGGGCCTCGGAGAGTTCGCTGTAGCCGATGGCTCCGGGAATCTCGGCGACCGCCTTGTGCATATCCCTGGTCACCGGCACATCGCACGACGTGCCCGCGGTGTCCTTGATCGCCGTACAACTCTGGTGCGGGCGTTCGGGTTGCCCGCCGCCGAGTAGTCGGCGCTCGAATATCGTACGGGTACCCGATCCAGGGGTGCGGTTCACCAGCACCACCGGGCGGTCGGGGCCGCCGATCTGACTCCACCGGGTGATCCTGCCCTGGAACAGATCGTCGACCTGCGCCGCGCTGAGGTCGGTGATGCCGAGATCCTTGTGCACGATCACGGTGAACAGCGACAGCGACAGCGGGCGCGCGCGCAGCGCCGGATACCCTTCGCCCTTGGCCCCGTCGCTGATGGTCAGCAGCCCCGGATCGACGCCCGCCTCGGTCACCCGGTCCAGTCCCCGTTCGGTTCCCGCGAAGTCGAAGGCGAATTCCGCTCCGGTACAACGTTTCCCGTACTGGGCTGCGGCATCGCGAATGACGGGTTCGAAGGCGGAGGAGCCGACGACGGTCAGTTTTCCGGTGGCACAGTCCAGGGGATTCGGCTCGGGCTCGACCATCGCGACGACGAATTGCACCACGATCACCAGCACCAGGAACGCGATGAGCGCCAGCATCACCCGCGACACCCCGGTGCGGCTCCTGGTCTCGGTGACGCGCCCGCGTTTGATCCCGCCGAGCAGCACCGGGGCCGGATATTCGCCGTTGCCCTCGGAGCGTTGCAGGATCGCGAGCACCTTGTAGTGATCCCCGCGATTCAGCGGCACCTTGGGCAGGTCGATCACCCCGATATGCCCGCCGGTGTCCTCCCGGACGCCGATACCGGAATTGGGGCCGAGGGTATCGGCCAGATCCTGATCGCTGAGTTCGGTCACCGCCATGCCGACAACGCGGCGCTGCGGGAAGCGCAGATGTAAACCGACCCGGGGCACCGGAGCCAGATAGTCGGACGTTTCGATCGTCGAGGTCCCGCTGTTCTCGATACGAACCAGCACGATCGACAGATCGCGCAACTGCGCCCCCGCGTCACGACGCAACTGGGTCAGCACCCCGGGGAAGACCGCCTCGACCTCGCCGGTGACCGGCGTGTCCATCTGCACCCGGTAGCCGAGCCTGCGCCGCCCGACGAGAATGAACTCCCAGAGGAATGCTGCGACCGGCACCGCGATACCGATGAGCGCCAGTACCGTGTCGACCGGAAAATCCCCCACCGATGAACCCCTCCCCTGCGTCTTCTGGCCGCGCACAGCCCACCTCGACTACCGCCGGGTGCCAACCATTTTCGAGCGAATTCGACTACTCGCCCGATACCGGGGCGAATATTCGAGGACTGTTCACCGGCAGTCAACCGGCCTCGGTGGTACGAGTCCAGGCCAGCAACTGCTGCACCGGCCAGGTGTTGACGACCCGATCGGGCGCGACGCCGTTCGCCAGCGCGCGCTCGCATCCGTAGCCCTGCCAATCCAGCTGTCCCGGCGCGTGCGCGTCGGTATCGATGGCGAAACAGCAGCCCATCTCGACGGCGAGCCGAATGAGCCGCGAGGGCGGATCACGCCGCTCGGGGCGACTGTTGACCTCGACCGCGGTCCCGTACTGCCTGCACGCCTCGAACACCACTTCGGCGTCGAAACTCGATTCGGGCCGTATCCCGCGACCGCCTTCCACCAGGCGGCCGGTGCAATGCCCGAGGATATCCACATTCGGATTCGCGACCGCGTACACCATGCGCTTGGTCATCACATCGGCCTCGGCCCGCAGATGCGAATGCACGCTGGCAACCACGATATCCAGCTCGGCCAGCAGATCCGACCGCTGGTCGAGTGCGCCGTCGTCGAGGATGTCCACCTCGATGCCGGTGAGGATACGCAACGGTGCGACCCGCTCGTTGAGTTCGGCCACCACGTCCAATTGGCGGCGCAGCCGATCGGCGGATAGACCGTTGGCGACCGTCAACCGCGGCGAATGATCGGTCAGCGCACAGTATTCGTGACCGAGCGCGGCGGCGACACCCATCATCTCCTCGATCGGACTGCCGCCGTCGGACCAGTCCGAATGGGTGTGCAGATCCCCGCGCAGCGCGGCGCGCAGCGGTTTCCCCGCGGGGCCGATGGGTGCGGCGGCCCCACGCAATTCGGACAGATACGCAGGTGTCGCACCGGAATACGCCTGTTCGATGACAGCGGCGGTCTTGGGCCCGATACCCGCGATCTCCTGCCAGCTGCGCGCGGCGCGGTACGCGGCGCGTTCATCCTCGGACAGGTCGGCCACGATATCGGCGGCCCGCCGATAGGCTTTCACCCGGTGAGTCTGCGCACGTGCGCGTTCCAGCCAGAAACCGATTTCGCGCAGCGCTTCGACCGGGCCCTCCGTCACGGCAGGGCCCGGTTCGGCTGACGAATTCGGTTCGGCCACCGCGCCTATCGCACCTTGCTGTATTTGATGAAGGCCACTCCGTCCTCGAAGACCCGACTGGTGATCACCCGGTATCGGGCGGCCTCGGGCAGCCGGGGGCCGGCGCCGAACAGCGACCTGCCGCGGCCGAGCACGATCGGATACAGCTTGAGGAAGATCTGATCGATTTCGGGCAGCAACTCCTGGGCCAACTCCCCGCCACCGCACAACCAGATTCCGAGACCGGGCTCGCGTTTGAGTTCGCGGACCTTGCCCAGCGGATCGCGCGCAATGATTTCGACCGCGGGATCCGGACTCTCCGGCAACGTCGTGGAGACCACGAATTGCCGCAGGTGCGCATACGGGCTCGACGTCCCGGTTCGCACTCCGAAATCGTGAGTTTTTCGTCCCATCAGCACCGTGTCGAAACTGGCGTTGCGCTTGGTGATACCCCGCGCCTCCCGCACCTTGGTCGGCAGCGTCTCGGGATACTGCGCGGTGATCGCCGGACCGTGGTCGCCGCCGACCGGGAAGAAGTCGACCGACCCCTCCTCGGTGGCGATGAATCCATCGATCGTGGATGCGACGTAATAGGTGAGCTTGCGCATAAATCCTTCCTCCAACGACCGGACCCGTATCCCGGACCGCATGAGGAAACGGTAGCTCGCTCGGCTCAGCGTTGGTGAGGCTTCCGCTGGCAACGCGGGCACGAGTAGGACGAACGGTTCATGAAGCGCTCGCGAACGATCGGCGCGCCACAGCGGCGGCACGGTTCGTCCTCGCGGCCGTAAACAGCCAGCGACCTCTCGAAATAGCCGGATTGCCCGTTGACGTTCACGTAGAGGGCGTCGAAGGAGGTGCCGCCCGCTTCCAGTGCGTCACTCATCACGGCGTGGACCTCGGCGAGCAGGGTGCGCAGTACGGGGCGCGTCAGACCGGACGCGAGCCGGTTGCCGTGAATGCGCGCGCGCCACAGCGACTCGTCGGCGTAGATATTGCCGACCCCCGAGATCACCGTCTGATCGAGCAGCACCCGCTTGATCTCGGTCTGTTTGGCCCGCAGCGCGGCCACGGCGGCTTCCCGATCGAAACGCGGATCCAGGGGATCGCGAGCGATATGGGCGACCGGTTCGGGCAGCAGCGATCCGCCTACCTCGACCAAGGGGGCCAGCGCCCAGCCGCCGAAGGTGCGCTGGTCGACGAAACGCAGTTCCGCGCCGTCGTGCAGGGCGGCTCGGATATGCGCGTGTTTCTCCAGCGGGGCGGCGGCGGGCTGGACCAGCATCTGCCCGCTCATGCCCAGATGCACGACGAGCGCGGTATCCGATTCGTCGAAGGTGAGCCACAGGTATTTGCCGCGCCGCTGTGCGGATTCCACTCGCCGCCCGGTCAGTCGGGCGGCGAGATCCGCGGCGCCCTCGAGGTGACGGCGTACCGACCGGGGATGGGTCACCGTCACCGATTCCACGGTGCGACCGACCACATGTTCGGCGAGTCCGCGCCGAACCACCTCGACCTCGGGAAGTTCTGGCACGTCAGGCGTCTGCGGTCAATGCCCGATAGGCGGCGCCCGCCGCCTTCTGCTCGGCTTCCTTCTTGGAACGGCCGACGCCCTGCCCGTAGTGGGCGCCGCCGATCACCGTCGTCGCGGTGAATTCCTTGTCGTGATCGGGGCCCGTCGAGGTGATCTCGTAACTGGGCACACCGATACCGCGCTCGGCGGTGAGCTCCTGCAGGCTCGTTTTCCAGTCCAGGCCCGCGCCCATCCGAGGACCGCGCTCGAGCAGATCGGCGAACAGGCGCAGCACCACCTCGCGCGCCACGCCGATACCGTGCTCGAGGTGCACGGCGCCGAGCAGCGACTCCATACCGTCGGCGAGGATGCTCGGCTTGTCACGGCCGCCGGTGAGCTCTTCGCCCTTGCCGAGCAGCAGATGCACGCCGAGACCGCCCTCGCCGAGACCGCGCGCCACCTCGGCCAGCGCGTGCATATTGACCACGCTGGCGCGCAACTTCGCGAGCTCACCCTCGGACTTCTCCGGGTGCTCGTGATACAGCCGTTCGGTGATGCTCAGGCCGAGCACCGAGTCGCCCAGGAATTCCAGGCGCTCGTTGGTCGGCAGCCCGCCGTTCTCGTAGGCGTAGGACCGGTGTGTCAGCGCGAGCCGCAGCAGATCCGGTCCCACCTCGACACCGAGCGCCTCGAGTAGGCTCGCGTGTTCACCGGCCGAACCGGCTACGTCTTTGCTGACCGTCACGTCGATACGACAGATCGAACTGTCAGACAGCGGAGGTGACCTGACGGCCCTTGTAGGTGCCGCAGGACGGGCAGGCGATATGCGGCAGCGTCTTCTCACCGCACGCGCGGTTCGGGCAGGTGATCAGGGTCGGCGCGGTGGCCTTCCACTGGCTGCGCCGCGACCTGGTGTTGGAACGGGACATCCGGCGCTTGGGAACGGCCACGACTACTTCTCCTCTGTCCTGTGTGCATGCCATGGCATCGTTTGCCACGGCGGCTGACTGGTCTTGCTTCTCAGTGGTCCGGGTCGGCCGCGCCCGCATCAGGGGCGGCGCTACCGGGCGATTCGGCGGCGAAATTCGCCAGCCCGGCCCAGCGAGGGTCAAGTATCTCATGCCCGTGATCGGAACCCGCAATCGCCATCCGGACACCGCATTCCGGGCACAGCCCGGCGCAATCCGGGGTGCACAGCGGCTGCAACGGCAGTTCGAGGCCGAGCTGATCGATGATCACCGGTTCGAGATCGATGGTGTCGTCGACGAGGCGGTGGACCTCGTCGTCCTCGGTGGTCTGCTCGGTGGCGCTGTCCGGGTAGGCGAACAGTTCGGTGAGGTACAGCTCCTGCGAATCCGTGAACGGTTCGAGACAGCGCGAACACTCCCCCGCCGTCGGCGCGCGGACCGTTCCTGTCACGAGCACGCCCTCGGATACCGCCTGCAGCCGCAGATCGAGTTCCACCTCGGTGCCCGCGGGCACCGCGATCATCTCCAGACCGAGCCGCTCGGCGGTGACCACCGTGCGGCGCAGCTCTTTCATGGTGCCGGGACGCCGACCGAGGCTGCGCACATCCAGCACGAAGGCCGCGTCCGGCTCGCGGCGCTTGGCCGCGTGCGAACGCGATGTGGAACCGGAACCGGCGGACATCACGAACTCACTCACGATCGAAGTGGTATGGGCAACCACTCGACAATACGCGAGGTGCACCGGGCGAATCAAAACGCCCGCGACGACTACCGGCGATAATCGGCCGCGTAGTCGGGTGCGCCCGTCCCGGAGCGCAGCTGATGCCTGCCCCGGCCCACCGTGCGCAGGGTGGTGTTGAGCGTCTCCTCGAGGTCGGCCAGCGTCGAGTCGATGTAGTGGTCGCATTCGTCGCGCATCCGGTCCGCCTCGGCCTGGGCGCCGTCGATGAGACGCGCGGATTCGGCATGGGCGGCCCGGACGACCTCGGTCTGCGCCACCAGGCGGGCCTGTTCGGCCTTGCCCTCGGCGACCGACCGCTCGAACGACGCCTTGCCCGCCTCGATCATGCGATCGGCCTCGACGCCCGCTCGCCCGGTGACGGCCTCGAATTCGGCATTGCCGTCGGCGACGATGCGATCGGCTTCGGCCTGGGCGGTATTCACCAGGTGATCGGCGTGCGCGCTCGCCTCGGCGACCATGCGATCGGCATGGGCCTTGGCGTCGGCCAGGATCCGGTCGGCCTCGTCGCGCGCCGAGCCGATGGTCCGCTCGGCCTGGTCGTTGGCGCCGGCCACGGTGGATTCGGCGGCGCCGCGGGCGTCGGAGACGATTTTGTCGCGATGGTCGAGGACATCCTGGGCGTCGTCCAGCTCACCCGGCAGCGCGTCGCGTACGTCGTCGAGCAGTTCGAGCACATCACCTCGCGGCACGATGCAACTGCGGGTCGGCGGGATACCACGCGCCTCCTCGACGATGGCCACCAACTCGTCCAGCGCTTCGAATACGCGATACATGCTGACTACCCCGCTCTCGTACAGACCTTCGGGCGAAACTCTCCGCCGAGCCCAGTGTGCCCCTCATCACCGCCGACGCCGAGTCGTTTTCCGGTGTGTCGTACCCAGTGTCTCGCAGACCACACAAAATCAAGTGGAGAGACCTTCTCCGCTTCGTGTTACATTTTTATCCGTGTGGATCAGAACAAGATCTTCATAAGACAAATGCAGGCCCCGACCGGAACCGTGGGACTGAGAGGAGGCCGACGGTCGGATCAACCCTTCGCATATACCGATTGACCAGTTCGCGTCGCTCAGTCCATCCTGAACGGGCACGACGAGCGGGACAGCCGGTGGTGGGAAGGAGAGCGATGACCATCGCCGTTGTTCCCATCGAAGGCACAGTGTGGATCGGATAGACCATGACCGTTCTGGAAGTACCGCGGACGCCCGTGCTGCCCGCCGGGATATACACCCCGTGGGTGGGGCCGTACCCGGTCATGGACACGGCGCCGGTGCGCCGCCGCATCGGTCGGGTCGCCGGCTATCTGCGCGGTGACCGTGCGTTTGCCCAGCTGATCCGGTTCGCGTTGGTCGGCGGATCCAGCAATATCACCTATGTGCTGCTGTTCTTCGCGCTACACGGCGTCGGTCCGCTACTCGCCAATGTAGCCGGTTCGATCGTGAGCACCGTCATCGCCAACGAACTGCACCGCCAGCTCACCTTCCAGGCGGCCGGTCGAGTCGGCTGGTTCACCGCGCAGTGGGAGGGCGGCGGCTTGGCGCTGGTCGGCCTCGGCATCTCGACCGCTGGACTGGCCTGCCTGGAACTGTGGACTCCGAGTCTCGGCGACAGCATGCAGGCGGCGGCCGTGCTCGCCATCACCGCGGTGGTCGGCGGCATGCGCTTCCTCGCCCTGCGCGGCCTCGTCTTCTGAACCCCGATCCGCTAACCCTTGTCGCGTTCGGCGAGCCGGGACAGCAGCCGCTTGTGCACGAGAGGCGGCAGCATATCGCTGACATCGCCACCGTAGGACGCGACTTCTTTGACAAGGGAGCTGGACAGGTAACTGAACGCCGGATTGGTGGCGATGAAGAAGGTATCCACACCGGAGAGCTTCTTGTTCATCTGCGCCATCTGTAGTTCGTAGCCGAAGTCACCGGCATCGCGCAGGCCCTTGATGATCGCGCCGATCCCCTGCTCGCGCGCGAAATCCACGAGCAGGCCCTGCCAGGACGCCACTCGCAGATTCGGCAGATGCGATGTCGCCTCGCGCAACATCTCCATCCGCTCCTCGACACTGAACATCCCCTGCTTCTTGGGGTTGATCATGACGGTCACCACGACCTCGTCGAATTGTGCCGACGCCCTGGCGAATACGTCGATATGTCCGTTGGTCACCGGATCGAAGGACCCGGGGCACAGTGCTCCAGCCATGGGCCGACGGTAGCAGTCGCACCGCGCCTGCCAACTTCCGAGGACGACGGGTTGCGGGTGGCGGCGCGACAGTCGCGCGCCGCCACCCGATCCCCCGCGCCCCTCGCCCGCTACGGGGCGGGGGTGAAGATGCCGAAATTATTGCCGGACGGGTCGAGGATATGGGCGAAGACCAGCCCGTTCTCCGAGGTGATCGGCGGGACGAGAACTTTGCCGCCGAAACCCTCCGCGGCGGCGACCGTGGCGGCGACGTCGCGGACGAGGACGAAGAAGGTGGCGTGATTGCCGCTCGCGTCCGGGGAGTGCGCCACACCACCGCTCGGGGCCTGGCCGCCGGGATAGCCGATGAGGTCGTACCCTGCGCTGTCGGGGTCGGGGGTGAAATTCCAGCCGAACAGATCGCCGTAGAACTTCTCGACCTCGGCGGGCTTATCGCTGCCGATCTGGAACCAGGCCACCGTGTTTTCCGCCGGTATCGTCATCTCTCTCCTCCGGGAGTTCGTGGATCGTGCTGTGCCCGATCACGATCTCCCGGCGCGGCGACAACCCTATGTCGGTGTTTCGACATCGATTCGGCGCCTTCAGAATCCGACGGACCTGAGCACCAGATCGGGCGGGCCGGACACACTCGTCTCGAAACATCTGCGGGGGAACGGCAGGTCCGTCATCGTCACGGTACGGATGCGGTCGAGGCGGAAGCAGCGGGAGTTGTCCCGCAACCTGCACCAGGCGACGAGATACCAGCCGTTGACGCCGTTGACGAACGCCATCGGCTCGACCTCGCGGACGCTATGCGCCTCGAACCGGTCCATATAGTCGATCCGCAGCACCCGCCCGACTTCGATGGCGTGTTCAATCACCGCCGGAATCTGTTCGGCGCGTGGCTCGTCCGGCCGTTCGAGCCGCCGGACGCGGGTGGCGAGATCGCGCGCGGCCTCGGCATTGCGTTCGGGCATCACGGCCAGGATTTTGCGCAGCGCGCTGTGCCCGGCGTCCGCGAAGGGCGTGCCCCGGCTGCCGTCGAGAGCGACCGCCAGCGCGACGGCCTCGGCCGGGGTGAAGTTGAGCGGGGGCAGCGACATACTCTTCTCCAGCGCGTAGCCGCCGCGCCTGCCGATGTCGGCGTAGACGGGGATACCGGCCTGCTGGAGCGCGGAGATATCCCGTTCGATCGTGCGCACGCTGACCTCGTAGCGCTGTGCCAATTCGCGTGCGGTGCGCAGGCGCGGCGAGATCGCCCTGAGTTCTTCGACGATGGCGTATAACCGGTCGGTGCGGTTCACGCGGTCACGGTACCCGCGGCCACCGACAGATCCGTGTCGCTCAGATCGCCGGATCGTATTCGGCGAGTTCGATCCTCGTCTCGCCGTATTTGCGCACCTTCGACGGGATATAGCCGGTGGGCCAGACGATCTCGGGCGAACGAACCGAACGCTCGACGACGACCACCGCTCCCGTCGCCAGCCAATCACGTGCGGCGAGGGCCCGCAGGTCGGCGATCACCGCGTCGGTGTCCACCTCGTACGGCGGATCGGACATCACCAGATCGAACGGCTCCGCGCCACCCTGTTGGAGGACGGCCGCGACCGCGCCGACCCGCAACTCCGCGCCGGGCAGGCCGAGATCCGCGATATTGCCGCGCACGATCGCTGCGGCCTTGCGGTCGGATTCGACGAGCAGTGCCCGCGCGGCCCCGCGCGACAGCGCCTCCAGACCGAGCGCACCCGACCCCGCGTACAGGTCGAGCACCCTGGCTCCGTCGAAATCGATCCTGGCGTCGAGCGCGCTGAACAGCGCCTCACGCACCCGGTCGGAGGTTGGCCTGGTCCCCGCGGGCGGCACCCGGAGACGCCGCCCGCCCGCCGAACCGGCGACGATCCGCGTCATTCGCTCGCGGACTCGAGTACCGAGAGTTCGACCAGCAGGTCGCCGCCCTCGACTTGCTGGACCTTGCCGATCGCGACGCGCGATACCGTGCCCGCTCGCGGTGCGGTGATCGCCGCTTCCATCTTCATGGCCTCGATGGTGCCGATGGTGTCGCCCGCGCTGATGGCGTCGCCCTTGGACACCGACAGAGTCACCACGCCCGCGAACGGGGCCGCGATATGACCGGGATCGGACTTGTCGGCCTTCTCCGCGGCCGGGACCTCACTGGCGATGGAACGGTCACGGACCGCGACCGGGCGCAACTGCCCGTTCATGATGCACATGACGGTGCGCATGCCGCGCTCGTCGGGCTCGGAGATCGCCTCGAGACCGATGAGCAGGGCGACGCCCTTCTCCAACTGCACCCGGTGTTCCTCGCCGCGGCGCAGGCCGTAGAAGAACTGGTTGGCCGACAACCCCATGGTGTTGCCGTACTTCTCGCGGTGGGCGAGGAATTCCGCGGTCGGCCCGGGAAACAGCAGCCGGTTCAGGGTGGCGCGACGCTGTTGCGAGCTTCCCGCGAGTCCGGCTTCGTCGGCCGGGGTGAGCGGGGTTTCGGGTTTGGCCGGTCCGCGTCCGGCCAGCGCGCGGCTGCGGAAGGGTTCGGGCCAGCCACCGGGCGGGGTCCCCAACTCGCCGCGCAGGAATCCGATGACCGAGTCCGGGATGTCGTAGCGGCCCGGGTCGGCGGCGAAATCCTCGATATCGACACCCGTGCCGACCAGCGCCAACGCCAGATCGCCCACCACCTTCGAGGAGGGGGTCACCTTGACAAGACGCCCGAGCAGGCGGTCGGCGGCAGCGTATTTGGCTTCGACTTCCTCGAAGCGGTCCCCGAGCCCGAGCGCGATGGCCTGCTGACGCAGGTTCGACAGCTGCCCACCGGGGATCTCGTGGGTGTAGACCCGGCCCGTGGGGGCGGGCAACCCGGATTCGAACGGGGCGTAGACCTTGCGCAACGCTTCCCAGTACGGCTCCAGATCGCACACGTTCTGCAGATTCAGACCCGTATCGAATTCGCTGTGCGCCGCGGCGGCCACGATCGCCGAGAGCGCGGGCTGACTCGTGGTACCCGCCATCGCCGCACTCGCGCCGTCGACGGCGTCGGCACCGGCCTGCCACGCCGCCAGATACGTCGCCAACTGCCCACCGGGGGTGTCGTGGGTGTGCACGTGCACCGGCAGATCGAAATTGCTGCGCAACGCCGTGACCAGGGTCGCGGCGGCGGGGGCGCGCAGCAGCCCGGCCATGTCCTTGATCGCCAGCACGTGCGCGCCCGCGTCGACGATCTGCTCGGCCAGCTTCAGGTAGTAGTCGAGGGTGTAGAGGTTCTCGTTCGGGTTCGACAGATCACCGGTGTAGCTCAGCGCGACTTCGGCGACGGTGGTGCCGGTCTCACGGACCGCGTCGATGGCTGGACGCATCTGATCGACATTGTTGAGCGCGTCGAAGATCCGGAAGATATCGATCCCGGTCGCCGCGGCCTCGGAGACGAACGCGCGGGTCACCTTCTCCGGGTACGGGGTGTAGCCGACGGTGTTACGGCCACGCAGCAGCATCTGCAAACAGATATTCGGCACCGCTTCCCGCAGCGCGGCCAACCGCTCCCACGGATCCTCGAACAGGAACCGCAACCCCACGTCGTAGGTCGCCCCACCCCACGCCTCGATCGACAACAGTTCCGGGGTCAGCCGCGCGACATGCCCCGCGACACCCAACAATCCATTGGTCCGCACCCGCGTCGCCAACAACGACTGATGCGCGTCACGGAAAGTGGTGTCGGTGACACCGACCGCCTTCTGCTCACGCAGCGCCCGCGCGAAACCGTCCGGCCCCAACGCGAGCAGCCGTTGCCGAGAACCATCCGGCGGCGCGATATTCAGGTCGATCGCGGGCAGTTTGTCGTGCGGGTACACCGTGGTCGGCCGCTCACCGTGCGGCTTGTTCACCGTGACATCGGCCAGGTAGGTCAGGATCTTGGTACCCCGGTCCGCCGAACCGCGCAGAGTCAGCAATTGCGGACGCTCATCGATGAACGACGTGGTGACCCGGCCCGCGCGGAAATCCGGATCCTCCAGGACAGCCTGGAGGAAGGGAATATTGGTGGTCACGCCGCGAATACGGAATTCGGCGAGCGCGCGCGCGGCCCGTGCGACCGCCGCCTCGAAATCACGACCGCGACAGGTCAGCTTGACGAGCATGGAGTCGAAGTAGGCGCCGATCTCCGCGCCGAGGTTCGCGCCGCCGTCGAGGCGGATACCCGCGCCGCCGGGGGTGCGGTAGGCGGTGATGCGCCCGGTATCGGGGCGGAAGCCGTTGGCCGGATCCTCGGTGGTGATCCGGCACTGCAACGCCGCACCCCTGATCGTCACGGTGTCCTGACTCAGCCCGAGATCCGACAGGCTCTCCCCCGCGGCGATCCGCAACTGGGACTGCACCAGGTCCACATCGGTGATCTCCTCGGTCACCGTGTGCTCGACCTGGATCCGCGGATTCATCTCGATGAACACGTGATTGCCGCGTTCGTCGAGCAGGAATTCCACCGTGCCCGCGCAGCTGTACCCGATCCGGCGCGCGAAGGCCACCGCGTCCGCGCAGATCCGCTCGCGCAGCGCCGGATCCAGATTCGGCGCGGGCGCCAGCTCGATCACCTTCTGATGACGACGCTGCACCGAGCAATCCCGCTCGAACAGATGCATCACATCACCGTGCTGGTCGGCCAGGATCTGCACCTCGATATGGCGCGGATTCACCACCGCCTGTTCGAGGAACACCGTCGGATCACCGAACGCCGACTCCGCCTCCCGCGAGGCCGCCTCGATGGATTCACGCAATTGCGCCGGCTCGGCCACCCGGCGCATCCCGCGACCGCCGCCACCGGCAACCGCCTTCACGAAGATCGGGTACTCCAGTTCGCTCGACGCGGCCAGCAATTCCTCCACATCCGCCGAGGGCGCACTCGACGCGAGGACCGGCAGCCCCGCCGCCTTGGCCGCCTCGATCGCGCGGGCCTTGTTACCCGCCAACTCCAGCACCTCCGCCGAGGGGCCGATGAAGGTGATGCCCTCCCGGGCGCAGGCCGCGGCCAGATCCGGATTCTCCGACAGGAACCCGTATCCCGGATAGACGGCGTCCGCACCCGCGCTCTTGGCCGCATCGATGATCGCCTCGATCGACAGATAGGCCCGGACCGGATGACCCTTCTCCCCGATCTGGTAGGACTCCGCCGCCTTCAACCGATGAACCGAGTTGCGGTCCTCGTACGGGAAAACGGCGACGGTCCCGATGCCGAGTTCGTAGGCCGCGCGAAAGGCACGGATGGCGATCTCGCCACGATTGGCAACCAAGACTTTCGAGAACATTGGCCTAAGGTACCCGGCTCACGAACGGCTGCCGACACGAAGTGCCCTTCGCAGAAATCTTCACAACAGAACTAGCACGGTTGCGAAGTTGTGTTCATCCGGCGGTCACATGCTGCGACGATGAGCGCGGGGCCCGGCGCTGCGAATTAGCTCACCGGAATCGCTCCGTCGTAGCTGGACACCGCTCGCGTGCCGCCGCGTCGGCGAGCTCTTTGCACATGCCGACCTACGCCGGGCGTATGAACGCCGAGTGATTGCACGCCGTCGCCCGGCAGCCGCGCCGCGCCCGATTCACCGAATTGCTCGCGGCCGGAATGGATTCGGCGCCGATGGGTGCCTTCCCCCGCAACGACCGGGTACTCGACGCCGCCGTACTCCTCGGCGACTGCCGCGCGTGTGACGGTTATCACCGATCCGCTCGACCGAGATCTCGCCTCCGCCCGCGACACCGACACCAACACCGACACCGATGCCTTCGAGGGAATCGCCGCGCACTATGGTCGCGGCCGACCCACGCCTCATCCGCTGTTCGGAACCGACTCCGCGCGCATGACGTCACGCGGAGCCGGTCACCGGTGCACGGCCCGCGCCCGCGTCATTCCGCCTGCGGCTTCGGGCGCGGCTTCGGCCAGCGCGGCGAGGTGTAGGTCTCGCAGGCTTCGCCGGCGCGCAACGCGGGCCGAACCCGTGCCTTGGCATCGAAACCACAGGTATCGAAACCACGGGCATCGAACGCACGGGCATCGATCCCGCGCCGCCACGACATGTGACTCGAACAACGATCCATCCGTCACCCCTCCTCGCACGTCGATCTTGCTCATTCCCCCTCTTCGACGCGCGACCGTCCGATCCGGTTCCCACGATCAGCGAAAGATTTCCCACCGCGCCGAAAGGCGAGTCCGCGGCGACGATTCGACCGGGCGGCGGGCACGACGGTGGCGGTGCCGGGGCGGCGGCGGTGCCGGGGCGGTGGCGGTGCCGGGGCGGTGGCGGGGCGGTGGCGGGGCGGTGGCGGTGGACCGGACATCAGAAGATCCCCTCACGAGCCTCCGGTGCCCGGTCCGATACCACGGGCGCCACGGTGAACATCAGCTGATCGAGTTCGCCCGCACCCACTTTCGGGTCCGTCGCGCCGAGAAAACAGTCTTCACTCCGCCCGACTACTACCCCGGCCCCGAGCGTCCGAAACGTCTCGGCGGACCGTGCCCGCGCGTAATATGTGGGTCTTCGCGCATCCTGCGGTTCGGTGGGGTGTGGCCTCACCCCTTCGCAGGTTACGCAGGGCCGAGCTGTCCCAAAACCCCGTGCAAGAGCAGATTCTTGTGGGCGAGAACGCCGTTTCGTGCGATGGTTGCGAAGGCCGCGGTTAGGATTCGGCCGTGCGCAAGATGTACGCGGGCGCCCGGCTACGGCGACTGCGCGAGGAAAGACGGATGACCCAGGCGGCACTCGCGAAATCGCTCGACCTATCGCCCAGCTACCTGAATCAGCTCGAGCGCGATCAGCGACCGCTCACCATTCCGGTGTTGCTGAAACTCAATTCCACTTTCGATCTCGACGTGCAATTCTTCGCCGCCGATTCTGACGTGCGACTGGTCTCGGACCTGCACGAGGTGCTCATCGATGCGGCGGGCGGCGACAGCGCCCCGTTGACCGAGGTGGAGGAACTCGCGACGCGGCAACCGGAGGTCGCCCGTATCCTCGTCGCGATGCACCGGCGGCTACGGGCAGCCACCGATCAGCTCGATCTGTTCTCCTCCAGGGTCTCCGCTCCGTCGGGCGCACCCGGCGTTCCGATGCCGTACGAGGACGTCCGGGACTTCTTCTACGACCATCACAACCACATCCCGCATCTGGATCTTGCCGCCGAGCAGCTGTTCGATGAATGCGGTCTCACCATCGGCTCACTGGATCGTCAATTGGCGCGCATCGCCGAGGAACGCGCGGGCGTGACCGTGCTGGTACGCGGCGACGGCGCCGACCCGTCGATTCCGAAGCGGCACTACGACGCCGACAGCCGGACCTTGACCCTGGCGCGACGGCTGCGTCCCGGTCAGCGGGCATTCCAGATCGCGGCGACACTCGGATTCCTGCTCTACGGCAACGATCTCGACGTGGTCCTCGACGAAACTCCCTCGCTCGCCGGGGAATCGCGCACACTGGCCAGGATCGGCCTCGCCAACTACTTCGCGGGGGCGCTGGTACTGCCCTACGGTCGTTTCCTGCGCTCGGCCGAGGAACTTCGCTACGACATCGACCTGCTCAGCCTGCGTTTCGAGGTCGGCTTCGAGACTATCTGCCACCGGCTGAGCACCCTGCAGCGCCAGGGACAGCGCGGGGTGCCGTTCTTCCTGATCCGCACCGATCGCGCGGGCAATATCTCCAAACGCCAGTCGGCCACCGCATTCCATTTCTCCCGGGTCGGCGGCAGTTGCCCGCTGTGGGTGGTGCACGAGGCATTCGCGCATCCCGGCCGGACACTCACCCAGATCGCGTCCATGCCCGATGGACGGCGCTATCTGTGGATCGCGCGGACCGCCGTGCCGACGCCACGGGGATTCGGCACCGCGACAAAGAATTTCGCGATCGGGGTCGGCTGCGATATCGAATACGCCGACCGGCTCGTCTACTCGACCGGATTACCGCTCGACGATCCAGCCGCCGCCGTGCCGATCGGCGCAGGCTGCAAGGTGTGCGAACGTCCATCCTGCGCACAGCGCGCGTTCCCGCAGATCGGCAGCCCGCTGGCCATCTCGGAGCACACCACTACCGATCTGCCGTATCCGCGCGCCGTTCGCTGACTCACCCGACCGGCAGTCCCCACCGGAGGGCCGTCCGGCTCAGGATTTGGCCAGGTACTCCAGCCGTTCGGAATCGACGGCGGCGTGCATCATGCTCGCCAACCCGGGATGCCGTGTCAGGCCGGGATCTTCGCGCACCACTTCGCGGGCGAAATCCTGTGCTGCGGTGATTATTTCCAGATCGTCGAGCAGGGAGAGCAAACGCAGCGAGCGAGCGGTGCCGGACTGGGCCGCCCCGAGGACGTCGCCCTCGCGCCGCTGGCGCAGATCGAGCACCGAGAGTTCGAATCCGTCGGTGGTGGCGGCGACGGCCGTCAACCTGGCCATGGCGGAACCGCCGGGAGCGGCATCGGTCACCAGCAGGCACAGGCCGGGATGTTCGCCTCGGCCGATACGCCCGCGCAGCTGGTGCAGCTGGCTCACACCGAAGCGATCGGCGTCGACGATCACCATGACCGTCGCATTGGGCACGTCGACGCCGACTTCGACCACTGTGGTGCAGACCAGCACATCGATCTCGGCGTCGTTGAACGCGCGCATCACGTGATCTTTTTCGTCCGAGGGCAACCTGCCGTGCAACAGGCCGACGCGCACCCTCGCCAATGGGCCCGTACGCAACATATCGAAAACCTCGAGGGCGGCCTGCGTGGTCGGCGGTTCCTTCTCCTGCGCCGCCTTCGACTTGCCCTTACCCTTCGCCTTGCTCGCGCCGCCGTCCTCCTCGTCGTCGCCGATGCGCGAACAGACCACGTAGGCCTGCCTGCCCGCATCGACCTCTTCGAGAATCCGCTCCCACGCCCGGTCGACCCAATTCGGATGCTGTTTGCGCGGTACGACTTTGGAGGTGATCGGGGATCGTCCCCTGGGCAGCTGGGTGAGGGTCGAGGTCTCCAGATCGCCGAGTGTCGTCATCGCGATGGTGCGCGGAATCGGGGTGGCGGTCATCACCAGCAGATGCGGACTCGTGCCGGTTTTCGCCTTGGCGCGCAACGCATCGCGCTGTTCAACGCCGAACCGGTGCTGTTCGTCGACGATCACCATGCCCAGATCGAAGAATTCCACCGCGTCCTGGATGAGCGCGTGGGTGCCGATCACGATGCCCGCCTCGCCTGTCACCGCGTCGAGTAGCGCCGCCTTCTTGGTGGCGGCCGACATGGAACCGGTGACGAGCACCACCTTCGTCGCCTGATCCGCCGCACCCAGTTCACCCGCCGTCGCGAGTTCGCCGAGCATCGCGCGCAGCGACCGATAGTGCTGGGCGGCCAGCACTTCCGTCGGCGCGAGCAACGCGCACTGCTGACCGGCGTCGACCACCTGCAACATCGCGTGCAGTGCGACGATGGTCTTTCCCGAACCCACTTCGCCCTGCAACAGCCGGTGCATCGGCTGCACCCGGGACAGATCGGTGGAGATCTCCGCGATCACCTGCTGCTGACCGGCCGTGAGTTCGAAGGGCAACTTCTTCTCGAACGCGGCGGCGATACCGTCGGTCCGCGGTGGACACGGTCGCGCGGTCCGGCCCGCCACTTCGTGACGGCGCTCGGCCAGCACCAACTGCAGCGCCAGCGCCTCGTCGAAACGCAGCCGCTCCCTGGCCTGGTCGATCTCGGATTTGCTCTCGGGCAGATGAATCGAGCGCAGGGCGTCCGAGATCTTCATCAACGCGCGTTCGTCGCGGGTCCGCTCGGGCAGCGGATCATCGATCGGATCGAGTTGTTCGAGCACCTGACGCACGCAGGCGAGCAGATCCCAGCTCTGCACCTTCGCCGTCGCCGGATAGACCGGGATGAACTCGCGTTCCATGAACGAGACGTCCACGCCCCCCGCACCTTTCGCGCTCTCCGCGAGTCCGCGCAGATCCCCGCCGCCGCGCACCCTCGTGAAGGTGCCGACCGAATCGTCCTCGGTCTCCGGCAGAATCAGATAGCCGGGGTGCGACAGATTCCAGCTGCCGGGCCGCCAGTAGCTCACCGTGCCCGACATCATCGCCCGCAGACCCTCTTTGACGACGTATTTCACCTTGTCGCCGTTGAAGAATGTCACGTCGACCGGGCGTCCAGCGCCGGTATCGAGCATCACCTTCAGCAGGGAGCCGCGCCGGTTGCGCATCGGCTTGAGTTCGGTTTTGGTGATCCGGCCGATGACGGTGATATGCGACCCGTCGTCGGGGGCCTCCTCGGTCAGCGGTTGCCCCTGGGTGGCGTAGCGCAACGGATAGTGCCGCAGCAGATCCTCGACCGTATTCATATCGAAGGCTTCGGCCAGTGAATCGGCCGCCTTCGCTCCGAGGATGTGATCGAGCCGATCACCGAGTGTCGCCATGCCTCATTCCTTCGTCCGCGCGCGGGTCATTCCACCCCGATCTGCACCAGATCCTCCTGCTGCCCACCGGAATACACCGTGACCTCGACTCCGGGAAATCCGCGCGCGATATGCGCGGCCAACTCCCCGGCGAGTCCCTCCGGCGCACCGGCGCCCATCAGCAGGGTGACCAGTTCTCCACCTAGACCGAGCATCCGATCCAACAGCGTCCGGCCCGCCGAGAGGACATCGCGCTCGATCAGCACCACATCGTTGCCGACCAGTCCGAGCCCGTCACCGGAATCGCACGTGCCGACCATGGTGAGGGCGCGATGGGCGGCAGCGCGCAGCGAACCCCACCGCGTCGCGGCGGCGGCTTCGGACATGGCGAAGGCGTCGTCCACCGCGATCCTGCCCCGATCGTGCACGGCGAGCGCCGCCAGCCCCTGCACCATCGAGCCGCTCGGCAGCATCAGCACATCCCGGCGGGCATCACGCGCCGCCACTCCGACCGCGACCAGTTCGTGGGCGGGCAGCGCGCCGTTGGGCAGCACGAGCACCTCCCGATTGGGCATCCGACGGATGGCGGTGAGCAGGGCGGTGGCGGTGATCGGATCGTCACCGCCGAGGACCACCGCGCCCGCGGCCTCGAACAGCGCCGCGGCGCCCTCCCCCGCCGCGACGGCGAGGACAGCGCGATCCACCGGCGCGTCCACGGCGCGGCCATCGGAATCCCGAGCGCCCGGATATCCACCGTCGACCGTGCGGCGAGCCTCCGGCGAGCAGTCGTCCTCGGCGATGGACGCGGTGACGACGAAACTCTCGATGCGAATCGCACCGAGCGTCCCCGCCGCCAGGCCCGCCTCCACGGCGGCGCCCGCGTCCGCGCAGTGCACGTGCGCCGACCACGATCCCGCGCCGTCGCCGACCACCGCCACCGAATCACCCAGTGCGCCGAGACGATCACGCAACGCCGCGACGCGGGTCTCGTCGGTATCGGCGAGCAGGTACATCACCTCGAAATGCGGCTCGGGCGCATCCGCCCCCGAATCCGCGCCGCGCGAGGACCGCGCGCCCGGCCCGACCTCGAGGTCGCCGGGCAGGTAATCGGGCCGGGCGGGCGCTTCGCCCCTGATCACCGAGACGAGCCCGTCCAGTAGTACGACGAGTCCGCGGGCGCCCGCGTCCACCACACCCGCCTCGCGCAGGACACCGAGTTGGGACGGGGTATCCCCGAGCGCCTTGGCCGCGCCGTCCGCCGCCGCGAGCGCGACCTCGGCCAGCGAAGCCCCCCGGCGGGCCGCCGCGCTCGCGCCCGCGCATTCGAGCACCGTGAGGATGGTTCCCTCCACCGGCACGCTGAGCGCCTCGCGCACCAGCGCCCCCGCACGTTCCAACGCGTCGGCCAAGGTGGCGGCGGTGAGGGGTCCGCCGGCTGTCGCCTCGGCGATTCCGCGCAGGACCTGCGACAGGATGATCCCGGAATTGCCGCGGGCGCCGAGGGTGGCTCCACGCGCCATGGCCGCGGCGACCTCGTGCGCCGAGATCTCGATCGCGTCGACCGGCGGCGTGTCGACATCCCCGGCTGCCTCGGTCACCGCGCCTTGTTCGCGGCCCGTCGGCGACACCGCCCGCGCCTGGGCGGCCTGCACGGCCGCGCGCATGGTGGCGAGCATGTTGGTTCCGGTATCGGAATCGGCGATCGGGAAGACGTTCAGCGCGTTGATCTCTTCGCGCCGCTGCTCCAGACCCGCGAGACAGGTCCACCCCCAGCGCAGCAGTGCCGCGCCGTCGATCGAGTCCCGCTCTGCCCGCACCGTCACCTCGCTCCCAGTCGCCACCCGCACACCCGCTCCCCGCCAGGTTAGCGGGCTATCCCGACACTGGAGTCGCGACACCGATCGAGTACTCTCGCCCATGCCGGGTCGCCTCGGCCGGTACGCACGACCACCGGTTTGGCGGATCGGGGCACCGTTGGCTACCCTTGCAGGGTTGCCTCGCGCGGCCCTCCCCGGTTTGCGCTGGCCGACATCTGTCGGCAGGGCACATCACGACATTGTTTCCGGACATGCTGCCGCGTCGCAGCGGTCCCCACTTGACATGAAGGAGTTCGCGACTATGGCTGCCGTCTGCGACGTCTGCGCCAAGGGCCCCGGCTTCGGGAAGTCGGTCTCGCACTCGCACCGGCGTACCAACCGTCGCTGGAACCCGAATATCCAGACCGTTCGTGCGCAGGTTGCCCCCGGCAACACCCGCCGGATGAATGTGTGCACCTCGTGCCTGAAGGCCGGCAAGGTCGTCCGCGGCTGATTCGCCACGGTCACTTTTCCAGCGGACCGGCGGTTTCGACTTCGACTCGGAGCAACTCGTGCGAGTCGTCCAACTCTCCGCACGGTCCGCGTCTGGTCGAGCTACGGCGAAGACCACAAGCCCCGCTACTCGATACGAGTGCCGGGGCTTGTTCGTATTCACGAGTTCGCGAGGTCGGCGCGGATGAGTAGGTGGCGCATAGAATCGCTGACCGCCGAACACACCCATGGCCTCGCCGAATGCCATATCGCGTGCTGGCGCGAGGCCTACGACGGTCTGGTGCCTCGGCACCTGCTCGATGCCTTCGATGTCGACCGCAGGGCCGCGCAGTGGGAACGTACGCGCGTGAAGTATCCGCGCAGCACCCATATCGCCCTGTCCGACGGCATCGTCATCGGATTCGCGAGCGCTGGGTCGCCGAAGGACGAACCGCCCGCGGCGGACCTCGAACTCAATGCCCTGTATATCCGCGCGCCCTGGTACGGGACGGGGGTGGCCGACGATCTCATCGACGTCGCCCTCACACCGGGGGTCTCCTGCTCGCTGTGGGTCTTCGCCGAGAATCCGCGCGCACAGGCCTTCTACCGCAAACACGGTTTCGCACTCGACGGAGCTCACAAGATCGAGGATTTCACCCCCGCCCTGATGGTGCGCATGGTGCGCGCGGCACGCGAGGGCGACCAGCGCTGACCCGGATCGCGGTGAGCGCGCCATTGGTCTGTGTCCGAGCGGACGATAGGGTGCGAGTTTATGACCTCCACCGCGCAGACCGAATACGTCACCGACGTCGACGGCGTTCTCCAGATCACCATTGCCACCGCCGCGAACGGCACCTCGATGGATTTCGCGGGCATCAACGCGGGGACGGCAGCACTCCGCGCGCCCGGATTCGATGCCGGTGCGATCCTGCTCATCGGTTCCGGCGCGAATTTCTGCGCGGGCGGTGACGTCCGAGGGTTCGCCGCGGCCGAGGACCGTTCCGCCCACATCCACGGCCTCGCCACCGATCTGCACGAATTCGTCCGCGCACTCGACGCGACCACGGTCCCCGTGGTGGCGGCCGTCCAGGGCTGGGCGGCAGGCGCCGGGATGAGCCTGGTGCTCGCCTCCGATATCGCCATCGGCGGTTCGTCGACCAAGATGCGTCCGGCCTACCCCGGCATCGGTCTGAGCCCCGACGGGGGGATGTCCTGGCTGCTGCCGCGCATCGTCGGTACCGGACGCGCGAGCGAAATCCTGCTGACCGACGCGATCCTCGACGCCGAGGAAGCCGCGCGCCTCGGCATCCTCAGCCGCGTGGTCGCCGACGATCAGGTACGCGCCGAGGCCCTGAAGCTGGCGGCCGCGCTCGCCGCCGGACCGCGATCCACCCACGCCAGCATCAAAAAGCTACTGGTTCAATCGAAGTCGGCCACACTGAGCGAACAGCTCGACAGCGAAACGGAATCCATCGCGGCGGCGGCATCCAGCCCCGCGGGTCGCGAAGGCGTCGACGCGTTCGCGCAGAAGCGCAAGCCGGACTACTCCGGTCTGGGCTGATACCGAAACCGTTGCCCACCCGCCGAATTCGATCGAGGGCGGGTGGGCGACGGGCGCTCAGCTCGGCGTGCTCAGTACGAAGGCGGTGACCGCCTCGGTGAAGGCGTCGTTGTCGTCACCCGCCGCGGTGTGTGCCGCTCCGCCGATCTCGGCGATCTGCGTATGCGGCACGAGTTCCTTGAACACCGCCGCGCCCTCGGCGCTGACGACATCGGAGCGCATGCCGCGCACCAGCAACACCGGGATCGTCAGCTTACGGGCGGCGCTCTCCATGACATCGGTCATCAGGGAGGCGTCCTCCACCCGGTCGGAGAGCATGCCCGGATCCCAATGCCAGTACCAGCGGCCGTCGCGCTCGCGCAGGTTCCGCATCAGGCCGTCGGTATTCTTCGGCCGTGGCCGGTGTGGCATGTACTCGGCGACCGCGTCGGCGGCCTCCGCCACGGTGTCGAAACCGTCGCGGTGTTTGCTCAGGAAATCCAGTACGCGCTCCACGCCCTCGGTTTCCGGCCTGGTGACGATATCGACCAGCACGAGCGCGCCGATCGCCGCACCGCCCGGCGCCGCGGTGCTGAGCAGTCCCGTGATGCCGCCCATACTCGCGCCGACCACCACCGCGGGGTTCTCCGGCGTCGCACCGAGCTGACCGAGAACCTCGATCAGGTCGGCGACCATGGTTTGGCGACGGTAGTCGCGGTCCTTCGCCCATTCGCTGTCACCGTGACCGCGCGCGTCAAGGGTGACGACTCGCATCCCCGCCGCCGCCAGTTTCGCACCGGTCAGCTTCCAGGAATGACGGGTCTGACCACCGCCGTGCAGGAAGACGACGAGCCGACCGTCCACCGGCCCGAAGTGGTCACCGGCCAGCTCGATCCCACCCGAACCTCGCAGTCGCAGGCGGACCGGCTCGAGGAGATTGTTCGCATTACTCACGATCTGAGGATCGCACAGTACCGGGTCCGGTTCCGCGCGAGCCTCGCCGATCGGGATTTCAGCAGTTCAGCTTGGTACCGCTGAACGTGTTCTGGAACAGGCAGGTGACCTTGGCGTTCACCGAGGAGGAGATGGTGGAGGAGCCGGTCGAGGTGAATTCCTCGCCGACCGGGGTTGCGGTGGTATCGGTGGCCGGCTCGAGCGCCAGCGGCGCCGCACCGGCGGCGGCCGTGCCACCGGCGAGCGCGGCACACAGGGCAAGAGTGGCGGTGGTGCCGCGCAGTGCGCCGCGAACGGTTCGGTTGTGCATTGGGACTGCTCCTCAGTTGTATTCGGTACAGCGGTCGGGCGGCCAGGCGAGTGCCGGGCGGTGGATGGTCATGGCAGGCGCCAGTCGACAGGTTCGGCGCCCAATTCGTCCAGCAATTCGTTCACCCGGGAGAACGGCCGGGAACCGAAGAAACCGCGCGAGGCCGACAGCGGCGATGGATGCGCGGATTCGATGAAAGGAACTTCCGCGGCGGCGAGCGTCGGCTTCAGCGTCGACGCGTCACGGCCCCACAGAATCGCGACCAGCGGCTCGTCCCTGGCCACGAGGGCGCGGATCGCCTGCTCGGTCACCGCCTCCCAGCCCTTACCTCGATGTGACGCGGCCTGTCCCGGCTGCACGGTGAGCACGCGATTCAGCAACAGCACACCCTGATCCGCCCACGGGCTCAGATCGCCACAGGACGGGGTCGGGTGGCCGAGATCTTTGGCGAGTTCGGCGAAGATATTGACGAGGCTGCGCGGCACCGGCGAAACATCGGGTGCGACAGAGAAACTCAAGCCCATGGCATGCCCGGGAGTCGGGTAGGGGTCCTGGCCGACGATGAGGACGCGGACCTCGTCGAACGGTCGCTGGAAGGCACGTAGCACATTGTCGCCCGAGGGCAGGTAACCCCGGCCCTCGGCGTTCTCCGCACGCAGGAACTCACCCATGGAAGCGATCTGCCCGGCAACCGGTTCCAGCGCCCGCGCCCAGCCCGCGTCCATGATTTCCGACAATGGTTTACCGCCCATGACCGCACAACCTATCGTGGCTCGGCCGACACCGCAGAGTCCGCCCCACCGAATGATTCCCAGCCGCCACTGCCCGGCCGCACCGCGCCGTCGACGGTGACCCCGTGACCTGCGAACACGCGTCCTATCCGCTGCCAGCCCACCGGCAGCGTGACATCACACGGCCACGCCGCGGCGAAGGCATGTTCCTCACCGCCCGCCAGAATCCATTGCGCCGCATCGGCATCCAGTCCTCGCGCGATCGTCTCCAGGAACGGATCGCGCAGCGCCGCGGAGTCGAGGTCGATCCGCACACCCGATGCCGAGGCGATATGACCGAGATCCGCCAGCAGTCCGTCGGAGATATCGGTGAGCGCGTGCGGCGTCCCGGTGCGCGCCACCGCGCCGCCGTGCACGACATCCAACACGGCGGCGTAGGGCGGCTGCGGAACACGGTGCGCGGCAACCACATCGGCGAACCGCTCGATATCGGCTCCGGCGCTGAGCACCGCCAGTCCCGCGGCCGACCAGCCGAGTCTGCCCGCCACCGCGATCGTGTCGCCGACGCGGGCGCCGGATCTGAGAAGGGGCGCGAGCCCGCGCAGATCCCCGAAGGCGGTGATCGAGAGGACGATGTCCTCGCTTCGCACCAGATCGCCGCCCGCGATGGACCCACCGGCGTGCGCAGCCTCGGCCCACAATCCGTCGGCGATACCGTCCACCACCTCGAGCGGCGTCTCGGCCGGGCAGCCGAGCGCTACCACGAAGGCCGTCGGCACCGCCCCCATCGCGACCACGTCAGCCGCGTTCTGCGCGATGGCCTTACGACCGATATCGCGCGGACTCGACCAGTCGAGCCGGAAATGCCGCCCCTGCACCAGCATGTCGGTGGTCACCACGAAACGCCCGTCCGGCGCGGCCACGAGGGCGGCGTCGTCGCCGGGTCCGAGCAGCACGGCGGGGGCCTGCACCCTACCCGCGTTGATGCGGTCGATGAGCGCGAACTCCCCCAGTTCGCCCACCGTCCGAGGCGCCGTGCTCTCGCTGATGACCGCATCCTTCCCGAGGTGGACCGACGGATCGACGACCGAGGCGCCGTGCCGACCGGAAACGGGTCGACGGTACCCTGTCCAGGGCAATCGAGACCACCGAGCCTGCGCGCCACACCCTCGCGGGACCGCCGGATATCGGCACGGCGAACGCACTCGGCGAATGCGAAGGAAGGTCGATAGGGATGGCGGCGGACTCGTCGGACCACGACTCGTCGGCGGCCGGCCCGGCACCGGCCGATGATCCGTCACGTGCCGCGGACGCGGCAGCGCCGATCAGCACCGAAGCCGACACCGACAGCACAGGTACCGACAGCGCCGACACCGACAGCACAGCCCCCGACGATGCCGGATCCGGCGGCTACCCGCCCGCGCTGATCGCCACCGCCGTGGCCCTGCCCGTCGTCCTGGTCGTCGCCGTTCTGGTCGCCGCCGTCATCGCCCGCCGAATGCCGGTCGAGCGCGAACCACTCGTCCTCGGCCCTGTCCCCGCCCCCGCCGCCGACGGCCCCGCCTGCACCGCCCTGCTGCCCGCCCTGCCCGCCCAACTCGGCGACTACACCAAATCGCAGCTGGTCGAGCCCACACCGCCCGCGACGCGGGCCTGGCAGCGGGAGGAGGGCGGCGATGCGATCGTGTTGCGCTGCGGTCTGGACCGTCCGCTGGAATTCACCCGCGCCTCCCCGCTACAACTCGTCGACACCGTGCAATGGTTCGAGGCCCGCGACCCCGCCGCCTCGGCGAGCACCTGGTTCGCCGTCGACCGGGAAACCTATATCGCGCTGACCATCCCCGACGGCTCGGGTCCCACGCCGCTGCAGGAAGTCTCCGACACCATCACCGCGAATCTGCCGCAACGCCCGCTCGATCCGGGTCCCCTGCCGAACTAGCACGACTTCGGCGCGCCGCCGAGCGCGAATTCTCTCGCCCGGCTCGACGCAGGCTGCGCGGGTCCGATCGGGCAGTCCGCTGTACGGCCCTGTCCCAGCGCCCGCTTCAGCGCAGCCCGGTCCCGCGGGCCAGCGCCGTCTCGATCAACGTCGAAACCAGCTTCGCGTAGTCCAGCCCGCTGGCTTCCCACATGCGCGGGTAGAGCGAGATGGCGGTGAACCCGGGCATGGTGTTGATCTCGTTGAGTACAGGACCGTCTTCGGTGACGAAGAAATCGACTCGGGCCAAGCCCTGGCAGTCGAGTGCGCGGAAGGCGCGTACCGCGAGTTCGCGGATCTGCTCGGCGGTGTCGTCGTCGAGGTCGGCGGGCACGTCGAGTTCGCAGATATCGTCGACGTATTTGGTCTCGTAATCGTAGAAACCGGCGTCCTGCGCCTGCGGCATACGAATTTCGGCGACGACGCTGGCCTCCACCCGGCCGTCCGGGAATTCCAGTACACCGCATTCGACTTCACGCCCGACGATGCCCGCCTCGATGATGACCTTCGGATCGTGGGCCCGCGCCGCCGCGATCGCGGCGTCCAGGTCGGCCCAGTCCGTCACCTTGGTGATGCCGATGGAGGAACCCGCGCGCGCGGGTTTGACGAAAACGGGGAGCCCGAGCCGCTCGCGCTGTTGCTCGCTCACCGTCGCGACATCGGGGCGCAACACGACCTGGGTACCGATCGGCAGCCCCTCGGCGGCGAACAGTTTCTTGGTGAATTCCTTGTCCATACCCGCCGCGCTGGCCAGCACGCCCGGGCCGACATAGGGGATGCCCGCGAGTTCGAGCATGCCCTGCAGAGTGCCGTCCTCGCCGAAAGGACCGTGCAGGATCGGGAACACGACATCCACCGATCCGAGTGCGATACCCGGATCGTCGAGGGCGACCAGTCTGCCCGATCGCTTCGGGTCCGCGGCCAGGGTGAGCGCGGTTCCGGTGACGTCAACCGACGGCAATTCCCTATCGCGCAATCCGAGCGCGGCTACCTCGGCGTTGCCGAGCACCCAGCTGCCCTCGGTGGTGATGCCGATCGGCACGGCCTCGTACTTGTCCGGGTCGAGGTTGCGCAGCACACTGCCGGCAGACACACACGACACGGCGTGCTCGTTGCTCCGCCCGCCGAATACCACAGCCACCCTGATCCGGTTCGTCATGTTCGGAACCGTACCCGTACCGGGCGCGCGATACCCGCCCCGGTCCGATCACGCGCGGCCGCGATATCTCGTACCCGTTCCGCATCCGCCTGCCAGGGGCGAGGTCCCCGTCTACTCGGGTTTCATCCGTCTGCCCAGCAGGTTACCGACCGCCTCGGAGACCGACATGCCCTCGTGACACACCTGGTGCACCGCATCCGTCAGCGGCATCTCCACCTCGTGCGCGGCGGCGAGCGCGCGCACCGATGTGCACGACTTCACACCCTCGGCGACCTGACCGTGGGTCGCCTGCTGCGCCGCCTCCATCGACCCGCCCGCACCGAGCACATGTCCGAAGGAACGGTTGCGCGACAGCGGCGAGGTACAGGTCGCCACCAGATCCCCCACTCCGGCCAGCCCGGCCAACGTCACCGGCTCCGCGCCCAATGCCACCCCGAGCCGGATGATCTCGGCGAGGCCGCGAGTGATCAGACTCGCGATGGAGTTGTCCCCCAAGCCCATTCCGGCGGCGATGCCGCAGGCAAGTGCGATGACGTTCTTGCACGCGCCGCCGATCTCGCAGCCGATCACGTCGGTATTGGTGTAGGGCCGGAAATAGGCGTTCGCGCTGGCCTGCTGCAACGCGACCGCGCGCGCGGCGTCGGTACAGGCGATGACGGTCGCGGCGGGCTGTTCGGCGGCGATCTCCTTGGCCAGATTCGGACCCGACAGCACCGCGATGCGGTCCTGGTCGGCGCCGGTGACCTGGCCGATCACCTGACTCATCCGCAGCAGGGTGCCGGTTTCGATGCCCTTGGCCAAGCTGAGCAGGGTGGCGTCGTGGTGGGTCAGCGCGTCGTCGAGCGCGCCCTTCCACCGCTCCAGATTCGCCCGCAGCGATTGCGACGGCACCGCGAGGACCACGATCTCCGCGCCGCGCAGTGCTTCGACGTGATCATGGGTGGCGGCGACCTCGGGTAACTGCACGTCGGGCAGATAGGCCGGATTGCGATGCTCGGTGGCGAGCGCCTCGGCGATCTCCGGCCTGCGCGCCCAGATCGTGACGTCGGTCCCCGCGTCTGCCAACACCTTCGCGAACGCGGTGCCCCACGACCCCGCGCCTAGTACTGCCGCCCTCGTCATCTGCCCAATATGCCATTCGGCACCGCTTCCACCGCCGATACCCCCGAAAGACTCGCCTGGCGTGGTGTCAGGTCCGTCATGGAAGTATTGGCCCATGCGCCCGCACGCCGTGCATGCCGTGATCGCGGTCAAGAACCTCGATCTGGCCAAGAGCCGACTGGCCGACCGGCTGCGCCCGGAGTACCGGGCGCGGTTGGTGCTGGCGATGTTCACCGATACCGTGACGGCCGCGCTGGCCGTCCCCGCCATCCGGTCGGTCACCGTCGTCACCCCGGACCCCACCGTCGCCGACCTCGCTCGCGGGCTGGGCGCGCACGTCCATCCCGAACCGAGGATCTCGGATTTGAACGCCGCGCTGGACGACGCGGCGGCGGCATTGCGGCGCGGCCATGGACCTGTCGAACTGCTCGCGCTCCAGGCGGACCTGCCCGCCGTGCGTCCCGAGGAACTGTGCGAGATGCTCGCCGCCGCGGCGGCGGGCAGGCGTTCGATCGTGGTCGACCACGCCGGGACCGGCACCGCGGCGCTCTACGCCGCCGGCCCCGCGGTCGCGTTGGATCCGCGTTTCGGACCAGGCTCGGCGCGCGCGCATATCGCTTCGGGCGCAACGGATCTGGCGGGTGAGTGGCCGGGACTGCGGCTCGACGTGGATACGGCCGCGGATCTGGATCGCGCGGTCGAACTGGGCGCGGGTGACGCGACCCGCGCCCTCCTGCGCGACATCGGCTGGTCCGGTCGTGTTCACGAGGCAGTTCGCCGCGTGTGCTAGACGATCGCCACACCCGGGTGACGCACAGCGCAATCCCAGTGTCGGCGTGCAATCGGACCGATGAGTAGGGGATGATCGGTGACGTGAGCGATACGGAAACTGTCAAGCAACAACAGTTGCTTCCCACACCGCCGCCCGCTGCGACGCCACCTTTGGCGGATTCGGCCGAGCAACGGTTGCCACGTGATCGCTACCTCAACAGAGAACTCAGCTGGCTCGACTTCAACGCCCGGGTTCTCGCCCTCGCGGAGGACTCCTCACTGCCTTTGCTGGAACGTGCGAAATTCCTGGCGATCTTCGCGTCCAATCTCGACGAGTTCTACATGGTTCGGGTCGCGGGCCTCAAGCGCCGCGCCGAGACCGGGCTTTCGGTCCGTTCTGCGGATGGTCGCTCGCCGACCGAGCAGTTGGAGATGATCGCGGCCAGGGCCCAGGAGATCGCTGACCGGCACGCCAGGGTCTTCCTGAATTCGGTACTGCCCGCGCTGACCGCCGAGGGCATCGCGATCATCGACTGGTCCGATCTCGATGACGACGAGCGCACCCGTCTCTCGGGCCATTTCCAGGATCAGGTCTTCCCGGTTCTCACCCCGCTCGCGGTGGACCCGGCCCACCCCTTCCCCTACATCAGCGGGCTGAGTCTCAACCTCGCGGTGACGGTGAAGGACGCGGCGACCGGCGGCGAACATTTCGCCAGGGTCAAGGTGCCCGACAATGTGGACCGCTTCGTCCGCGTGCGGCGCACCGAGCCGGGTTCGCCCATCGCCGCCTTCCTCCCGATGGAAGCGCTCATCGCCGCACATCTCGATCTGCTCTTCCCCGGCATGGAAGTAGTCGAACACCACTCCTTCCGCATCACCCGCAACGCCGATTTCGAGGTCGACGAGGATCGCGACGAGGATTTGCTGCAAGCGCTGGAGCGGGAACTGGCCCGTCGCCGCTTCGGTTCCCCCGTGCGGCTCGAAGTCTCCGACGATATGACCGAGCACATGCTCGATCTGCTGCTGCGCGAACTCGATGTCGATCCCGGCGACGTCATCCAGGTGCCGGGATTACTAGACCTATCCTGCCTATGGCAGGTATACGGCGTCGATCGGCCCAACCTCAAGGACACCCCGTACGTCCCCGTCACCCCCGCCGCGTTCGGCGAGCGCGAGACCCCACGCAATGTCTTCCAGGCGCTGCGCGAGGGCGATGTGCTGGTGCACCACCCGTACGACTCGTTCTCCACCAGCGTGCAGCGTTTCATCGAACAGGCCGCCGCCGACCCGCAGGTGCTGGCGATCAAGCAGACCCTGTACCGCACCTCCGGTGACTCCCCGATCGTCAACGCGCTCATCGACGCCGCCGAGGCCGGTAAACAGGTCGTCGCGCTGGTCGAGATCAAAGCTCGTTTCGACGAGCAGGCCAACATCAAATGGGCACGCGCGCTGGAGCAGGCGGGCGTACACGTCGTCTACGGCCTGATCGGCCTGAAGACGCACTGCAAGACCTGCCTCGTGGTGCGCCGCGAGGGTTCGACCATTCGCCGCTACTGCCACATCGGCACGGGCAATTACAACCCGAAGACAGCACGCCTCTACGAGGACGTCGGATTACTCACCGCCGCACCGGAAATCGGCGCCGATCTGACCGACCTGTTCAATTCGCTGACCGGCTACTCCCGAAAAGCCAACTACCGCAACCTGCTTGTCGCACCGCAGGGCGTGCGCGCGGGCATCATCGATCGGATCCAGCGCGAGACGGAACTGGCCCGCGATGGCGCCGAGGCCCGAATCCGCCTGAAGGCCAACGCGATCGTCGACGAGCAGATCATCGACGCGCTGTACCGCGCTTCGCAGGCGGGGGTGCCGGTGCAGATCCTGGTACGCGGTATCTGCGGCCTGCGCCCCGGTGTGCCGGGTATGAGCGACAACATCGAGGTGCGCTCGATACTCGGTCGCTTCCTGGAACATTCGCGGGTCATGCACTTCCAGGCGCAGGACCAATACTGGATCGGCAGCGCCGACATGATGCATCGCAATCTGGACCGGCGCGTGGAAGTCATGGCGCAAGTGAAGGATCCGCGGCTGAGCGGGCAGTTGAGCGAGGTCTTCGAATCGGCGCTGCATCCCGCCACCCGCAGCTGGGAACTGCGCGCCGACGGCAGCTGGCACGCCTGGCCGCAGCAGGCGGGTACCGACGGCGTCGAAGTCAGAGACCATCAGGAGTTCCTCATGCGGCTGCGGAGACCGGAACAGCAGTGAACGGCCCGACCGGATACGAAGCAGAGGGCCCGTTCTGGGATCCCCGAGTCAGAGCCAACATTCACGCCGCGGGCGCGGTGTTGTGGCGGCCGTCGTCGCAGGATTCGCGCGGCATCGAGATCGCCGTGGTACATCGGCCGAAATATCAGGACTGGTCACTGCCGAAGGGCAAACTCGATCCCGGCGAGACGCCGATCATGGCCGCGGTGCGTGAAGTCGGAGAGGAAACGGGCCTGCGTTGCCGGCTCGGCCGCTATCTGGGCCACGTGACCTATCCGGTGCCGGGTCATCGCAGGCTCAAGCGGGTCGACTACTGGGCCGCGCAGGTCACCGGTGGCGATTTCACCGTCAACTCCGAAGTCGACGTCCTGCACTGGCACCCGCTGGATCGGGTGATGGACGAACTCTCCTACCCGATGGACCGACAGGTGGTGCGCGCCTTCGCCCGACTGCCCGCGCACACCGCCACGCTGCTGCTGGTTCGGCACGCGAAGGCCGGACGTCGGGACCGGTTCGACGGGCCCGACGATGAACGCCCCCTCGAGCGGGCCGGATCGGCCCAGGCCGAGGCGTTGATACCGAATCTACTTGCCTTCGGCGCCGAGGAGGTCTACTCGGCGAATCCGCTGCGCTGCGTGCAGACGGTCCGGCCGCTGGCCGAGAAATTGGGCACCGACATCGTGCTGGAGCCGCTGCTGTCCGAAACCGGCTATGCGGCGGATACCGACGGGGCCAGGCAGCGGGCCGCTTCCCTGGTCTCCGATCACGCGGTGCGGGTTGTCTGCAGCCAGGGCAAGGTCATCCCGGATCTGCTGGCCTGGTGGGCGAAAAAAGACGGTCTCACCTTGCAACCTGCCCGAAATCGCAAGGGCAGCGTGTGGGTGTTGTCGTTCGTCGGCGGCACACTGGTCGCCGCCGACCATCTGGATCGCTCGATATCCACCGACGTCGTGCCGGGCTGACCGGGCCCCGACCGTAGGCACAGCGGGCGAGAACAACCGCGATCGAGCGACGGCCCCGGAGGTGATCCGGGGCCGTCTCTCTGCGGTATGGCGGGTGATTCGGCTGCGTTGGGGCGAATCGCCCGGCGGCGCTGGACCGCCGATGCTCGGGTCAGCGAGCGCGACGAGCCGGGGCCTTCTTGGCCGCGGTCTTCTTGGCGGGCGCCTTCTTCGCGGCCGTCCCGGTGGCCTTCTTGGCGGCGGCCGCGGTGGTCTTCTTGGCCGCCGTCGTCTTCTTGGCCGGTGCGGCCTTCTTCACCACGGCCTTGGCCGCCGTCGTCTTCTTGGCGGGCGCCTTCTTGGCGGCCGTCTTGGTCGCAGTCGCCTTGCGAGCGGCGGTCTTTGCCGGGGCCTTGGCCGCTGCCCGCTTGGCCGTCGTCTTGGCGGGCGCCTTGGTGGCGGTCGCCTTCTTGGCGGCGGTCTTCTTGGCCGCTGCCTTCTTGGCGGCGGTCTTCTTGGCCGCCACAGGGGCATTCACGCCCCGCTTGACCGCAGGACCGCTCGCGGCAAGTTTCTGCTTGCCCGCGATAACGGCCTTGAATTGGGCGCCGGGTCGGAACGCGGGCACCGAAGTCGGCTTGACCTTGACGGTTTCGCCGGTGCGCGGGTTCCGAGCCACACGGGCTGCACGCTTTCGCTGTTCGAACACACCGAAACCAGTGATCGTGACGCTCTGGCCTTTATGCACCGCGCGCACGATGGTGTCGACAACATGCTCGACTGCCGCGGTAGCCGTGCGCCTGTCCGTACCCAACTTTTCGGTCAGAACGTCGATCAGTTCCGCCTTGTTCATTGAATCCTCCGCAGACTAATGGCCCGTCGTCGGACCGACTAGGTACCACGGTAAACCCACTTTGAGCAAGAGTCTATGTGCCACGCCAAAATTCATCGTGGTTTAGCACACGTCTAGCTACCGCCTCCGGTGCTATCCAGCTATCGGCACCCAGTGATTACGCCGGTGAAATACGCGCGGGGAGGGTGGTGGGCTTCCAACTCGGCCTTACCTTTTCGAACTCGGTGATGACGTCGCGACGCCGCAGCGTAAGACCGATGTCGTCCAAACCTTCCAGCAGACGCCAGCGGGTGTAGTCATCAATTTCGAACGGCAACACGACGGTTCCAACCGTCACCGTTCGCGCTTCGAGGTCTACTACCAATTCGATGCCGGGTTGTTCCTCGATCATCTTCCAGAGCAATTCGACATCGTTCTGTGACATCTGCGCGGCCAACAACCCGCCCTTACCCGCATTGCCGCGGAAGATGTCGGCGAAGCGCGACGAGATGACCACCCGAAAGCCGTAGTCCGACAGCGCCCATACCGCGTGCTCTCGGGAGGATCCCGTTCCGAAATCCGGGCCTGCCACCAGAACGCTGCCACGGTTGTACGGCTCGGTGTTCAGAATGAAGTGCGGATCGTTGCGCCACGCGGCGAAGAGTCCGTCCTCGAATCCGGTTCTGGTCACCCGCTTCAGGTACACCGCCGGGATGATCTGGTCGGTATCGACATTGGATCGGCGCAACGGCACCCCGATCCCCTTGTGAACGGTGAAAGCTTCCATCAGATTCTCCTGGGTAAGTAGAGATAATCCCGGGCCGTCAGCGGCCGAAGATCGCCGCGTACGGCCCGGATACGGCTGAATTCAGTCCAGATCCGCAGGCGAGGACAGAGTTCCACGGACCGCCGTCGCGGCGGCCACCAGCGGGGAAACCAGGTGGGTACGGCCGCCCTTGCCCTGCCTGCCCTCGAAGTTCCTGTTCGACGTGGAAGCACAGCGCTGACCCGGCGAAAGCTGATCCGGATTCATTCCGAGACACATCGAGCATCCGGCCTGCCGCCATTCGGCGCCGGCCGCGTCGAAAATCTCGCCCAATCCTTCTTTTTCCGCCTGTGCGCGAACCCGCATCGAGCCCGGTACAACCAGCATTCGGACCCCGCTCGCGACGCGGCGGCCCTTCAAAATGCTCGCCACGGCACGCAAATCCTCGATACGGCCGTTGGTGCAGGAACCGACGAATACGGTGTCGACCGAGACATCCCGCAACGGAGTTCCCGGCGTCAAATCCATGTATCGCAGTGCTTTCTCCGCCGAATCGCGCGCCCCCTCGTCGGCGATCTCGGCCGGATCCGGCACGGTATCCGCCAGCGGGGCGCCCTGACCGGGGTTGGTGCCCCAGGTGACGAACGGGGACAGCGTGCTCGCGTCGAGATGGACTTCCGCGTCGAAAACAGCGCCCTCGTCGGTCTTCAGCGCGTCCCAGGCGGCCACTGCGGCATCCCAGTCGTCCCCCTGCGGGGCGTGCGGGCGGCCCTTGATGAATTCGTAGGTGATCTCGTCCGGCGCCACCATGCCCGCCCGCGCGCCCGCTTCGATGGACATGTTGCACATGGTCATCCGCGCCTCCATGGACATGGCGCGCACCGCCTCGCCCCGGTACTCCAGCACGTAGCCCTGGCCGCCGCCGGTGCCGATCTGGGCGATCACAGCCAGGATCACGTCTTTACTGGTGACGCCATCGGGCAGCGTGCCGTCGATATTGATGGCCATGGTCTTGAACGGCCGCAGCGACAACGTCTGCGTGGCGAGCACGTGTTCGACCTCGGAGGTGCCGATACCCATCGCCAGCGCGCCGAACGCGCCGTGCGTGGAGGTGTGGCTGTCGCCGCAGACCACGGTGGTGCCGGGCTGGGTCAGGCCGAGCTGCGGGCCGACGACGTGGACGATGCCCTGATCCGGATCGCCCATCGGATGCAGCCGGATGCCGAATTCCTCGCAGTTGCGGCGCAGCGTCTCGACCTGTGTGCGCGACACGGGGTCGGCGATCGGCTTATCGATGTCGATGGTGGGGACGTTGTGGTCCTCGGTCGCGATGGTCAGATCGGGGCGGCGCACCGGTCGGCCGGCGGCGCGCAGGCCGTCGAAGGCCTGCGGGCTCGTCACCTCGTGCACGAGGTGGAGGTCGATGTAGATCAAATCGGGTTCGCGCGAGGCGCCCTCACCCTCTCCGCGGGCGACGACATGTTCTTCCCACACCTTCTCGGCCAGGGTGCGTGGGCGGTCGGCCATTTTCTCGATCACCTTTCGGACGGACAACCGGATCACGCGCTCTGGGCTGAGAGCGCGCCGCCGGCTGCACACGTTGTTGACAGCGGTGTCCCGGATGACGGATCGAGCCGCATCGCTCGGTGTCGCTCGCGACCCCCGGGGGGCCACATCGACCGCGATGCCCGCTTTCTCCCGCTGGACGCCCCCACGGGGGATTCCCAGCAGCGGATTCCCAGCAGTGGGATTACCAGCAGTGGGATTCCCAGCATCCGAGACGCTAGTATCGTTCTATGAGACAGCATAGCGGTATCGGGGTCCTCGACAAAGCAGTGGCGGTGCTCTACGCCGTCGCCGAGCACCCCTGTGGTCTCAACGAACTGTGCACTCGCACCGGCCTGCCTCGGGCCACCGCGCACCGTCTGGCGGTCGGCCTGGAACTACACCGCCTGCTGGCCAGGGACAGCAACGGACTGTGGCGACCCGGGCCGGCCCTCGCCGAACTCGCCGCGGGCGCCTCCGATCCGCTGCAGGAGGCCGCAGGTGCCATCCTGCCGCGTCTGCGTGAGATCACCGGCGAGAGCGTCCAGCTCTACTGCCGTGACGGAAATGCGCGGGTCTGCATCGCGGCACTGGAGCCGCCGGTCGGATTGCGCGATACCGTCCCCATCGGCGCTCGGCTGCCGCTCACCGCGGGTTCGGCCGCCAAGGTCCTGCTGGCCTGGGCCGATCCGGAATTGCAGCGGACCATCCTCGCCGACGCGGTGTTCGGTGATCGGGCACTGGCCGAGGTGCGCAAACGCGGCTGGGCGCAGAGCGCCGCGGAGCGCGCGGCCGGTGTGGCCAGCGTATCGGCACCGGTTCGCGATACCGCGGGCAACGTCGTGGCCGCGGTATCGGTCTCCGGCCCCATCGATCGGATGGGTCGCAGGCCGGGCGCCCGCTGGGCCGCCGATCTGGTGGCCGCGGCCGAGGCGCTGCACAAACGTCTATAACACGTTCCAGCCGACGCGTTCTACAGTTGGCCCATGGGAGTCAACCGGCGGGCACAGATCGTGATGTCCGATATCGAGATCACCGAATTCCTCGAGCGCAGCCGCGTCGCGACCATGGCCACCATCGGACCGCAGGGCAGACCGCATCTGATCGCCATGTGGTACGCCCTGATCGACGGCGAGGTGTGGTTCGAGACGAAGGCCAAATCACAGAAGGCACTCAACCTGCGGCGCGACCCCCGCATCACCTGCATGGTGGAAGCGGGCGACACCTACGACCAGCTGCGCGGCGTCTCGCTCGAGGGCAACGCCGAGATCATCGACGACCCGGACAAGCTGTTCGCGGTCGGTGTGAGCGTCTGGGAGCGCTACACCGGCCCCTACAGCGAGGAGATGCGTCCGGGAGTCGAGGCCATGCTGCACAAACGGGTCGCGATCCGTGTGGTTCCCGAACGTGTGCGCAGCTGGGATCACCGCAAGCTCGGCATGCCCGCCATGCCACTCGGCGGAACCACTGCCGCGCCCACCGCGTGACGCGACGCGAGGCGTAATCCGGCTGACAGCTGTCGCGGCGCGCACTAACGTCGTTTCGGTGCGACACGAATCGGCCGTATACCGTGTCCGAGGACGCGGCCTTCGGCCGCGATGACGAGGAGCAGGCGATGACGGATTCGGATAGTTCCAATGGCAGTGCCGACGAAGTGAAACGCAAGTTCAAAGAGGTGCTGGAACGCAAGAACTCCCAGAACGCCCGGGCGAACGAGCACCTCGACGGTCGCTCCAAGGCCGCCGCACCCCACGGCAACGCCAGCCACAAGCGGGAGTTCCGCCGCAAGAGCGGATAGCCACGACCTTCCGTACGCCGCCCGTCGGCGCCGGAAGCCGTCCGAAAGAGCCCTCCGGGTCAGACCCGTGGGGCTCTTTTCGCGTGCTGGGTCCCGAGGCACCGGGGGCGCTCGGCCCGCGAGCACGCGCCCTCCCTCGCCCCGCAGGAATCGGACGATTCCTTCCCGAGCAAACCCCGGCAACTCCGAAAAACACCCCGCCGAATCTCCGAACAAGATCATCGAAAGAACATCGGGCCGCCAGGGCGAACACCCCCGAAAACAATCCCCCTCCACCAATTGACTTAGACCGCAAGAATTTTCGGGAGCCGACCACAATCAGGGGAGAAGCGAGACGCGGCGTGGCGAAGTCCCCGGCGCGTGGCAGCGCGCGAGCCAAGGCGCGGGGGCGCGACCCCGCGAGCCATCGCGATGCAGAAAAGGCTCACACTCCGCGAGTGTGAGCCTTCTTCATGCGTAGCCCCGACGGGATTCGAACCCGCGCTACCGCCTTGAGAGGGCGGCGTCCTAGGCCGCTAGACGACGGGGCCAGGACTTGATCTCCCGCATTACGCGGGGATCAACCGGTGATCTTTCGATCTGTGGAAGCTCGGTTAGCTTAACCGACCGAAGCTCGGCGACCAAATCGCCGGATGCTGAACTACTTTCGGTCGCGAACCGAGAGATGTGCAACATTTCCGCTGGGGTACCAGGACTCGAACCTAGAACGGCTGAACCAGAATCAGCTGTGTTGCCAATTACACCATACCCCAATGACCAGGACGTCAGCCCCGAGCCTGGCTGGCTTCGGGGCCGTGTTCCGGCCGAGAAGAAGAGTACCAAACCTCGGCAGGTAAACTACAAATCGCCTGGTCAGAGCCATACTTTCGGTGATTTTGCGGTTATCGGACGGTGGCGGCCCACTCTCGCGCGGAGCGCAGCCGGTCCAGCGATATCTCCCGCCCGAGCAGTTCGAGCGACTCGTACAGCGGCGGGCTGATATGCGATCCGGTCACCGCGACGCGCACCGGCGCGAAAGCCTTACGCGGTTTGAGCCCCAGATCCTCGATCAGCGCGATTTTGAGCGCCTCCTCGATGGCGGGGGTCGCCCAGGCGGGCAGAACCTCCAGCGCGGCGATCGCGGCGTCGAGCACCTGGGTGGCCTCCGCACCGAGATTCTTCGCTGCCGCCGCGGGATCGACGGCGAACTCCTCGGCGGGTACGAACAGGAATCGCAGCAGATCCCACGCATCGGAAAGTACGACGATCCTTGTTTGCACCAAGTCCGCCGCCGCGGCGAACAACTTGTCATCGATCTCGGCCCCGATATGGCCGTGCCGCGTCAGGAACTCGCGCAGTCGATGTGCGAAATCTCCGGACTCCAGCATTCTGATGTGCTCGGCGTTCAGCGCATCGGCCTTCTTCTGATCGAAACGGGCCGGATTCGAATTCACTTTCGATATGTCGAACGCCTCGACCATCTCCGCCATCGAGAACACATCGTGATCGTCCGAGATGCCCCAGCCGAGTAGTGCCAGGTAATTCAGCAAACCCTCGGGAATGAATCCGCGATCCCGGTGGGCGAACAGATTGGATTCCGGATCGCGCTTGGACAACTTCTTGTTACCGTGCCCCATTACGAATGGCAGGTGACCGAACTCGGGGGTGAACTCGGCGACGCCGATCCGCTGCAATGCGGCATAGAGCGCGAGCTGACGCGGAGTGGAGGAAAGCAAATCCTCGCCGCGCAATACGTGCGTGATCCGCATCATCGCGTCGTCGACCGGATTCACCAGGGTGTAGAGCGGGTCGCCGTTGCCGCGGGTCAGGGCGAAGTCAGGAACCGTCCCACCCTTGGAGGTGATCTCGCCGCGTACCAGATCGCGCCAGCCGAGATCGGTATCCGGCATCCGCAGCCGGATCACCGCGGGGCGCCCCTTATCGCGGTAGGCCTCGATCGCCTCGGGTGTGAGATCGCGGTCGAAATTGTCGTAGCCGAGCTTCGGATCCCGGCCCGCGGCGCGGTGGCGGGCCTCGACTTCCTCGGGGGTCGAGAAGGATTCGTACGCCTCGCCCGCTTCGAGGAGTCTCCGTACGACGTCGAGATGCAGCTCACGCCGCCGCGACTGCCGATACGGCTCGTACGGGCCGCCGACCTCCGGCCCCTCGTCCCAGGTGAGCCCGAGCCAGCGCAGCGCGTCGAGGATGGCCGTATAGGATTCCTCGGAATCGCGTGCGGCGTCGGTGTCTTCGATGCGGAAGACGAATGTGCCACCGGTGTGGCGGGCATAGGCCCAGTTGAACAGCGCCGTTCGGATCAGGCCGACGTGCGGTGTTCCGGTCGGTGACGGGCAGAAGCGGACCCGTACTTCAGTCATGGCTCTCTCTCGGCTCGTTCGAGCGGTCGCTAGCGGTGTTTGGTCGCAACGGAATTGGTCAGGGTGCCGATACCCTCGACGGTCACGGACACCTGCTGTCCGGACCGCATCGGGCCGACGCCCTCGGGCGTTCCGGTGAGGATCACATCACCCGGCAGCAGGGTCATCACCGTGGTCACCCATTCGATGAGCTTCGGAATATCGTGCAGCAGAAGCGAGGTGCGGCTACGCTGCTTCACCTCGCCGTCGAGTTCGGTGACGATCTCCAGATCCGATGGGTCGACGGCGGTTTCGATCCACGGACCGAGCGGGCAGAACGTGTCGTAACCTTTCGCGCGGGTCCACTGCCCGTCCTTGCGTTGCTGATCCCGTGCGGTGACGTCGTTGGCGACGGTGTACCCGAGGATCACGTCCAGCGCGCGGGCGGCGGGCACATCCTTGCATGGACGGCCGATGACGACGGCCAGTTCACCCTCGTAATCCACCTGGGATGAGCTGGGCGGCAGGATGATCGAGGCGTTGGGACCGACGATCGAGGTGCTCGGCTTCATGAAGATTACCGGCTCTTCCGGTGCGGGACCACCCATTTCCGCCGCGTGCGCCGCGTAGTTCTTGCCGATGCAGACCACCTTGCTGGCGAGGATCGGCGCGAGCATCCGCACATCGGCCAGCGGCCAACTGCGGCCGGTGAACGTCGGAGTGCCGAAGGGATGCTCGGCGATCTCCCTGGCGGTGAGCGACGCGGCCTCGCTTCCCTCCCCCTCGATGCTGACGAACGCGACCCCATCGGGACTGGCAACTCGACCTAGACGCATGCCCGGCAGTCTATCGACCGGTCTCCACCTGCCCGAACGCGCCCGACCGAGCGGTCCGAAACGCGATCGGGACACCGAACCCGCACCGCGAGCCGCACCGCCAGCCGCACCGCGAACGCAGCCGACCGCCGAGATCACACAGTGATCACGACCGGCGGGCTCGACAGACTCTCCGCAGGTCGAGACCGATGCCCGAATACCGCCAGATGTGACAAGTTCGACATCTATTCGTTCGAAATCGACTTGCCCGCAGGGTGTAGCGTATCGCCAGGAGTTCATTCAATGAGATTTCCATTCCATATATTGGGATGATCGCGAGATGCGCGCGACGGAGAGGTGCGGCCGATGGCTACCGTGACACCGATGCTCGACGTTCGACGGTGGTCCATGCTCGGCCTCGGCGTCTTCGCCCAGGCCTCCAGCGCGGTATTCGTCCACGGGGTGCCCTTCCTGCTACCCGCGCTCACCGACGGCGGCATGTCGCTACCGACCGCAGGCCTGCTGGTGGCCATGCCCACGGTCGGCCTGGTCTGCACGCTGATCGCCTGGGGATACGTGGTCGACCGCATCGGCGAGCACAAGGTGCTGGTCGGCGGGCCGCTGGTCATGCTGGCCGCGGGGTGCGCGGCGGCGGCCACCACGAACCACATCGGGCTCGGCGCCATGCTGTTCCTCGGGGGCGTCGGCGCTGCCAGCACCAACGGCGCGAGCGGGCGGGTCATCGTCGGGTGGTTCCCGCCGCAGCGTCGCGGATTGGCGATGGGCATACGACAAACCGCCCAGCCGATCGGAGTCGGCATCGGGGCCATGGCGATCCCCGCCGTCGCTGCCGCGCACGGTGTCTCGGCCGCCATCCTCGTTCCCGCGATCATGGCCGGATTCGCCGCCGTCGGTTGCTATCTCGGCATCATCGATCCGCCACGGCCCGACGCGAAATCCGCGGACCGCGTGAGCCCTTATCGCGGCGATTCCACCCTGTGGCGCATCCACGCGGTGTCGGTGCTGCTGTGCATACCGCAGGGCGTGGTGTGGACCTTCGCGCTGCTGTGGCTGCACCGGGATATCGGCTGGTCGCTACCGGTGGCGGGCGCACTGGTCACCGTCACGCAGATACTCGGCGCGGGCGGGCGCATCGGCGCGGGCGCGTGGTCGGATCGCGTCGGCAGCCGATTGGGCCCGCTGCGCACGGTGGCCGTGGCCGCGGTGATCTCCATGGCGGCGCTGGGGATCGCCGCGTGGCTGCACTGGTGGTGGGCCGCTGTCCCGCTGCTGATCGCCGCGTCGGTGATCACGGTGTCCGACAACGGCCTCGCCTTCACCGCCGTCGCCGAGATCGCGGGCCCGTACTGGAGCGGGCGCGGCCTCGGCGTCCAGAACACCGGCCAGAACCTCGCGATGGCCGCCATCCCACCGGCTTTCGGCGCGTTGATCACAGCGGGCGGTTTCTCCGCCGCCTATCTGGCCGCCGCCGCGCTGGCGACCGCGGCGATCCCGCTGGTGCCATCGCGTGCGACGAAGACGCCGCGCGCGTAGCTCTTTCGCGGGCAGCCAGGCGTGCCCGCCCGAGTCGTCGGCCCCGGCGACTGTGTGCGGTTGCCACCGATCGCGGGGCGAACCTGACAGGATCGAGTCATGGTGGAGTATGTGGAGATCGTCGACCGCGTGCGCGGCGCACTGCTTGGCGGGGCCATCGGGGACGCACTGGGTTGGCCGATCGAATTCAGGAGCCTGACACAGATCAGGGAACAGCACGGCAGCCTGGGCGTCACCGGATTCCTACCCGATTACGGCCCGCCGCAACAGGTTACCGACGACACCCAGATGACATTGTTCACCGCCGAGGGTTTGTTGCGATGCCCGCCGGGTGCCGACCTCGCACCGGTGATGCGGCGGTCCTACCTACGGTGGCTGCATAGCCAATCCGCCCAGGGACCGGGCGCCTCACCCGATGGCTGGCTGCTGAATCATCGCTTCCTCTACGCGGTTCGGGCCCCCGGCGACACCTGCATGAGCGGACTCGAGCAGCAGCGGCGCGGCTACATCGCGCCGGCTCCGCTCGGCCATCCCGGCCCGGTCAACGCCCATTCGAAGGGCTGCGGAACGGTAATGCGCTCCGCGCCCTTCGGATTGGTCGGCGCCGGTCCGGATAGCGCGTTCGAGTCGGCCGCACGGTGCGCGCAATTGACGCACGGGCACCCCACCGGATATCTGGCGGCCGGGGCGTTCGGTGCGCTGATCGATCGCGTGATGAGTGGCATCGAACTTCGAAAAGCCTTGCGAGAAACCATCGTTCAGGTCGCCTCGATGCCGCGCGGGACACAGACGGCCACCGCGCTCGAACGCGCGCTCACCCTCGCCGACACCGAGCCGCCGACATCGGAGGTCGTCCAGCAGGTGGGGGCGGGCTGGATCGCCGAGGAATGCCTCGCCATCGCCGTGCACTGCGCGCTGCGCGCGGAAACCGAGGATATCCGTACGGCACTGCTGCTTTCGGTCAACCATTCCGGCGACTCCGACTCCACCGGGGCGGTCACCGGCAATCTGCTCGGCGCGATACATGGACTGTCCGGACTGCCACACGAGTGGGCCGCCGGGGTCGAGGGTCGCGACGTGCTCGTCCAGATCGCCGACGACATCGTGGTGGCCTACGTATTGCGCGATCACGCCCGAGTCGCCCAGCGCCACCCCGTCGATCGCGCGACGTAGCGACTACACCCCACGATGTAAAGTCAGCCTTGACACGCCCTCCGTGTCAAGGCAGGCTTTACATATGACCGAAGAATCCCACACCGACGCGCACGACGAGCGTGCGACGCTGGGAGCACTGTTATCCGCCAACGCGGAACTCGTCGTCGGCGTCCTCCGTCCCGCCGAAGGCGCACAACAGGTTCCGGTGCTCGCCGCCCTCACCGCGACCCGCAATCTCGGCAATCTGGTCGATGACATCCTGCACACTTTGGCCCGACAGGCCCGCGAAGAAGGCCACACGTGGGCCGAACTCGGCGACCTGCTCGGCACCTCGCGCCAGGCCGCGTTCCAGCGGTTCAGCGGGCCGATGCCGCCGACCGGACCTTTCCCGCCTCCGCCGCATTTCCCGCCGGGCCCGCACCGCCACCCGAACCAGCCGCGTCCGCCCGCGCCACCGGATCGGCCCCCGCACCACCTGCCCGCACCGCCGGGACCACCCGTTTTTCCTGGACCGGGCGACCGATCGGGCCCGCCGCCGCCCGTGCCGCCGGGTGCGGGAGCACCGCAACACTCGGCCCCGCCGCATCCGCAGCCTCCCGCGCCTCCCGGCGGCGGCACACCGGAACATCCGGCCCCGCCGCATCCGCAGCCTCCCAGCGGCGGAACATCGGATCACTCGGTCGCGCCGCGGTTCCCGAAGCCTCCCAGCCCCCCGCGATAACACAACCCGATCGCGAAAGCCGTGTGCGTGCACCAGCTTTCACGCATGGCGCATCGAACCGAACCATAAGTCCCGAAATGACAAGGCCCCGCACTCTATTCGAGTGCGGGGCCCGGCGCGTACGGTCAGACCGCGGCGGCGATGCGGTCACCGATCTGCACGGTGGACGCCGCGCCGGTACGCGAGGCGAGATCCTTGGCGACGGCCGCCTCGATGCGGGCGGCGGAGTCCACGTCACCGAGGTGGTTGAGCAACAGTGAGACCGAGAGGATCGCGGCGGTCGGATCGGCCTTGGACTGGCCCGCGATATCGGGGGCGCTGCCGTGCACCGGCTCGAACATGCTCGGATTGACGCCTGAGGCATCGATATTGCCGCTGGCCGCCAGGCCGATACCTCCGCTGACGGCGGCGGCGAGGTCGGTGATGATATCGCCGAAGAGGTTGTCGGTGACGATCACGTCGAAACGGCCGGGGTCGTTGACCATGTGAATGGTCGCGGCGTCGACGTGCAGGTAGGCGGTCTGCACGTCGGGGAATTCGGTGGCGACCTCGTTCACGGTCCGCAGCCACAGCGACCCGGCGAAGGTGAGCACATTGTTCTTGTGGACCAGTGTCAGATGCTTGCGCCGGGTCTGCGCCTTGGCGAAGGCGTAGCGCACCACACGCTCGATGCCGAAGCGAGTGTTCGTGCTGACCTCGGTCGCGACCTCGTGCGGGGTTTCGACGCGGATCGCGCCGCCGGTGCCGGTGTACGGGCCCTCGGTCCCCTCGCGCACCACGACGAAGTCGATATCGGGATCGCCCGCCAGCGGACTGGTGACGCCCGGGTAGAGCTTCGACGGCCGCAGGTTGACGTGGTGGTCCAACGCGAAACGGGTGCGCAGCAGCAGCCCGCGTTCCAGCACACCGCTCGGCACCGACGGATCACCGATCGCCCCGAGCAGGATGGCGTCGTGCTGCTTCAGCTCCGGCAGCACCCAATCGGGCAGGATCTCGCCGGTCGCGTGGTAGCGCTTGGCCCCCAGGTCGTACTGCGTCTTCTCGACGCCCGGCACGACGACATCGAGTACCTTCAGCGCCTCGGCGATGACCTCGACACCGATTCCGTCACCCGGGATGACAGCAAGCTTCATGACAACAGTGCTCCGTTCAGTTCTGCCGACCGTGGCCCGCGCACGATCGCGGCGAATGGTGTGCCCGCCCGGTGTACCCGCGGCTATCGGGCGGGCGCGAACAGCGGACGCCGCGCGTTGCCGACACACGCGCGGCGTAGGTTCGGTTCGCCCGGAGGATCAGAACAGATCGACCTGGACGACTTTCGCCGCGCCGACGGATTCGGCGATCGACGCCTGGACCTCGGCCGGAACCTCGCGGTTGACGCGCAGGATGACGGTGGCGCCTTCCTTGTCGACGTCCTGGCTCAGCTGCGCGGCGAGGATGTCGACCTCCGCCTCGCCCAGTTTGGTGCCGATCTTGCCGAGCGCGCCCGGCTTGTCCTCGTAGTTCAGGACCGCCAGGTTCAGGCCCTCGGCGCGCATGTCGTAGCTGCGGCCGTTGATATTGACGATCTTCTGCACCTGCTGCGGCTCGGTCAGCGTGCCCGCCACATTGAGGGTGCGGCCGTCGCCGAAGACGGCGCGCAGGTCGACGACGCTGCGGTGGCTCGGGCTCTCCGGCACCGTGGTGACCTGCGCGGTGATACCGCGGTCCTTGGCCAGCGCCGGCGCGTTGACGAAGGTGACCTGATCCTCGACCAGCGCCGAGAAGACGCCGCGCAGCGCCGAGAGTTCGAGCACCGCGACTTCCTGGGCGGCCAGTTCGCCGCGCACCTGCACCTCGACCGAGACCGGCAGTTCGTCCGACAGCGCGCCGAGCAGCGCGCCCTGCTTGCGCACGATATCCAGCCAGGGCGCGACATCGTCGGTCACCGTGCCGCCGGTGACGTTCACCGCGCCCGGCACGAATTCACCGGCCAGCGCCAACAGCACCGACTTGGCGACATCGGTGCCCGCGCGGTCCTGGGCCTCGGAGGTGGAGGCACCCAGATGCGGGGTCACCACGACCTGGGGCAGGTCGAACAGCGGGCTGTCGGTGCACGGTTCGGTGTCGAAGACATCGAGTCCGGCGGCGCGCACGTGGCCGGACTTGATCGCCTCGGCGAGGGCGTCCTCATCGACCAGACCGCCGCGGGCGGCATTGACGATGATCACGCCGGGCTTGGTCTTGGCGATCGCTTCCTTGCCGATGATCCCCTTGGTTTCCGGGGTCTTCGGCAGGTGGACCGAGATCAGGTCGGCGCGCTCGAGCAGTTCGTCCAGGCTCAGCAGTTCGATGCCGAGCTGGGCCGCGCGCGCCGGGGATACGTAGGGGTCGTAGGCGACGATCTTGGTTTCGAAGGCGGCCAGGCGCGCGGCGAAGAGCTGGCCGATGCGGCCGAGGCCGACCACGCCAACGGTCTTGTCGAAGATCTCGACGCCGTTGAACTTGCTGCGGGCCCAGGTGCGCTCGCGCAGGGTCGCGTCGGCGGCGGGAATCTGGCGCGCGGCGGCGAGCAGCAGGGTGACCGCGTGCTCGGCGGCGGTGTGGATATTCGAGGTGGGCGCGTTCACGACCATGACACCGCGTTCGGTGGCGGCCGGGACATCGACGTTGTCGAGGCCGACGCCAGCGCGGGCGACGATCTTCAGGTTCTTCCCTGCCTCGAGCACCTCGGCGTCGACGGTGGTCGCGGAGCGCACGAGCAGCGCGTCGGCCTCCGGGACCGCGGCCAGCAGTGCCGGGCGGTCGGGGCCGTCGACCCAGCGAACCTCGACACCGTCACCGAGCGCGTCGACGGTCGACTGGGCGAGCTTGTCGGCGATCAGAACTACAGGACGGCCTGCTTGGCTCACTGTGGGGTACTCCTGGGGAAAGGGGTCGGCAATTACCGCGGACCAGCTTAGTCCGCACGATTTCGGGGGCCATTACCCCCCGGTATGCACCCGCCGTCAGTACCCGTGATCCACGACCCCACCGCGGCGGAAGGCCCCGCACCGCAGGGTGCGAGGCCTTCACACGGTGGTCGTGCCGATCACGCGGCACCCACCCGGTCGAAGTCGACCGGTCAGCGAGCTCAGGCGCCGAAGGAACCCGTCCACAGGGTGTTGAGAAGACCGGTCAGCGCGGCGCTCGCGGTGCTGACGATGCCGTTCAGTGCGGCGGAACCGGTGTCGATGATAACGGGGATCATATGAATTCCTCTTCGTCGATAAATACCCAGTCCGAAACTGGCTGACACAGGGCACATCGGCGGTGCGACTAATCGGGTTACGCAATCGAGATGATTAGTGACGCGGAACACATTTATTCGATCCGAATGGTCGGAGCCAACGAAATCAGGGGCTTGCGATCAGCGAAACACGCACTGACCAGGGAAGATTCGCCTAACAATCGACCATGCACGTCCTTCCGGAAATCTCTGGAAGAAATATTTCGATCTCATGAAAATCCGAGGTAGGCACGGCTTTCAGCATCGAATAATCGACAGACCGGACACCTCTATGCCATTACATCTGATGCCCCCGATATTCGGGGCATCCCCGCCGTGATCCGTTGGTGATACACGTATCGGAAACGATGATCGGCCATCGAGGCGACATGTGCGTCCCACCCTGTCGCACGTCGGCGGCAATGCCCGCACTGTCGACCTCCCGGCCGCCGCCCCGCGCCGCCGCGAGCAGCACCACCACCGCCCGACACCGCCTCCCGACCGCCGAAAACAAGCTGCGCACAGGGGAATCGACCCCTAGCATCGGGCCATGGCACTGCGCGCGATACCCGATTCCATGGACCCGACCGTTGTCGGCGCCATCGATGCCGAGCTGGATCGGGTCGAGCTCGAACATCGGGTGTCGGTGCGCTTCGCCATCGAAAGCGGAAGCCGCGCTTGGGGCTTCCCCTCCCCCGATTCCGACTACGACTGCCGCTTCGTCTACGTCGCGAGTCTGGACGGTTATCTGACCCCGTGGCGCGGACGCGACGTCATCGAGACTCCGCTGGTCGGCCTGCTCGACGTCAACGGCTGGGATCTCGCCAAGGCGCTGCGGCTGCTGGTGGGCGGTAACGCCGTGCTCATCGAGTGGCTGATGTCACCGATCATGTATCGGGGTGACGAACGGTTCCGGGATGACCTGCGCGACTTGGCCGACCGTGTCGCCGATCGGAACAAGGTGGCGCGGCACTACCTGCATCTGGGCCGCAAGCAGTGGGAGTTGGCCGAACACCACCGTTCGCTGAAGAAGGTGTTCTACTCGCTGCGCCCGGCCATGGCGCTGCGCTGGCTGCGCGAACATCCCGGCGCCGCCGTCGCGCCCATGCATCTGCCCACGCTGCTCGAGGAGTGCGCGCTCGCGGATGACTTCGTCACGGCCGTCGCGGAATTGACCGAACTCAAGTCCCGCACAAGGGAAATGGGCAGCGGCGCGGTGCCCGCGCCGATCGCGGCCTTCATCGCGGACGAATTGGACCGTGCCGCAGACGCTTTCCCCCGGACACCCGACCCGGATACCGATCGCGCCAAGGCTCTGACGGCCGAATTCTTCCGCACCGAGGCGCTGGCCGCTGTCGCGGCGCGATAACCGGTCAGTCCACGACCCGGACGCTGACGGCCTCCGGTCCTGCTTTCACCAGTCGCATCTCGAACTGCACTCGCTGCCCGGCGGTCAGCGCGCGAAATCCTGAGCCCTGTAGCTCGAGGTAATCCACGAATACATCCGGACCGTCGCCGTCTTGGGCGATGAACCCGAAACCCTTCTCGGTGTCGAACCACTTCACCGTGCCGTGGACCATGGTGTGCGTTTCCTCCATACTCGGCCGCGACCGCCCGCTGCGGACGTGCCCGATGAATCAATGGTGTCACGTGCGGGAATGGCCCGTGCGCCCGGTGGTCGTACCGACCTCGGCGACCGCGGCCGCGTACGCGCGAGCGAGCCGGTCGGTGGCGGTGGGCTTTTCGGGATCGGGGCGCGGAATCCCGAGATGCGACTCACGCAATTCGTCCATGAATTCATCCCACAGCTCGGGACCGCCCTCCTCGAGCAGTTCGGCGCGCACCCGCAACTGCTTGGTGGTCGGGCGATGCCGCAGTCCCCACGCGCCGAGCTGGGCCATGATCGGGACGAGTTGGATGGCGGGTTCGGTAAGCCGATATTCGGCCTTCTTGCCGCGTCCCGCCTCCTCCCTACTGAGCAGTCCGGCCGCGACGAGGCGTTTGAGCCGGTCGGCGAGGATATTGGTGGCGATGCCCTCTTCGGAACCCGATTGGATCTCCCTGAAGTGCCGCCGATCGCCGAACATCACGTCCCGCAGCACGAGCAGGGTCCACCGATCGCCGATCACCTCGATGGTCGCGTTGATCGGGCAGCCCGAGCGTCCCTCGTCACGCATGGCGCGCCTCCGTTCCGCATCACCGCTGCTTGCAATATACAACTGGACGCGCGCTCCCTGCGCATCACGTACGTGACGTTCGGCAGGATCGCCTGAATCCCTTGGGAAAATGGCGACGGCCCCCGCACCTGTTCGGTGCGGGGGCCGTCGAAGCTTGGTCGCGATCAGAGAACGCGGCCGTCGCGATCAGAGGACGCGGACGTCCTGGGCCTGCGGGCCTTTCTGCCCCTGGCCGATCTCGAACTCCACACGCTGACCCTCATCGAGGGAGCGGAAGCCGGAGCCGCTGACAGCCGAGTAATGCACGAAGACGTCGGGGCCTCCGCCGTCCTGAGCGATGAAGCCGAAGCCCTTCTCGCTGTTGAACCACTTCACAATGCCTTGAGCCATTTCATACTTTCTGTTGACGAGCCAGATTCTGACAATCGGAATGCCCTGGTCTCGTATATCAACGATGCCATGATCCGATGAATTCCTCCACCTACGGAGCCCCCTACTGTGAGCTATCCCTCGCCGGATGGTGGAATGTGCGTGCCATCTCCTAAATGGGGTACTCCCCAACGAATCGGTCCGCGATCATCGACCGCGCAGGTAGCGCAGCTGCTCCCGCTTACCCTCCCGATATCCGGCGTCACCGGAAAGGTGTTGCGGCACACCGACTTCCCACCATGCGCCGGATTCGGTCCACGCGCGCGGATCGGTCGACACGACGACCACCGCCGGTCGCGATACGGCGGCGGCGCGTGCGCGCGCGTACGCGTCGCGGAACTCGCCGATTCCGGACGCGGTGAAAACCGAGCAGCCGAGAGCCCTGGCATGTCCGGCGAAATCCACTCGCGGCGGTGAGGCGTGATCGGTGCGGCAGTTCGCGTAGAAATTGTTGAACGGGATGCCGCCTTGTCCCTCCTGCAAACGGGCTATCACCGCGTAACCGTCGTTATCGCAGACCACCGCGACAAAGGGGTGGCCCGCGAACGCGGCGGAGAATAGTTCGGAATTCGACATCAGGTAGGAGCCGTCGCCGAGCAGGGTCGTCACCACCCCCTCCTCGCGCGCCATGGCGGCGCCCCACGCACCGGCCAGTTCGTATCCCATGCAGGAGAAGCCGTATTCGACGTCCATCGACGGCGAACCACCTGCGGCCCGCCAGCCGCCGATCAGTTCGCCTGGCAGCCCACCCGAGGCGGTCATGACGTAGTCCTTCGGCTCACTGAGCTCATTGACGATGCCCACCACCTGGGCGTATGTCGGCACATTCGTGGTCGGCGCGCGCCACTCGTCGATCCGGGCGTCCCAGGCCGTGCGCAGTTGGGCCGCGCGCGACGTCCAATCCCGGTCGGCTCGCCACCCCGACAGCGCCAGCTCCGGCAGGGTCGCCGCGGCGTCACCCACCACGGCGAGAGCACCGTGTTTCACCGCGTCGAAGCGAGCGGTATTGACGGTGACCACCCGCACCGCGGGGGCGAATATCGACCAGGACGCGGTGGTGAAATCCTGGAGCCGGGTGCCGACGGCCAGCACCACATCCGCCTCGGCGGCGAGGATATTCGCCGATTCCGAACCGGTGACGCCGAGCGGGCCCGCGTAGAGCGGGTGGTCGTGCGCGACCAGCGTGCGTCCGGCGGTCGTCTCGGTGATCGGAATACCGTGCCGCTGCGCGACGGTGATCGCGGTGGACGCCGCCCCCGAATATCGCACGCCACCGCCGAGAACCAGCAGCGGCCGTCGCGCCGCCCGCAGCACCGCCGACGCGGCTTCCAGTTCGCGAATATCGGCGCGCGGACGCGGAATTCGGTGCACAACCGGCTCGAAAAGCGCATCGGGATAGTCGAAGGTCTCGGCCTGCACATCCTGCGGCAAGGCCAGGGTGACCGGGCCCGTTTCCGAGGGATCGGTGAGCACCCTGACCACCTGCGGCAGGGTCGCGAGCAATTGTTCGGGCCGGGTGATTCGGTCGAAATAGCGGCTCACCGCACGGAACGCGTCGTTCGCGGTGGCCGTCGCGTCGCCGAAACGCTCGATCTGTTGCAGCACCGGGTCCGGGGCGCGGCTGGTGAAGGTGTCCCCCGGAAGCAGCAGCAGCGGAAGACGATTGGCGTGCGCGACACCCGCCGCGGTCACCATGTTCAATGCGCCGGGACCGATGGACGAGGTCACCACACCCACCTGTCTGCGCTGGGCGGCCTTCGCGTAGCCGACCGCGGCCAGCGCCATGCCCTGCTCGGAATGACCGCGCCATACCGGGATTTCGGCGGCGCGTTCCTGCAACGCGGTGCCGAGTCCGAGGACATTGCCATGACCGAAGATCGCGAAAACGGCGGGGAACAGCGGCACTTCGCGACCGTCGAGCGTTTCCGAACGCTGAGCGACGAGCCAGGCGACCAGGGCCCGAGCGGTGGTCAGTTCCATGCGAATCGTCCTCGATGATCGGTGCGCACCCTCATCCGCACCTGCCCCGATGGTCGGTGACCGGGCAGCGCGGGTCGGCGGACTCGTCACGCCAGCGCTCGCGGATCCAGGTGTGCGCGGGGTCGTCGCAGAACGCCATCGAGCGTTGCGCGGCGGGGCCCGCGAGCACGTTGAGGTAGTACATCGGATAGCCGGGGGACGCGACGCACGGTCCGTGGTATCCGCGCGGGACGAGGAAGACGTCACCGTCGCGGACCGCGACGTTCTCCTCCAGTGCGCCATCAGCGGTATAGGTCCGGTGCAGGCCGAAACCTTCACGCGACGGGGTGATTCCGTCGCGGCCCGCGATGCGGAAGTAGTAGATCTCCTCGTTGACGACCTCGCAATCGCTACGCTCGTCGTGTTTGTGCGGCGGGTAGGAGGACCAGTTGCCGTCCGGGGTGATGAGTTCGCAGGCGTTCAGTTTGTCGGCGTGGTCCCAGACCCCGGGGACGCCGAAATTGGTGACCTGGCGGGTCGCCCGTCCCGCACCGCGCACCTCCACCGGAACAGCTTCGGCGGGACCATATTTCGGTGTGAGTCTGCGTCCGCAGCGCGCCATCGGAAGCGCGGCTTCCAGGCCGTGCGCGCTGAACAGTTCGACCTCGGCGTCGCGGGGGACGTACGCGAAATCCGTCACTCGCGTGAAAACCGAATCCCGGCCGCGCAATTCGAATGTCAGTCCGTCGACACGCACCGTGCCCGATCCGGCCAACGGCACGACGAATGCCTCGGATGCGCCGGTGCTCAATCTCCTGGTCGTGCCTGCGGGCACCCGCACCACACGCAGCCCCGCGTAGGACCATCCGGCGTCGATGGGGGTGAGCGATACCGGGTCCGAGCCGTCCGCCAGGGTTCCCGAGGGGCGATGCAGCGTCATGGAACACCGCCGTCGTCGGCCGCGGCGGGGCCGCGTAGAGCTGTTCTCTCGGCCACTGTCTCGCCATATACGCGCATCGATATCGAGCGCGACCTGCGATAGGTCGGCCTCTGCGTTCGGAACCCCCGCGATGTCATCGACACAGCAACTCCTCGATCTCGGCGGCGTTCGGCATGGCGTCGGCACAGGCCAGCCGTGATGCCACCAACGCGCCCGCCGCATTGGCGTACGTGGCGATGCGATGCGGCTCCCAGCCCGCCAACAGCCCGTGTGCGAGTGCGCCGCCGAAGCCGTCACCGGCACCGAGCCCGCACACCACCTCGACCGAACACGGCGGCACCGTCCAGCGTTCGCCTTCGGTGGCGACGAGCACGCCGTCGGCCCCGCGTTTGACCAGTACCAGCCGCACACCGCGAGCCAGTAGCCGATCGGCGGCGTCGTCGGGGTCCTCGGTGCCGACCGCCACCCGCATCTCGGTGCGGTTGCCGACAACGACGTTCACGTGGCCGAGCATTCCGCCGATCTCGCGCGCCGCGGTGTCCTCATCGGGCCAGAACATCGGCCGATAGTCCAGGTCGAGCACGGTATGCCCGCGGCGAGGCCGCCGGTCCAGTATCGCCCGCTGGGTGCCCCGGCCGGGTTCCGCGCTCACCCCGGTCCCGGTGACCCAGAGCAGCGGCACCGAATCCACTACGTCCCAAGGCACTTCACCCGGGGTCAGCGTGAGATCGGGGGCGATAGGCGCGCGATAGAACAGCAGTGGCGGGTCCTCGGGCGGAGTGAGTTCGCAGAAGACCACCGGCGTCAGCAGATCCGGCGCGGTCCCCACATACCGCGCGGTGACACCGAAACCTTCCAGGGCGGTGCGCACATATTCGCCGAAACCGTCGGGGCCCACCTTGGTGAGGACACCGCTGCGGCGGCCGAGTCGGGCGGCGGCGACCGCCACGTTGGTCGCCGTGCCGCCGAGGGATTTCGCGAAGGTGTCGACCTCGGCGAGGGGCACGCCGCTCTGCTGCGGGTAGAGATCGACACCTACCCGGCCGACGGTCAACACCTCGAGGTCGGCAGCTCCGCGCCCGTCGTCGTTCCCCATCAGATCCGCATCGGTTTCGCGGCGGCTCCGATTTCCACGAGGTATCGGAGGCTGCGTGCCGCATCCCGGCTCGGCGATTCGGCCGACCCACCGGCGAGCAACGCGGTGTCCTGCTCGATGACGTACCAGCCCCGATAGCCGACCGCACGCATCTCGCGCACCAATGCGGCGATATCGATATCGCCCGCGCCGAGGGGCGCGTACAGACCGTTCCGCACCGCCTCGCTGTATTCCATTCGGCCCGCGCGGATTTCGTGTAGCACCCGCGCGCGGACGTCCTTGAGATGAATATGGCCGATGCGGTCGGGATGCAGACGTGCGAGGCGAACCGGATCGGTGCCGCCGATCAGCAGATGTCCGGTATCCAGGCAGAGATCCAGATCGGCGTCGGCGAGGAAACGCTCCACCTCGTCTTCGGTTTCGATATGAGTGCCGACATGCGGGTGCAGCACAGCGCGCATCCCGTATTCGGCGGCGAGATCGCCGACCGCCGACGCTGTCGTGATCAAGGTCCGCCATTCGGGGCCGGTGAGCGCGGGCCGGACGTCGTAACCGCCGAGTCCGGTCGCAGCCGCGAGCACGAGCACCTGCCCACCCGCGCCCGCGAACCGCGCGAGAGTCGACCGCGCGGCGTCGACCGCGCGCTCCGGTTCGCGGTGCAGCACCGTCGCGAGGAATCCGCCGACCATCGCCATGCCGTATTCATCGAGCAGATCGCCCAGCGCGATCGGATCACACGGCAGGTAGCCCGGCGGGCCGCATTCGGTCGCGGTGATGCCGAGCGCGGCCATCTCGGCGAGAACGATTCGCGGATCCAGCGCCCGCCCCCACCCGGGGACCTCGCATACTCCCCAGGAAATCGGTGCGCCCGCGATCCGCATCGGGTAGAGAAGTTCAGCCATCCAGGCTCTCCGACCTTCGACATGACGGTGGCACTTCACGCAGTGGAGCGCTCCAACTATGTAACGCGGGCCATATCATGTCAAGGATGCCACCACACGACTATCACCCCATCTACCTGCATAAATGACCAGAATCGGACACGAGGCCGACCGTCCGTCACGGACGACACCACCGATCGGAGCGCTCTATTGCTCGACACGTTCGCTCGCACGACCACCGGTTTCGACCTCGACCGGACAGCCGGCGTCGAAGCAGGAACCCACCCGGTCGGCCACCGACCACCGCCGCCTCCCTCCGGCTGATCCGCTCCACCGAATCACCCCGGCGGACAACGGCAACCACCCCACCAGCAGGAGGAAAGTCGATGACATCCGAACGCACCGTCACCGTCGGACTGGCAGGCACCGGGCGCATCGGCACCGCACACGCCAAAACCCTCAGAATTCTCCCGCAAGTCGACCGCGTACTTGTCACCGATATCGACAGTGCCCGCGCCCGTGACACCGCCGCCACACTCGGCGTCGAAGTCGTCCCCGATATCGTAACCCTCCTCGCCTCCGACCTCACCGGCCTCGTCATAGCCACCGCCACCGACTCCCACCCCGAACTGATCACCCGTGCCGTAGACCGCGGTATCCCCGTATTCTGCGAAAAACCGGTGGCCGCCGACCTCGCGGGAACCATGGCCGTACTCGAGCATCTCGAAAACTCCACCGTCCCCGTACAAATCGGCTTCCAACGCCGCTTCGACCCCGGCTACAACGCCGCCCGCGCCGCCGTCGGTTCCGGCGAACTGGGCCGACTCCACACCCTCCGCGCCACCACCCTCGATCCGGCGCCCCCGGCCGCCGCCTACATCCCCCACTCCGGCGGAATCTTCCGCGATTGCGGCATCCACGACTTCGATATCATCCGATGGGTCACCGGACGCGAGATCATCGAGGTCTACGCCCGGGGCGCGAACCGCGGCGATCGCGTCTTCACCGACGCGGGCGACGTGGACACCGCCGCCGCCATCCTGACCCTCGACGACGACACCCTCGCCACCGTGTCACTATCCCGCTACAACGGCGCGGGCTACGACGTCCGCCTGGAAGTGCTCGGCTCCCGAGCCAACGCTGTCGTCGGCCTCGACAACCGCGCACCCCTGCGCTCCGTGGAACCCGGCCACCCCACTTTCGCGCGACCTGTCTACGCGGGCTTCATGGAACGGTTCCGGTGGGCGTATACGGAGGAACTCACCGCGTTCGTCGCGCTGGCGACCGGGGAGATCGAGAACCCCTGCCCGCCGGGCGAAGCGCTCGAAGCGTTCTATGTGGCCGAAGCGTGCGAGTTGTCGCGGGTTGAGCGGCGTCCGGTAGCAGTCGCGGAAGTCCGACACAAAAATACTGTGGGCCAGTCCCGCTGAATACCGCCTGCTTTCGACGGTGGTCCGCACGCCTCAGTCGTAGTCGGACGGCCAGAAGATCGTCGCCACGACGAACGCGAGCGCCAGACCGACGTACACGGCACTCATCGGCGCACCCCGCCGACCGCCGACCGGCGACCAACGAGCGAACGACGCACGCGGCGCGAGGCATTCGACATCGGCGAACGCCATCACCCGATCCGACGTCACCACGTCCGCGTGCGTCGAGGACAACACCAGCACCTCGGCCCCCGATGCCACGACCTGTTCGACCAGACCCGGCACCGAACCGTCTGTGCACGCCAGTCGAGGCGCTGAACCCTTCTACGTCGCCGAAGCGTGCGTACTCTCGCACGTGGAACGCCGCCCTGTCGGAGTCGCCGAATTCGCCACTGACGCTCGCGCTCGTTGGCGTCACATCTCATGACCGGAGCGGCGGGCGGCTGGGTGTCCGGTCTACACGGACATGCTCCGACCGAATTCGCGGGTTTCCGGCATCATGCACGAAGAATGTCCGCCCAGACCGGGTTCTCCACACCCCCGCATCTATCCCCAAGCCCACCATTCCCCGAGGCCAGACCCCAATCTCACCGTTAGCCCCCCGGCATGCTGCACCAATGACCTACCGCATCCACACCCGGGCAGAGCTGCTGGCCGAAGGGCTGGCCGCCACAACCATCGATGATCGGTGCCGTCGAGGCGTCTACACCCGACTACTGCCCCGCACATACTGCCTCGGCGCACCGATCGGATTGGCACGCGGTGCTGCGGTAGTCGCATGGATTCCGAGCGCCCGACTGAGCCATCGCACGGCCGCATGGCTACACGGCATGCTGCCGGAACCCGTTGTGTTCGAGGCGACCGTTCCCCCGCCTATACATCGGAGCGCGCCGAAGTGGCTCAAGCTGTATCGACGCGCCCTCCCCGCGAACGCGATGGACGAGATACTCGGCCTTCCTACCACGACCCCCGCGCGGACACTGCTGGACTGTACGGCTGTCATGTCAGAGACAGAGGCCGGTGCGATCATCGACAGTCATCTGCGCCGCACGGTTGCCGAAGACGAAGTCCGAGCACTTTGTGACTCAGGGCAACTCGGCGCACCGGCGCTACGCAGACAACTCAGAGAAGCGGCGCTGTATTCCGCATCCGAACCGGAACGCCTGTTGGCCCGCGCTCTCGCAAGACGTCACCTACTCCTGCGCCCCAACCATCCTGTCGGCCGGTATATCTGCGACTTCGTCGATGAACGCTCCCGAACGATCGTGGAAATCGATGGCCGCGAGTTCCACAGCGCCCCGGAAACCTTCCGCAACGACCGCCGACGCCAGAATCGGCTGGTCCTCGACGGGTGGATGGTGCTCCGCTATGCGGCAGCCGACGTGTTCACCGCAGTTGACGCCTGCGCGGACGAGGTGGTCGCGGTGGTGCGACGTCGCCGCCGTTCGAGGCCGGCCTGAGCGGACATTCTCGGCCACATTCGACAGAAATCTGCGGGCGGGCGCTGAGATCGACCGATGTGACCGGAACGGATTCCCACAGTACACCCGACTGGCACTCGCCGGATCGGCACACGGGCACCTCTGTCCACTCCCGACCGCTGCCGTCCGACGACGATCAACATCGAGCGAATGAACATGGCACACTCCACTTGTGGAACTCGGGGTGGAGCAAGACCTTCGGCAGCGCATCTTCGAGCGACTGGAGCAAGAAGTCGCCGAAAAGGGATCGCTGACGCGCGAGGAGCTGACCCACTTTCACGTCGACGGACATACGTACCGCTTGATCGACCGCAATAAGGGGATCTGGAATCCACAAGGATTTGCAGCGACGCTGTCCATCCTGTCCAAGCCGGACAGTCCATACGCGGACATGGCTGTCGGAGAGTCCCTCTATGCATACGACTACCGCGCCGGGAACGTCAACGGAGACAACACAAAGCTGCGACGCGCATTCGAACTCGAGCTTCCAGTCATCCTGCTTCGTTGGATCAGCATCGGCTCGGCCATCCGCTACGTTCCAGTTTTCCCCGTATTCGTTGTCGCCGACAACAGGGATCAGGAGCAGTTCATCCTCGCACTGGACCAGAGTCTTCGTTCGGTCTCCGATCCCTCGCATTTGAAGCCGATCGAGCGCGTGTATGCCCAGAGAGTTCAGAAACAGCGATTACACCAACCCGAATTTCGTGGGCGCGTGCTGCTCGCCTACCGGAATCGCTGCACGGTATGTTATTTGGGCCATGCGCAACTTCTCGACGCAGCCCATATCATCTCGGACGGAAAGCCCCACGGCACCGCCGAAGTTGCCAATGGCCTGAGTATGTGCAAGATCCACCATGCGGCCTACGACGCGAACCTCCTCGGAATTTCGCCCGCCTACCAGGTTCACATCGGTGCACTACTCATGGAAGATCACGGTACGAGTCCGACACTCCAACACGCCCTGCAGGGTATCGATAGCCAAGAACTGAACTTGCCGCACCGAAAAGCCGACCGGCCTTCTCGTGAGCGTTTGGCAGAGCGGTTTTCCGCGTTCCAGTCCGGGGCTTCACCAGTTCACTCGCAGCGCATCGGCACGATCGATATCGCTCGGCCAGCTATGCCCCTCGAGGTTTCGCGATCACTCGCCAGTCGGCGGACCGACACCGTCGCGACAACTGCCGATGCAACCGGGACGACCCAGGAACTGCCACCGGGGCACACACGTCAGTGACCCGAGGAATGTCACACCGGAAGTAAGCGGGTGACCACTCGGGTGAGTTGCTCGACATTGCGGCATTCGTGCATGGTGACGTGCTCGGCGTACACCGCCGCGGCAGAGTCTCCGGTGGCCCATGACCGGGCGGGTTCGGGATTGAGCCAATAGGTGAATTTCGCCCGGTCGCACATCAGTTGCAGCGCGTCGATATTCGGATCGGTGCGGTTGGTGCGCGCGTCACCGAGTATCAGCAGGGAGGTGCGGGGGCCGAGGACGTCGAGGTAGTTGTCGGTGAAGGTGCGAAAGGCTTCGCCGTAATTGCTGCTGCCGAAGCGAGAGACGTTGGTCTCGCGGATGATTCGGGCGGCGATGCCGGGGGTGGGTGGCGTGCCGGGGGTGAAGTAGGGGGTGATCTCGTCGCAGGTGTCGACAAAACCGAAGCTGCGGACTCGGGAGAACTGGTCTTGGAGGGCTTGGACGAGGTGGAGGGTGAATTCGGCGAAGCGGTGACGGAGCCGGAGAGGTCGGCGAGGATCACCAGGTCGGGGCGGCCGTGTTTACGTGATCGGAGGACGGGGTCGATGGGGACGCCTCCGGTGGCCATCGATCGGCGCAGGGTGCGGCGCATATCGATGTGGCCGCGTACCGCTTTCCTGCGGCGAGCGGCGAGGCGGGTGGCGAGTTTGCGCGCCAACGGGGTGACGAGTCGGCGCATTTCGGCGAGGTCCTGTTCGCGCGCGCCGAGGAAGTCGACGCGGTCGGTGGCGGCTTCGACGCCGCGGCGAGCGATGTAGTCGGTGCCGCGTAGTTGCCCCGCGCGCAGCATGGCCTCGGTGCGGACGGCGGCGCGGAACGCGTCGACGCGGCGTCGCGCTTCGATGGTATGGACGGCGGTGTCGAGTCGGCTCGTGCCGCCCATGGTTTCGGCGATGCGGTCGACGAGTTCCTCTGGTCGCAGGGTTTTCATCGTCTGGTACGAGGACCAGCCCATGCCGGAGCCTGTGCTGACGGGGCTCGGATTCTGTCCGGCTCCGGCGCCGCCGTAACCGCCGAGCATGGTGAGGGTCCGGCGGGCCAATTCTGTTGTGGCGGTGCTGTCGTCGCGGGCCAATACCGAGACCATATGCTCGCGCATGGCCTCCAGCGATTCGAGTTCGTGCGTTTCGATCTCGCCTATACCGAGGAAGTAGAGGTCGAAGAGTTGGTCGAAGACGGCGCGTTGTCCGTTGCGGCGCAGCAGGGTTGCGGCTAGGCCGGAGCGGAGGCGGTTCGTGTCGGTCAGGCCGAGGGCGAGGATCGCTTCGGCAGCGTCGATGGTTTCGCTCGGGCCCGCGGTGATGCCGTATTCGCGGAGTATGCCCACGAAATCGACGAGACGGTCGGTCATCGACGTGTTGTCGATATCTCGGTCAGGACGGCGCGGAGGCGCGGTCACCGGGCGCACCGGTGAGGTGCGGCGGGTGATGCCGGGGGCGGTACGAGGAGGATCTGCTCGCCCGACGGTGGGCGCGAGGTCGACCACTCCCGGTGCGGCCTGGCATCGGAGACGGGCCGGTCCCTTGTCGCGGACGTCATCGGGCACCGTCCCGGTCCGGCGCGTCGAGCGACAGGTGTTCGATCGCGACGCGGTGATCCGACTGATATTTGAGAAGCACCCCGAGCGTCGATCGAACCACGCTGGTGGTGAGATTCCGTGCGCCCAACGTCACCAGAGTTCGTGCCCAATCCACGGTTTCGGCGATGGACGGCGCTTTCCGCAGCGATAACTGACGCAGTGCGCCCACGACCTCGACCGCGGCCGACGCGGTGGCGGAGTCCAGTTCGGGAACCTTCAGCCGAACGATCGCGCGTTCCAATTCCGCTGTCGGATAGTCGATATGGAGATACAGGCAGCGTCGCTTCAATGCCTCGGAGAGGTCGCGGTTGGCGTTGGAGGTCAGCACGACGAAAGGCTTCCGCACAGCACTGATGGTGCCGAGTTCCGGGATGCTGACCTGGAAGTCGCCGAGCACCTCCAGCAGCAGACCTTCCAGCTCGACATCGGCCTTGTCGAGTTCGTCGATGAGCAGCACGGTCGGGTCCGGGTTGCGGATGGCGGCGAGCAGGGGTCGCTGGAGCAGGAACTCTTCGGTGAAGACGTGGTCGCGGGTGCTGTCCCAACCCTCGTTCTCGGTGGCGGTGATGCGCAATAGCTGTTTGGCGTGATTCCACTCGTAGAGGGCGCGGGCTTCATCGATGCCCTCGTAACACTGCAGCCGCACCATCTCGGCATCTGTCGCGGTCGCCACCGCGCGGGCCAATTCGGTTTTGCCGACGCCTGCCGGTCCCTCGATCAACAGGGGTTTGCCAAGATGGTCGGCGAGGAAGACGGCGGTGGCGATATCGGTGGAGGGCAGGTAGCCCGCAGTGGTGAGCCGCCGGATCACCTCATCGACCGAATCAAAGAACTTACTCATCGGTAACCAGTGTAGATCCGGACGGTCGGAGGCCGAACGCACCCACCGACGCGCGGGTTCAGGATTCCGAAGCCGCCTTCACTCGCCCCGACTCGATCGCCGCGACCAATGTCCGATGATCTTCCACCGTCTGATCCGCGTACGCCATCGCGAACTCCGCCATGGCCCGGTCGAATGCGTCACCGCCGCCCAGATACGCCGCGATCGCGACTCGATCCCCCGATCGGGCGTGGGCGCGGGCCAGCGTATGGCCGCACAGGGTCGCGTACTTGGCCAGCGCACCCGGCGACAGATTCTCCAGCACCGCCGAACCTTTCATATCGCGCAACTGCCGCCAGTAGAAGTAGCGCCCGTTGGGGCCGGTGGCCCAGCCGAGGAAGATATCGCTCGCGGCTTGCATGAGGCGCTGACCGTGCACGACCCGGTGCCCCTGGTGCTTGAATTTGCTCGCGGTGAGATGCGGTGTGAGCACCGAGGTTTCGGCTTCCTTCACCTGCAGGAACAGGGGGCTGCCGGTGTCGCGATCGGCCATCAGGCCGATGAAGCAGCGGGTGCCGACGCTGCCGACGCCGACCACTTTGAGGGCGAAGTCGACCAGTTCATGGCGGTCGAGCAGTATCCGGCGTTCCTCCGGCAGGGTTTTCCGATAGGCGGCGAAGACCTCCGAGAGGTCGACCGCCAGCAATTTTTCGATCGGCACCAGCAGCGGCGGCTTGTATTTGATGCGGGGATTGCCGTCCTCGCCCGGCTCGGTGAGTTTGGAGAAGGCGTGCAGGCTGGTGTTGGCGCGTGCCGCGTTCAGCGCCTTCTCGACTCCCTTGCGCCGTTTGGGTTTGCGGACCAACTCGGCGACGGTATCGGCGTTGACCTGCATGTACCACACCGACATCCCGTCCAGCCCGGCCAGCCGAAGCATATGTTCGCGGTAGCCGCGCGCGGCATCGAGCACGGCGCTCTCGGCCCGTGCGTCGCTGTATTCGTTACCGCGTGCGGCGACCGCGACACTGGCGGCGAGGCGTTTGACATCCCATTCGAAGGGGCCGGGCAGGGTTTCGTCGAAATCGTTGAGATCGAAGACGAGGGCGCGTTCCGGTGAGGCGAAGAGGCCGAAATTGGACAGATGGGCGTCGCCGCACAGTTGCACGGTCAATCCGGTATTCGGCGTGGCGGCGAGATCGGCCGCCATGATGGCGGGACCGCCGCGCAGGAACGGAAATGGCGCCGCGGCCATCCGCGCGTATCGGATCGGCACCAGCTCGGGGAGTCTGGTCTTCGCCTGGCGTTCCAGGATGATAACCGGATCTGTGCGGGTGGGCGAGGAATGCCATCGGCCGAGGACCGAACGCGGCACCAGCTTGCGAGCCGCGCGACCCGCTTCGGCCCCTGAACGCCCGTTCGATACGCCGAGTACGTCCGTCATTTCCACAGTCTTGCTCTATGAATGCGGCAGAGCAAGGGTCTGCCCCCGCAGCGGCGTGTCCGGGTCAACTCTTCCGTTACCGCCGGATCGGCGAGTTCGCCGAATAGTTGCCAATTGACGGCACGGCATCCGACACGACTCGAACCAGCTTCACCGACGCGAACTGCGCCGCGCCACTACGGATTGCGAATACTCGGGTAGAACCCCGCGGCAGACTCGGGGGGTCGCCGGACCGTGCTCATCCCAAAGTATGAAAAGTTTCTCGTCATGATGTCGTCACTAGTGAATTTTCAATCCGAGTACGGCACAGTGTGATCGTGCGGTGGCCGCTACGTCGGCGGATCGGTCGAGGCTCTTGCCCATCGATCCCGACCTGCGCCACCCCGCGGGCGCCTCGCCGCGAAGGTCGGCGACGTGCCGAATGTCGAGAAGTTCGAAAGGATTCACGTTGTTCACGACGAGAAAGTCCAGCACCTCCCGCCGCCTGCTGGCCGGAGCCGCCATCGCGGGCGCGCTCGCCGCGGTTCCCGTCACCGTCGCGGCCGGTCCGGCCTCGGCCGACCACGGCCCGGCGGTGGCCGAGGTCGAACATGACAGGAAGGGCTGCCACCACGGCGATCCGTGGGACAACTTCTGGGACGACCTGCGGCACCAGCCGTGGGACGGCCTGTTCGACGGCTGCGATCCGTGGGATCACCACGGTCCGGGTCACCACCCGCATCACCCTCACGGGCTGTTCGGCAGCAGCTAGTCCCCGAACGCGGATGGCCCGCTCCGGATCGGAGCGGGCCATCTCGCTATGACGCCGTGACTCAGGCGGTCTCGGTGATCGGGCGGTCCACCCAGCTCATCAGGTTGCGCAGCTTGGCGCCGGTGACCTCGATCGGGTGCTCGGCGTTCTGCTTGCGCAGCGCCTCGAGCTCCTTGTTGCCACCCTCGACATTGGCGACCAGGCGCTTGACGAAGGTGCCGTCCTGGATGTCCTTGAGGATGTCCTGCATCCGCTTCTTGGTGTCGGCGTCGATGACACGCGGGCCCGAGATGTAGCCGCCGAATTCGGCGGTGTCGGACACCGAGTAGTTCATGCGCGCGATGCCGCCCTCGTACATGAGGTCGACGATCAGCTTCAGCTCGTGCAGCACCTCGAAGTAGGCCATCTCCGGCGCGTAACCGGCCTCGACCATGACCTCGAAACCGGTCTTGACCAGTTCCTCGGTGCCGCCGCACAGCACGGCCTGCTCACCGAACAGGTCGGTTTCGGTCTCTTCCTTGAAGGTGGTCTTGATGACGCCCGCGCGGGTGCCGCCGATGCCCTTGGCATAGGACAGCGCCAGCGCCTGCCCCTCGCCCTTGGGGTCCTGATCGATCGCGATCAGGGCGGGAACGCCCTTGCCGTCGACGAACTGACGACGCACCAGGTGGCCAGGGCCCTTCGGCGCGACCATGCCGATGGTGACCTCGGCGGGCGGCTTGATCAGGCCGAAGTGAATGTTGAGGCCGTGGCCGAAGAACAGCGCGTCGCCGTCCTTCAGGTTCGGCTCGATGTCGTTGGTGAAGATGGACGCCTGCGCGGTGTCGGGCGCCAGCACCATGATCAGGTCGGCCCACTCCGAAACCTCGGCGGGGGTGCCGACGGTGAGACCGGCCTCTTCGGCCTTCGGGCGCGACTTCGAACCCTCGGCGAGGCCGACGCGGACCTCGACGCCCGAATCGCGCAGGCTCAGCGAGTGCGCGTGGCCCTGGCTGCCGTAGCCGATGACAGCGACCTTGCGGCCCTGGATGATCGACAGGTCGGCGTCGTCGTCGTAGAACATCTCGACTGCCACTGTGTGGTTCCTTCCGGATCAACCCCGCCCGAGGCGGGGCACACCACGCTGCTGCGCGGTGCATAGTTGTCAAATTCCTACAGATCAAAATCAGATCCCCGCGATGGCGGGGAAGCGCAGTGCGCCGACCGTCGATCGCAGCAAGACTAGCCGCTGGCCGCGACCGACGGATCAGGCACTAGCGCGTCGCCGTGATGGACTTCGGCCCGCGACCGACGGCGACGACGCCGGACTGCACGATCTCGCGAATGCCATACGGTTCGAGCATGCGCAGCAATGCGTCGAGTTTGGACCGGGTTCCGGTCGCCTCGACGGTGAGCGCGTCCGGGGACACATCGATGACCTTCGCCCGGAAAAGCGTCACGGCCTCGATGACCTGGGTCCGCACACTGGCGTCGGCGCGCACCTTCACCAGGATCAGTTCGCGGGCCACCGAGGCGTCGGCGTCCTGTTCCACGATCTTGATGACGTTCACCAGCTTGTTGAGCTGCTTGGTGACCTGCTCGAGGGGCAGATCGTCGACGGTCACCACGATGGTCATGCGGGAGATCTCGGGGAGTTCGGTCCCGCCGACCGCCAGTGACTCGATATTGAAACCGCGCCGCGAGAACAAGCTCGCGACCCTCGCCAGCACGCCCGGCTTGTCCTCGACGAGAACGCTCAGGGTGTGGGTCGTACTCATTCGCTCACCTGGTTCTTCTCGTGCTCGGCCTGCCCGTGGGTCAGGGCCTCATGGATGACGGCGGGCTCCGCGGACTGCTCGTCCTCGTCGAACAGGGGACGGATTCCGCGCGCGGCCATGATCTCGTCGTTGCCGGTGCCCGCGGCGACCATCGGCCACACCTGGGCGTCCTTGCCGACGATGAAGTCGATCACCACGGGGCGGTCGTTGATGGACTGCGCCTCGCGGATCGCGGCCTCCACGTCCTCCTCCTTCTCCACCCGGATGCCGTAGCAGCCGAGCGCTTCGGCGAGTTTCACGAAGTCCGGGATGCGCAGGGTGTGCGTTCCGAGGTCGGTGTTGGAGTAACGCTCCTGGTAGAACAGGGTCTGCCACTGGCGAACCATGCCCAGGTTGCCGTTGTTGATCAGCGCGACCTTGATCGGCACGCCCTCGACGGCACAGGTGGCCAGTTCCTGGTTGGTCATCTGGAAGCAGCCGTCGCCGTCGACCGCCCAGACTTCCTTGTCCGGCGCGCCCATCTTGGCGCCCATGGCGGCCGGGACGGCGTAGCCCATGGTGCCGAGACCACCCGAATTCAGCCAGGTGCGCGGCTTCTCGTACTTGATGAACTGCGCGGCCCACATCTGGTGCTGGCCGACGCCCGCACAGTAGATGGCGTCGGGTCCGGCGAGCCTGCCCAGCGCGTCGATGACGTACTCCGGCGACAGCGAACCGTCGCTGGGAGCGGTCCAGCCGAGCGGATAGCTCTTGCGGACGCCGTCCAGGTACTGCCACCAGGCGGCCAGATCCAATTTCGGCGGCCCCGCCGGATCGGATTTGAGCGTCTCGATCAACTCGACGATCACCTCGCGGCAGTCGCCGACGATCGGCACGTCCGCGTGCCGGTTCTTCCCGATTTCCGCGGGGTCGATATCGGCGTGGATGACCTTGGCGCCGGGCGCGAAGGAATCCAGCTGACCGGTGACCCTGTCGTCGAAACGCGCGCCGAGGGTGATCAGCAGATCCGACTTCTGCAGCGCGGCGACCGCGCCGACGGTGCCGTGCATACCGGGCATGCCCATGTTCAGGTCGTGGCTGTCCGGGAAGGCTCCGCGGGCCATCAGCGTGGTGACCACGGGGATTCCGGTCAGCTCGGCCAGTTCGAGCAACTCCGGCGAGGCGTCGGCCTTGATCACGCCGCCGCCGACGTAGAGCACCGGCTGCTTGGCCTCCAAGATCATCCTGGCGGCTTCGCGCACCTGCTTGCCGTGCGGTTTGGTGACCGGACGGTAGCCGGGCAGCCGCATCTCCGGCGGCCAGGTGAACGTGGTCTGCGCCTGCAGCACGTCCTTGGGGATGTCGACGAGCACCGCGCCGGGGCGACCGGTGGCGGCCAGGTAGAACGCCTCCGCGATGATGCGCGGGATGTCGATGCCGTCGGTGATGAGGAAGTTGTGCTTGGTGATCGGCATGGTGATGCCGGAGATATCGGCTTCCTGGAACGCGTCGGTGCCGATCAGGCTACGACCGACCTGGCCGGTGATCGCAACGATCGGGACCGAGTCCATCTGCGCGTCCGCGATGGGAGTGACCAGATTGGTCGCGCCGGGGCCCGAGGTTGCCATGCACACGCCGACCTTGCCGGTGGCCTGGGCGTAACCGGTGGCCGCGTGGCCAGCGCCCTGCTCGTGTCGCACCAGCACGTGGCGCACCTTGGTCGAGTCGAAGAGCGGGTCGTACACCGGGAGAATCGCGCCGCCGGGAATGCCGAATACGGTGTCGACGCCGAGCTCCTCGAGCGCACGGACTACGGATTTCGCGCCGGTGACCCGCTCGGGCGGGACCTGGCGGCGGTTCGCCGCTGTCGTGGCCGCGGACGCGGCTTGCTGATTCGCCGAAGGCGCCGGCCTGCGGGCCGAGGGCCCTGGCCGTGCGGTTGGTGCACTCACCGTCTTCGTTCCTAACTGTTCGTACTCGACCCCGGACAACACTGCTGTTCAATTCGATATGACCGGACATCCCTCCCGACGGCCACGTTCGACACTTTCGCCCGAACACAAAAAAGCCCCCGTCAGCGCATGGCTGATCGAGGGTGGCGCGTCGCGACGCGAGCTGACGTATTCGACTCAGGTAGTCAGGCTCAACGCTGGACGCGCCGGCCGAGTACGAGCAACTCGTGTGGATTCACGCGCATGACGTTAAGCGGGCGTGAACCGATGAGTCAAACAGATGACCCAGTGCGTCCCATTATGTGGGACAGTGCGGCTGCTTGTGTCCATTCACCAGATGCGAGGATGGTGGTGTGTCATCACCGCATCAGTCCGTGCCACCACCTGAATCGTCCCACACCGCGCCCGAGGGATCGGATACGGGTAGCTCGATCAGCCCGGACCGGCCACGGCCGGAAACGAAGGTCATCCGCACCCCGCGCCTGGCGTTTCTCGGCGTGGTCGTCCTGCTGATGGGCACATTCTTCTTCTTCGTCGGCGCGCCCGCTTTCCTGTGGTGGCTGCTGCTGCTCCCGGCCGCGGTGGGGATCTGGATCCTGCGGACCCAGACCACCGTGTCGGACGCCGGACTCGATCTGCGCACCGTACTCGGCACACGGCATCTGGAGTGGGCGCAGGTCAAGGGCGTGCGGATTCCCAAGCGCGGATTCGTCCGCGCCCATCTCGACGACGATTCCGAGGTGACGCTGCCCGCCGTGAGCTACGACCGCTTACGGGAGTTGATCACCGCGTCCCACGGCCGGATTCCCGACCTGTTCACCGCCGCGGAAGCGGCCGAGGAACGGGCATGGGCCGAGCGCGAGGCCACCGAAAAGGCAGCGGAGAAGGCCACAGCGAAGGCCACAGCGAAGGCGGCAGAGAAAGCCACAGAGAAGGCGGCAGCGAAGGCGGTGGACGACGCCGATGCGGACCCGAAACCGCGAGAGTGACGACAGCGCCCGCCCTTTCGTGTGATGGATGACACGGGTGGGGATAACCACACTCCGCACGGCGACGGACTGATAACGCCGCGCGCACGGGACGCGCACCCCGATGACACACTCCGATTCCCGGCGTAAGCGGCCGAGTCCGCCGGGAGTACCGTGGGGTGGCCGGCGAGCCGGCTCTGCGCTGTCGCACATCAGCCCCCGCGACCCATCGAGGACCCTCCATGCCACCGCTTCGTTCACGCACAACCACCGTCGGCCGCAACGCCGCCGGAGCCCGCGCCCTGTGGCGGGCCACCGGTATGACCGACTCCGATTTCGGTAAGCCGATCGTCGCCATCGCGAACTCCTACACCCAGTTCGTTCCCGGCCACGTGCACCTGAAGGAAGTCGGCGAGATCGTGGCGGCGTCGGTGCGCGCCGCCGGAGGCGTGCCGCGTGAATTCCATACGATCGCGGTCGATGACGGCATCGCCATGGGGCACGGCGGCATGCTCTACTCGCTGCCGTCGCGCGAGATCATCGCCGACTCGGTCGAATACATGGTCAACGCGCATACCGCCGACGCGCTGGTGTGCATCTCGAACTGCGACAAGATCACCCCGGGCATGCTGAATGCCGCTATGCGGCTCAATATCCCGACGGTCTTCGTCTCCGGCGGTCCGATGGAGGCGGGTAAGGCGGTCGTGGTCGGCGGTGTCGCGCAGGCGCCGACGGATCTGATCACCGCCATCTCGGCCAGCGCGAATCAGGCTGTGTCGGAAGACGGTCTGTCCGAGGTCGAACGCAGCGCCTGCCCGACCTGCGGCTCCTGCTCCGGCATGTTCACCGCCAACTCCATGAACTGTCTCACCGAGGCGCTCGGTCTCGCGCTGCCCGGCAACGGTTCCACGCTGGCCACCCATGCCGCGCGCCGCGCCCTGTTCGAGCGGGCGGGCACCGTCGTCGTCGATATCGCCAACCGCTGGTACCGCGAGGACGACGCGTCGGTGCTGCCGCGCAATGTGGCCGACGAGAAGGCCTTCCGCAACGCGATGGCGCTGGATGTGGCGATGGGCGGATCCACCAACACGGTGCTGCACACGCTGGCCGCCGCGCAGGAGGGCGAGGTCGACTTCGATCTCGAGACCATCGACGAGATCAGCCGCCGGGTGCCCTGCCTGTCCAAGGTGTCGCCGAATTCGGATTACCACATGGAAGACGTGCACCGGGCGGGCGGCATCCCCGCCATCCTCGGCGAGCTGCGCCGCGCCGGACTGCTCGAAACCGATGTGACGACGGTGCATTCCGCGAGCTTCGACGAATGGCTCGACACCTGGGATATCCGCTCGGGCAAGGCTACCGAGGAAGCGATCGAATTGTTCCACGCCGCACCCGGCGGCGTGCGCACCACCGAACCGTTCTCCACCGAGAACCGCTGGTCGTCACTGGATACCGACGCCGCGGGCGGCTGCATCCGCGATAAGGAGCACGCCTACACCGTGGAAGGTGGTCTAGTCGTGTTGCGCGGCAATATCGCCCCGGACGGCGCGATCCTCAAGACCGCGGGTATCGATGAGGAGCTGTTCTCCTTCCAGGGCCCGGCCGTGGTGGTCGAGTCGCAGGAGGAGGCGGTCTCGGCGATTCTCGGCAAGAAGATCAAGCCGGGTGATGTGATCGTCGTCCGCTACGAGGGCCCCTCCGGCGGCCCCGGTATGCAGGAAATGCTGCACCCCACCGCCTTCCTGAAGGGCGCGGGTCTCGGCAAGCAGTGCGCGCTGATCACCGACGGACGCTTCTCCGGTGGTACCTCCGGGTTGTCGATCGGGCATATCTCGCCGGAGGCGGCCAGCGGCGGGGTGATCGGCCTGGTCCACAACGGCGATCAGATCCGCATCGACGTCGCGACCCGAACCCTCGAGGTGGTCGTCGACGACGATGTGCTGGCCGAGCGCCGCGCGAAAATGGAAGCGTCCGAACGGCCTTGGCAGCCGCTGGCTCGCGAGCGCACCGTCACGACCGCGCTGCGCGCCTACGCCGCCCTCGCCACCTCGGCCGACAAGGGCGCGGTCCGGCGGGTTCCGTAACCCCGGCGGCCGAGCGCCCCTCGTCGGGTGACGAGGGGCGCTTTCGGTCAGTCGAAGGGACCGATGCCGGTGAACGGATTGCCGCCGTGCAGATACCAGTAGGCGCCGATGGCCGCGACCACCGCGAGCACGAGGACACCGAACGATCCGTATGAGGGACGGGTCGCCCAGCCGCGATTGCGGTCGAACGACCAGCGCCCCGGACCGGTGAGGATGATGACGGCGGCGGTGCCTGCCAGAACGCTTTCCAATTCGATGCCGGAGGGCACGCTGCCGCGGTACTGGAAGCCGGGGATCATGCCCTGCTTCCAGGCCCACGCGTCGAGGATCACCGCGAGCACCGCACCCGCGGCCAGCGGCGTCACCAGGCCGAGCGCGAGCAGCGCGCCGCCGCCGAGTTCGCCGACGGTCACCAGGAGGGCGCATACGGTGGCGTGATCCCAACCGCCGTCGGCCATCATGTCGCGGGTGCCGTCGAGTCCGGGACCGTTGAACCAGCCGGTGAGCTTCTGCAGGCCGTGGTAGACGAAGGTGCCGCCGACCACGAGGCGCAGCAGGAACAGTCCCAGATCGAGGGTGCCGCGGCGATTGTCGACGGTGCGGCGGCGCAGCGATCTACTCGGCTCACCGGGCGGGTTGGCGGCCGGGGGGATGCTCGCGTAGGAATACGCGGATTTGGCGCCCGCCGCCGTCGTGCCTGCCGACGTCGTGCCTGCCGCCGTCGTGCCCGCCGCCGTCGCGCCCCCAGCCGTCGCGCCCCCAGCCGTCGTGCCCCCAGCCGTCCCGCCCGCGCCGGGGGCGTCGGCGGCCGTAGCTCCGGTACCGGAGGTATCGGAGCGCGCGGACACCGTCGGCACGTCCGGCCCTGGATCGAGACCGAGTTCGTCATCGGTGCGCGGCACGTCGGCACCCGAATCGGGGCTCTTGGTCATTCCGACCCGGGGTAGCTGCCCGGTCGGCGAATCGTAGGGGCTGCCGACGCCCCGACCGGTCGACACCGAGGTCTGCTCGCCGGTCGACGGCTCGGCGAGCCCGGATGTGTCCTTCGTCTTATCGGCCACGGCCGCGCCTCTCTGTCGCTCGATTCCACCGGGCCGGATGGGCGTCAATGGTTCGCTCGCTCCGCTCACTCACGGGCATACCCTATGCCGCGCGCTGCGGTCGGACTGCCCAAACGCGACGGCGTGTCAGTCACCCCGCCGATGCCGGACGGCGCACGACACCCACCCGGGAGGGGCGCGTCCGGCGGTATTTCCGTAACGTCTGAGCCATGAGTGTGGTTGTCGTTGGTCGCGTCGTGATGTGTCTGGCGCTCGGCTCCCTTCTGGTGGCCGGATGCGCCCGGTTCGACGATTCGGCGTCGAGCCCCTTCACCCCGGAGCCGACGTTCGAACCCGCCGATCCCAAATCGCCCCAGAACACGCCGCCCTCGACCACGCGTCCGAGCGGTCCGTGCATCGATCCCGATCCGGCCGTGGTCGCCACCTGCCTGGACACGACCGGCGGCATCATCGGGATCAGCGAGGGCGCGCTGGTGGCCGAACGCCGCACCGGCCGCATTCTGAAGGTGGTCGATCCGGATACCCCGCCGGTCGAGATCGCCAAGGTCGATGTCGACGGATCGACGGACGGCGGACTCAGCGATATCGCGCTGTCCCCCACCTTCCACGAGGACGGGCTGATGTACGCCTACATCACCACCGGCAGCGACAACCGCGTGGTCCGCATCGCCGAGGGCGGCTCGCAGAAGGACATCCTGACCGGAATTCCGAAGGGCCAGAACGGTAATCACGGCGCGCTGGAATGGGCGACGCCGAATCAACTACTCGTGCTCACCGGTGACGCGGGCAATCCAGGTCTGGCGTCGACCCCGTCCTCGCTGGCGGGCAAGGTGCTGCGGGTCAACGCGCCCGCGCCGGGCGCGGCAGCCGAGATCGTGATCTCGGGGATCGGCGTCGCGGGCGACCTGTGCCGCGACGGCAAGGACAGCGTCTGGATCACCGACCGCACTCCCGCCGAGGATCGGCTGCAACGTCTCGGCCCCGACGGTCAGGTCACCGTCGCGTGGACCTGGCCGGACCGTCCCGGCGTCGCGGGCTGTGCGGCCGCGGTCGACGGTGTCGCCGTCTCGCTGACCTACGCGAAGGCGCTGGCGCTGGCCGCGGCCGACGAGAAAACCCATGCGATCACCACCGCGCCGAGTCTGCTGTCCCAGGACAAATACGGTCAGCTCGGCGGCGCGACCATCGGGCCGGACGGCAGCTTCTGGGTGGGCACGGTGAACAAGACCGATGGCAAGCCCGGTCCCAATGACGATCGCGTCGTGCGCATTCCGCTGCCCCAGTCCGGCGGAGGCGGCGGACCCGACTAGGGATATCCGGCCATGACGAACGGCGCTCACCTACCGTGAGCGCCGTTCGTGTATCCGGGTGTCCGACGACGACTGCGCACCGTGACCGTGCGGACCGGCGGCGGTTACGCCGAGGCGATCACGCGCAGGCGGCCAGCACCAGTTCGCGGACACGGGCGGCATCGGCCTGACCGCGCGTGGCCTTCATGACATCGCCGACGATCTTGCCCGCGGCCTGAACCTTGCCGGAGCGGATCTTCTCGGCGATATCCGGGTTCGCCGCCAGCGCCTTCTCGACCTCGGCCTGCAGGGCGCTGTCGTCGCTGACCATGCCGAGGCCCCTGGTCTCCACGATCTTCGCCGGATCGCCCTCGCCCGCCAGCACGAAGTCGACGACCTGCTTGGCGACCTTGTTGTTCACCGTCTTGGCCTCGACCAGCCCGATGACCTCGGCCACCTGGGCGGGGGTGATCGGCAGATCCTCCAGGGAAACCTCGCGCTCCTTGGCCTTTTCGGTGAGGTAGGCGACCCACCACGACCGCGCCTCGTTGACCGGGGCCCCCGCGTCGACGGTGGCGATGATGAGATCGAGCGCGCCCGCGTTCACCAGATCGCGCATGACCTCGTCGGAGAGCTCCCATTCGGACTGGATGCGGGCGCGCCGCAGCCACGGGTACTCGGGAATGGTCGCCCGCAACTCCTCGATCCGATCCGCTTCCGGCGCAACAGGTTCCAGATCCGGTTCGGGGAAGTAGCGGTAATCCTCCGCGGTCTCCTTGCGGCGGCCGGGCGATGTCGCCCCGTCGGCCTCGTGGAAGTGGCGGGTCTCCTGCACGATGCTGCCGCCCCCGGCGAGCACCGCGGCCTGGCGACGCATCTCGAAGCGGACGGCCACCTCGACACTCTTGAGCGAGTTCACATTCTTGGTCTCGGTGCGGGTGCCGAATTCCTTCGCGCCCACCGGCATCAGCGAGACGTTGGCGTCGCAGCGCAGCGACCCCTGCTCCATCTTCACATCGGAAACGCCGAGCGATTTCAGCACTTCGCGCAGGGCGGTCACGTAGGCGCGAGCCACCTCGGGCGCGCGCTCGCCCGCCCCGGTGATCGGCTTGGTGACGATCTCGATCAGCGGCACGCCCGCCCGGTTGTAGTCGAGCAGCGAGTGGCTCGCGCCGTGGATGCGGCCCGTCGCACCACCGACGTGCAGCGATTTCCCGGTGTCCTCCTCCATATGCGCGCGCTCGATATCGACGCGGAAGACGCTCCCGTCATCGAGCACCACATCGAGGTAGCCCTCGGTCGCGATCGGCTCGTCGTACTGGCTGATCTGGTAGTTCTTCGGCTGATCGGGGTAGAAGTAGTTCTTGCGGGCGAAACGGCCCCACGGGGTGATCGAGCAGTTCAGCGCGAGGCCGATCCGGATCGCCGACTCCACGGCCTTCTCGTTCACCACCGGCAGCGAACCGGGCAGCCCCAGGCAGACCGGGCACACCTGGGTATTGGGCTCCGCGCCGAATTCGGTCGGGCAGCCGCAGAACATCTTGGTCGCGGTGGACAACTCGACGTGGACTTCCATGCCGAGCACCGGCTCGTACCGGGAGATGACCTCGGCGTACTCCATCAACTCGGCGGTGGGTGCGCTCATGCCCTGGCCTCGCTGACTGTGCCGGATTTTCGCTCGCTACGCTCGCTCATGGGGTTCAGTCTAGGTAAGCCGCGCCGACCTCCCGATGCCGGGCGGGCGGCGTCTCACGGGCACTACTTCGGCGGGAAGCGCTGGGTGAGCCAGGCGGTGACATAGGTCGGCACTTCCGGCGAGACGGTGGTCTCGATGGTGGCGTATTCACTGGTTTTGCCGGTTTCGGTGGGCTGCATCAGATGATTCAGGCCGAGGAAGGTGTGGACGGTGACATCCGGGTCCGACGCCAGCAGATCGCGCATCGGCTGCTCGTTCTGGGCCGGAATCACCTGGAGATCCTTGTCGCCGAAGAAGGCGAGGACCGGAATACGCAGCGCCGAGAGCGCCGGGGCCGGATCGTATTGGATCAGCGCGGCGAAATACGGGGTGACCTGCGCACCGACCTCGGCGTCCGGAACGCGTTGAGCCTGCGGCAGTGCGGCGTTGGCGCGCTTCAGCAATGCCTTCGCGCCCTCGAGATCGCCTGCCTTCAGCAATGCGGCCAGTTCGGCGGTTTCGCCCACCTGCTTGTCGATGTTCTCGGCGGACGCGCCGTTCGCCGCCATGATGACACGGGTCTGCTCGACCAGTACCTGGTCGCCGGGGACAGCCGGGCCCGCCATCAGAATGGCGAAGGCGACGCCGCTGTCGGGCCGGGAGGCGACCAACGGGGCCAGGTAGCCGCCCTCGCTGTGACCGAACAGTCCGACGCGGGCCGGATCGATATCACCTCGACCGCGCAGGAAACTCACCCCGGCCGCCGCGTCGCCCGACAGGTCGGCGTAGTTCGCCGCGTCCAGTGTGCCGCCGGTGCCGCCGACGCCCCTGTCATCGGTGCGCAGCACGGCGTAGCCCGCGCGGGTCAACGCATCGGCCAACAGCAGAAAAGGTTTGTGGCCCATCATCTCTTCGTCGCGGTTCTGCGGGCCGCTCCCGGTGATCATCAGCACCGCGGGGAACGGTCCGCCGCCCCTCGGACGGGTGAGCGTGCCGGCGATGGTGATATCGCCGTTGCGGTAGGTGACGTCCTCGGATTGGTACGGGAACGGCGGCTTCGGCTCCTGCGGACGCGCGAGCCCGGCGACCTTCCCCCGTTCCAGGGTCAGCGGGAAACTCTGACCGGCCTGCGTGAAATCACCGGTGATGCGGTCGGATTCGTAGCGGCCACGGAAGGCCGGATCACCGGGAATACCGGGGATGGCGAATTCCACGCCGCCGCGGTCGGTCCGCACATCCTTCAGCGCGACGTCCCGCATGCCCTGCGCGGGGATATCGATGGTGGCGGTGCCGTCATCGGTGAAGCTCACCCCGATGTCGAGACCTTGGCCGGGAAGCTGGATGGCGCCGTGCCAATCGCCGGTAGTCGGCTCGGGCGGATTGGAATCCGACGAGCAGGCCGCCACCACTACGGTGGCGATGATGGTCAGTGTCATCGCGATCAGTCGCCCGGTACGCATACCCGCCACCGTACCTACGGGGGCATGATCAGAGTCCTGTCGCAGGCGAGGGACTCCCGGGGCGAGAGCGCCGCTGCGGTCGGATGTCGCCCGACCGGGCGGGTCAGCTGTCGTCCTCCGGTACCGGTCCCGCGTTCAGCGCGAGAGGATCCGCGGGTCGCGCAGGAGCAGGCGATTCCACGCGTCGGCGAGCCAGTCGCGGAAACGCTCAGCTGTCCAATTGCGTTCGCCGACAAGGAGTACCCAGTATTCGGTGGCGTTCATACTCCAGATGATGTCGGCGACCTCATCGTCGGAGAGGTCGTCGCGCAGTTGCCCCGTGTCGCGCAGGTCGGCCGCGAACTCACGCATATTGCGTGCGCGCCGCTCGCCGATTTCGGCCCAGATCCTGGCGCACGAATCGTCGCTCGTCGCGGCGTCGCGCAGGGCGAGGAAGATGGGGGCGAGCCGCTGCTGGAGGGCGGTCAGCGCGTGCGCGTAGATCATGATCTTGTCTTCGGCTCCTGTCGCCGCGCGGATGGCGCGGACGTAATCCCGTTCCCGAGCCGGAATCGCGTGGTCGGTACCGGATAGCGCGGTTTCGACGAGTTCTCGGAGCAATACCGGCTTGCGGCCGATGGATGCGTAGACCGTGTCGACGGAAACGCCCGCCTGCGTGGCGATCTCGGCCACCGTGGTGGCGGCGTAGCCACGCTCTACGAACAACTGTCGTGCGGCGTCGAGGATCGCGTGACGCGTATCCGCCGCCTGCGCGACACGCCGCGGGGCGTTGTATCGCCGCTTGTCTGCCTTGACGTTCTCATTCATCGACGCCTATTCTACCCATATTCATCCGAAACAGCTTCGGACGAATTCAGAAGGGATCCGGCCATGGTCTACGCCTACATCCAAGATGTCCCTATCGGCGAGGAGCTCTACCAGCGGATCATCGACGAGTTGGGTCCCGAACCGCTCGACGGCTCACTGATCCACCTGTGCGTGCGCCGCGAGGACGGCGGGCTGCGCTATATCGACGTGTGGGAATCCGAGGCGCATTGCGCTCGCGCCTTCGAAGAACGCATCCACCCCGCCGTCGACGCCGCCTTCGGGGGCGCCCGCCCGGGGGAGCCGACGGTTCAGCACCTGGATATCGTGCACGCGACCGGCTCGCTCGTCGTCGGCGAGAGCAGGTGACGAAGGCTTTTTCCACGGCGGCGCGCTATGTCTTCGCGTGCGCGGTGATAGGCATGATGGCCGGGTGCGGAAATTCATCGGATACCTCCGATGGAGCGGCCTCGGCGGCGCCGTCCGCGTCGGCTGTTCAGCCGACCGCCGAGGCATGCGGCAACGTCGACCGGATCACGGAGGCCGTGGCGGAATTCGGCGTCACCGATATCTCGATCATCGGCCAGTGCACGGCCGTCGCCATCGAGACGAACCTGGCCGACGATGCCTCCGGCGCTGCGACCGGACGCCGAATCTGCACTGCAGCAGCGACTGTCGCCTATACCGACGACGTCAACAGCATCGCCGTCACCGCCGCCGACGGGTCCGAACTCGCGATCGGCATCAAGGGAGCATCTTGCATCGGGGATTGAGCGATCCGGCGAGAAATCCTCACGCTTGCTCGAATTCCGCGATCGCGTCGCCGCCACTCGAGCGACGAGCCAGCGTGACCAACTGATCGCGCACATATTCGCCGAGTGGCTGCCCGACGGCATGCGCGCGGCGACCGAGCCGGTCGAGCGCATCGCCTGCCAGGTCATAGGTGCGGACGAGCGCGACGGCGTCGGCATCGAATACCGGGCCGGGCTGACAACCCTGCGTCTCGACGAAGTCGACCACCGCGTCCTCCGGCATCCGCGCCCGCGCGCGGGTGATCAGTTCCCGCCGAACGTATTCGGCGGGGGCCAGTCCCGCCTCCCGCGCCCGGCGACGCAGGACATCGGCGGTCGCGGTGGGCAGGTCGTCGATGTCGATGAGTGCCATGACTACCAGCGTAAGCGGGGCGCGCGTCCCCGGCCAGGGGCGATATGCCTCGTCAGCCGAAGAACGCCTCCGCCTCACGGTAGCGACTTCCCGGGACGCGCTTGAGCTGTTTGGTCGCCTCCGACAGCGGGACCAGATCGATCTCGGTGCCGTGCAGAGCGACCATCTGACCGAACCGCTTCGCGTGCACGGCTTCCGCGGCATGCAGGCCGAATCGCGTGGCGAGTACCCGGTCGTAGGGTGTCGGGCTGCCGCCGCGCTGGACGTGGCCGAGCACGGTGGTGCGCACCTCTTTGCCGATGCGGCGTTCGATTTCGGAACCGAGCTGCTGGGCGACACCGGTGAACCGCTCGTGACCGAATTCATCGATACCGCCCTCGCGCAGCGCGAAATCGGATTCCGGCGCGGGATGCGAACCCTCGGCCACCACGCAGATGAAGTGTTTGTCGCCGCGCTGGAAGCGGCGCTTGATCATGGTGCACACCTCGTCCACGTCGAAGGGCACCTCCGGCACCAGCGTGAGGTGCGCGCCCGCCGCCATGCCCGCGTTGATGGCGATCCAGCCCGCGTGCCGTCCCATCACCTCGATCAGCATGACGCGCTGATGTGATTCCGCGGTGGTGTGCAGGCGGTCGATCGCCTCGCTGGCGATGCTCAACGCCGTGTCGTGGCCGAAAGTGACGTCGGTGCAATCGATGTCGTTATCGATGGTCTTCGGAACACCGACGACGGGAACGCCTTCGTCGGAAAGCCAGCTGGCGGCGGTGAGCGTGCCCTCGCCGCCGATCGGGATGAGTGCGTCGATGCCGTTGTCGTCGAGGGTCTGTTTGATGCGCGGCAGGCCGTCGCGCAGGACGTCCGGATTGGTGCGCGCGGTGCCGAGGATGGTGCCGCCCTTGGTGAGCAGCCGGTCGGTGCGGTCGTCGTTGAGAATCTGGATCTTGCGGTCCTCCAATAGGCCGCGCCAACCGTCCTCGAAGCCGACGATCGCGTCTCCGTACCGTCCGTTCGCGGTGCGAACGACAGCGCGGATGACCGCGTTCAGTCCTGGACAGTCTCCGCCTCCGGTCAAGACTCCGATGCGCATGGCGGATATCTTGCCCCGCCCGGCGTACTCGAGGGCCCGCGCCCCCGTGAACCTTGGGTTACCAGCTGCACTCACCGTGGATCTCCGGATTCGTTCAGTAGATAAAGCGACATGTGCATTCGGGTTGCGCACTACCCCCAGTCTCGGCGCCGGTGGACGATTCGCAAACCGGACAGACCATCCCCGGTGGAATTCGCCCGTCCGGATTTGCGCTACGCCGTCGATCCGACCGATCTCGCTCTCATCCATCCGGGACCCGTCCCAGGCCGTATGATCGGAGACAGCCGTCATGCGGCCTGACCGCTCGGGTATCGAGCGGCATATTCGTGCGTCACGGCTTATTTCGAAGCGGCCGCGGGGTGCCGACAGCGCCCGGTGGACAAGCTTTCCGTTGTGATTCACGAGCGTCGACCGCCCGCTACGAGAATTCGACCACGGAGGTATCGCGATGAAGGCCCTTCAGTATCGAGAAATCGGCGCGGCACCCGAATTGGTCACCGTGCCCGACCCGGAGCCGGGGCCGGGCCAGGTGCTGCTGAAGATGTCGGCGGCGGGGGTGTGCCACTCCGATATCGCCGTGATGTCCTGGCCTGCGAGCGAATTCCCGTTCCGGCTGCCGCTGACATTGGGCCACGAGGGCGCGGGCACGATCGCGGCACTCGGTGACGGGGTCACCGGCGTCGCGATCGGCGATTCCGTCGCCGTCTACGGTCCGTGGGGCTGCGGCAGGTGCCCGCCCTGCGCGGCGGGCAGGGAGAACTACTGCCTGCGTGCGACCGAACTGGGCATCTTCCCGCCCGGATTGGGCGCGCCGGGGGCCATCGCCGAGTACATGATCGTGGACGACTCCCGCCATCTCGAACCGCTCGACGGACTCGACCCGGTGCGGGCGGTGCCGCTGACCGATGCCGGGTTGACCCCCTATCACGCCATCAAGCGGTCGCTGCCGAAACTCGTCCCCGGCTCGACGGCCGTCGTCATCGGTGCGGGCGGACTGGGGCACGTCGCCATTCAACTGCTGCGCGCGGTGAGCCCCGCGCGGGTGATCGCGATGGATATCAGCGAGGACAAACTCGAACTCGCCCGCGCCGTCGGGGCCGACGAGACCGTGATCTCCGACGAGAAGGCCGCGGACCGGGTGCGCGAATCGACCGGCGGGCGCGGCGCCATCGCCGTCTTCGATTTCGTCGGCGCACCATCGACCGTCACCACGGCGGGCGCGTGCGTCGCGATGGAGGGTGATGTGACGATCATCGGCCTCGGTGGCGGCACCCTGCCCATCGGCTTCGGCGTGCTGCCCTTCGAGGTCACCGTGACCGCACCGTACTGGGGTAGTCGCGGCGAATTGCGCGAAGTCCTCGACCTCGCCCGAGCGGGCGCGATCGAGGTGCACGTCGAGACATTCGGCATGGACGAGGCGCCGCTGGCCTACGAGCGATTGCACGCGGGCAAGATCGACGGGCGCGCGGTGATCCTGCCCAACGGGTGAGGTGATCGATTCCGCTCGGCCGACTCGAAAGTCCGATTTGGTTACGCGACAACACAGTTCACTCAACGCCATGGCGCGCGTGGTCAGAAGAGGTAGACGATCGCGTTCTCGCCGCCGGTGCATGTCACGTAGTCGGGGCCAACGGTGCAGTCCATCGTGTACTCACGCTCGTTGACCGGACTGACCGCTGTCACGGTGCGATGGTCGCCCTCGACCGCGTCACCCGCCGACTCGCCGTAGACCTCGCGCACCGCCTCCGCGAAAGGACAACTCGTCACCCTGGATCCGGTGGCCGATGCCGATAAACGGCCGACCCTCGGCTTCGTCTGCGGACAGGTGTTGGCACCGTCGGGCAGCGGGACCGTCGCCGTCGACACCTCCCGCGCCGGGGACTCGGCGCCACCGCCGCGCATTTGCCAGCCGATCAGCCCCGCCGCGACCACGACGATGACCAGTAGGGCGGCGGATACGTACACGCGCGGCGAAATACCGTTGCCCGCGGCATCCGTTCGTGCGGGCGGAACAGGATGGGCCAGCGCCGACCGCTCGACAGTGACGGCGACGTCTTCGACCCGGCCGATCCGTGTCGTCGGCGGGGCCGACCGCGCGGAGGTCGCATGCCGCTCACCCGGTGTCGGGCCGGAAGTCCTTGTCGGCGTGGATCGCACCGGCGACCGGGGCGGACCGGTGATTCCCGCACGCATACCGCGGCCGGGACCGCTCGGTCCCGGCCCGGATTTCGCCGACGACTCGCCGAGATCGACGGTGGCGGGTTCGGCGCTACCGGTCCCGTGCGGGCCCACCGGGGTCGCGGATCGGCGATCGCGCGCCAGCGCGGTGAAATCGACGGTGGCGGCACTGGCCGCGCTCGCCTGCGCTGGACCACTCGATTGCGGGGTAGCTCCTGACGCGGCGGGTCCGCTCGCTGGAGGTGTCGCCACCGCTGGCCCGGCCGAAGCTGGCGCGACGAGTCGCGGGTTCGACTCGGCCGCACGGCCACCGGGTGTCGCCGCGGCCGGTCGGTTCTCCGGCGCGACCGCACCGAGATCAACAGTGGGGGCGGCGGCTCGCGCGACGGGGTCGACCGGCCCCGAGGGGGTGGGTTCGCGCGCGATCGATGGGCCGGGAACGGAACCGGATCCCCCCGGCCCGGGCCGGGACGAAGCGCCTCGGCCGCTCGGGCGCGATGACGGCCGCGGCTCCCGCGCCCCGACGATTCGCCGGGTGGTCGGGTCCGCCGCGCGGGCATCGCCGTACTCGGAACCGGGTTCCACGGCGGGGAAGACCACCGTTACGGGCGCGGCTGCGGCAGGATCGCGCCGAACACCCTGGGAATCCGGCGGTGGCGGTGCTGTGACCGCCGCGCGGGCCGCCGACGCCAGGGCGCTCGCGCTCGGATAGCGATCGGCGGGTTCTTTCGCCATACCGCGCACGACGACCTCGTCCATGGCCGGGGGCAGTCCGGGGTGTTTGACACTGGGGCGTGGCGGCGGCGTTGTCAGGTGCGAGCGAATCAAGACGCTCATGCCATCGGCGGGGAAGGGCTGCGTGCCGGTGAGGCATTCGTAGAGCACGCAGGCGAGGGAGTAGACGTCGGCGGCGCCGGAAACGGGCGCGATGTCGAAACGCTCCGGCGCGATGTAGTTGTAGGACCCGACGGCGGTGCCCGTGTCGGTCATACTCGGGTCGCCCGCCGAGCGCGCGATGCCGAAATCGGCGAGGTAGGCGAAATCCGACGGCGTGACGAGAATGTTGGCGGGCTTGACGTCGCGATGCACCAGCCCCTCGGCGTGCGCGGCATCCAGCGCCGCGGCGATCTGTTCGATGATGGCGACCGCGCGGACCGGAGTCAGCGGACCCGTCTCCCGCAGCACCGATCGCAGATCGCTGCCGCGCACCAGCCGCATATCGATATAGAGGACGTCATCGATCTCGCCCCAGTCGTGGATCGGGATGACATGCGGTTCGGCCAGCCGCGCCGCCGCCTTCGACTCGTAGCGAAACCGCTGCTGGAACACCGGATCCTTCGCCATATCCGGCGGCAGCAGTTTCACCGCGACGACCCGGCCCTTCACCGTGTCGTAGGCCTCGTAGACCTCGCCCATCCCGCCCCGGCCGAGCAGTGAGCGCAACTCGTACGGCCCGAATCGGGAACCGACCCGCGAATCCGCGTCATCCACCACCCCGTTACCTCCACCTCGCGGGCGCGGCCGTCCGGAACGCGCGCACGCGTCCGCGACCTCACCTACATTGTTCGCTCCCCCGCCGTTACCCGTTTCTCAAGACGAGCATTTGCCCGCGACCAATTCACCGAGGTGCTCGGAAATCAATGTCGCCATCTTGTCCATCGCGGTCATGCCGTCGGAGAACGTGCCGGAATCCGGTTGTGCCGCAAGGGCGACGGCGATCTGTCCGCCGGTGGTGGAGATCAGGCCGAACTGGCGCACGAGATATTTGCCCGACGCGTCGGGGCCCCACCCGCCCTTGAACTCGGCGCCGGTGAACGCGCCGAGCCCCCAGCGATGACTCGGGATGATCTGCTCCATCAGTTTGACCACCGTGGAGACCCGCGCCAGGCACGGTAACCGGGAGGCGAACCGGACCTGTTCGTTCAGTGACCATTCCGCCTGTCCGAAGGCCGAATATTCGGTGCGGGTGCGGGTCGCGGGTATCACGGTCTTGGTATCGCCGCCTTCGCGCAGCACCGCCTCGACCGCCGTCGCGGCCTCCTGTCCCGAGCCGAGCGCCTCCCAGAGCACGTCGGCGGCGGCATTATCGGATTCGGTGATCGCGGCGTTCGCGGCGAAACCGCCGTTGGCGGAGTCGCGGCGGACCGCGGCGATCGTCAACGGCACCTTCATCGTCGACCACGCCGGACCGGTGGTCCAATCGCCGAAAGTGACCACGTCGTCGCGGCCGACGGCCACGACGGCCATGCCGTAACGCCCCTTCAGGGTGGACTGCAACTCCTGGAAACCGGCCGCGAGGGTGCCTGGCAGGGTCATCTCCAGTTTCGGTTCCGAGACCGCCGCGGCCTGGGTGATGGTCGAGGACTCGCTCGGACCGACGCCACCGGGGTCGATACCGCACGAGGTCGCCAGAATCAGCGCGAGCGCGCCGGCACCGAGGGATTTTCGAATACGACTGTCAGACATAACTTGGCGCATTGCTGTTGAGAGCTCCCCACGATACCTGCGTACGTACGGTAACGGGCAACCGTACTCGGTGCGGGCATGGTACGCGTGGCGCGCCCCTGTCCGCAGCCCGACGTCCATCTGTGAGCGGGGACCGCTTCGGGCTTCCCGTCTCGCCCACGCTCCTGAGAGCCCCGCTTCGACACGCACCGAGCGTAACCCGCATTTCGGCGTGTCGGGGTGGGCATTCCGTTCGGAAATATCACCGTCCCGATAAACCATCGCACCGCACCGCCTGGTCAGTAGATGTAGACCACCGCGTTCTCGCCTCCCGTACAGGTGACGAGTTGTCCCTCGGGGACACAATTCATCGTGTAGCTGCGCCCGGTGACGGGGCTGACGGCCACGATCGATCGGGGTGCGCGCGAGGACGTGGCCGCTGCGGATTCGGCGTAGGCCTGCCGGACCGCCTCGGCGAACGGGCAACTCGTCACCTCGCTGCCCGCCGCCGCGCGTCCGAAGGAGCCGGAGGGCGGGCGACCCGTCGTACACGTCTTCGCGCCAGCGGGCAGGGTCGTCGAGGTGGTCGCGGCCGAGGTGGTCGCGCTGGGTGCGACGGCCCCCGGCGCGGTACTGCGCGCGACCGCCGACGTGGTGATCGCCCCCGCCTGGTCGTCCACGCCCGCGTCCTGCTTGCCGGAGCCGTACATCGACCAGCCGATGACGCCGCCGACGGCGAGTACCACGATCACGACCACCGCGACCAACATGGGCAGCACGATCGAACGCCGTGGCGCCTCCTGTAGGTAGCCGCCGGTGCTGTAGTCGTCGTAGTGGCCCGGTGCGCCGTAGCCGCCGTCACCGGGCGGCGCGTACCCCGCGGCGCCGTAACCGGATTCACCCTGGGCTCCGTAGCCGTACTCGCCCCGCGGATCGTTCGCGCCCTGCGGGTGATAGCCGCCCGCGGCGTAGAGGTGCCCGGGCGAATCCGGTTGGTAGTCCGAATACGCCTGCGCCGCGGGGTAACCTCCCGCGGCCGGATACTGCGGATCGCCCGGCACCGGCTGCTGCGCCGCGCCATAATGCCGAGTCGCGGCCACATGCGGATCGGATTCGTAGGCGAAGCCATCGCGTGAGGCGGGGTCATCGAATCCCGGTGCGCCGAACCCGTAGTGCCGGGTCTCCTCGGCCTGCGATCCGGAGATCGGCGCGGCGTCACCGTACTGCTGCGTCGGCGGTGCGTACGGTCCCGCCGGTGCGGCCCCGTCGTAGCGCTGGGTCGCGGGGGCGAACGCCCCCGGCGCCGGCGTGACATCGCCGTACGGCTGGGCGGCCGGACCGTACGGTTCCGGTACAACCTGGTCGTAGCGCTGAGTCGGCGGCGCGAAAGATCCCTGCGGCGGTCCATTGTGACCCTGGTGCGACCCCTGCGGCGACGATCCCTGCGGCGACATCGCGACGGGTGGTCCCGACACCGCGGGCACCGGCGCGTATCGCTGGGTCGGCGGCGCGGGGTACTGCGGCGGTTCGGCGGCCCCACCCTGCTCCTGTCCGAACAGATGCGCGTCGGGGAACGGGCGGACGGGCACCGGCGCTTCGTAGGACTGCTCGGGTCCGTACGGCGCCGGGTCCTGCTCTCGCCGAGGCGGCAACGGCTCGAATTGGATTTCGCTGGGCACCGCGGTCGCGGCGGTCGGGATGATCGACAGCTCCCCGGTGGCTTCCGGCGGCACCAGCGAACTCAGCGGGGCGGGCTGGGACTGCTGCCCGAAACGGGACGGGTCGGGTGTGCGGACGACGAAAGTCGGTGCGGGGGTGACCGGGCCGGTACTCGCCGCCACCCGAGCCGCCTGCGCCAAGGCGGCGGCCGTCGGATATCGGTCGGCGGGATCCTTGGCCATCCCCTTGGCGATCACCTCGTCGAGGGCGGGCGGAATTCCCGGTCGCTGCGCGCTCGGGCGCGGCGCCGGCTCGGTCAGATGCGACCTGATCAGCACATTCATACTCGCCGCCGGGAACGGCGTCGCCCCGGTGAGGCATTCGTACAGAACACAGGTGAGCGAATAGATGTCGGCGCGACCGGTCACCGGACCGACATCGAAGCGCTCGGGGGCCATGTAGATGTAGGAGCCGACAGCCATCCCGACCTGGGTGACGGTGCTGTCGCCCTCGGTATGCGCGATGCCGAAATCGGCGAGGTAGGCGAAATCCGCGTCGGCGATCAGGATATTGGCCGGCTTGACGTCGCGGTGCACGAGCCCGTTGGCGTGCGCCGCGTCGAGCGCGGCGGCGATCTGGTCGATGATGCCGAGTGTGCGCTCGGGCGTCATCGGCCCCTGCGAGCGCAGGATGGTCCGCAGGTCGACGCCGGAGACCAGTCGCATATCGATGAACAGGACGCCGTCGATCGAACCCCAGTCGTGGATGGGGATGATGTGCGGTTCGGCCAGGCGAGCGGCGGCCTGCGATTCACGCCGGAACCGCACCTGATAGACGGGATCCTTGGAGAATTCCTCCGGCAGCAGCTTGACCGCCACCACCCGATCCTTCACGGTGTCGTAGGCCTCGTAGACCTCGCCCATGCCGCCTTTGCCCAGCAGCGAGCGCAACTCGTACGGCCCGAACCGACTACCGACCCGCCATCCAGGTCCGTCCACCCCGTGAACCTCCGCTTCCCGGGCAGCGCCGAACAACCGGTCGTCCTACCCGTCAAAGACTGGATTCTCCTGGTGCGACCACCCCCTGGTCAAACGCAAAGACTATCGCCGCGGCCCGATCTCGCAGGTCGAGCTTGCCGAATATGTGTCCGACATGGCTTTTCACGGTGACTTCCGAGATGCCGAGCTTCCCGGCGATCTCCGAATTGCTCCGGCCGCGCCCGATCAATTCGAGCACCTCGTATTCGCGGGCCGTCAGTTCGCCGAGCCGGTCGGCCGTGCGCGCGGAGACCGGACGCACGGTCCGATAGGCCGACAGCACCCGTCCGGTGACCGACGGGTCGAGCCAGGCGCCGCCCGCCGCGACCGTGCGCACCGCGCGAATCAGATCCTCGGCGGGCGAATCCTTGAGGATGAACCCGGCCGCCCCGGCGCGCAGCGCACCCGACAGCAACTGGTCGTCGTCGAAGGTGGTGAGCACGAGTACCGGTGGCGCGCCGCGCCCCGCGCGCAGCGATCGGGTGGCGTCGATGCCGCCAACCCGTTTCATCCGCAGATCCATCAGCACCACATCGGGCCGCGCGGTCGCGATCGCGGCGGGTATCTGATCTCCGTCGCTGCATTCGCTGACCAGGAATCCGTCCCTGCGGCGCAGGATCCGGCGTAATCCGCCGCGCACCAACTCCTGGTCGTCCACCACGAGAACGGCGACGGCGTCCGCACCGTTCGCCGACGACGTCGTCGTCACAAACCCTCCCGTGCCGTAGTGGCGACATCGTTGTCCGCCTTCTCCGTAGGCTCGCGCGCTGCCGTCGACATGTCGCCATCCCGACCGGAACCCGAGCAGAGCATCCAGCCGCGGGACGTGGTGAGCGGGAATTCGGCGCGCACCGTCCACCCGTCCTCGCGCGGTCCCGCCGTGATCCTGCCGCCGAGCAGTTCCGCGCGCTGACGCATACCGGACAACCCCATGCCGCCACCCGCGTCGCGGGGCTGACCCGATGGCACGGTGTTGTCGACGACCATGCGCACCGCGGCGGCGTCCACCGCGAGTCGCACCCGCGCGCTCGCCCCCGGCGCGTGTTTCACCACGTTGGCCAGCGATTCCTGACCGATGCGATAGAGCGCGAGACCCACCCCCGCCGAGACCGCCCCGAGGTCGCCCTCCCTGGTGCAGCGCACATCGAGTCCGGCGCGGACGAAATCACCGACCAGATCCTCGATATCGCCGATACCCGGTTCGGGAACCAGCCTGGCCGGGGCCGCGTCGAGGAGTCCGATGGTGCGGCGGATATCCGCCATCGCCTGTCTGCCGAGGCGTTCGGCGTCGACCAGCGCCTCGACGGCGTCATCGACATCGCGATCGGTCTGCAACGCGTGCCTGGCGGCGGTCAGATGCAGCAGGGTGATGCTCAGCGAATGCGCGATGACGTCGTGCACCTCGCGCGCGATGCGCCTGCGTTCCTCGCTCGCGGCCTGGGCAGCGCGGATCGCCTGACTCTCGCGTTCCTGATAGAGGAATTTGCGCTGGTACTGCAACATCATGCCGACCAACCAGCCGAGCGCGACGCCGACGATGTACATCGGGAGGCCCTGCAGCCGTACGCCGTCGGCACTCCACTGGACATGTCCGGCGGCGTCGAAGGCGACCAATTCGAGCGCCGCGACCACCGCGAACAACGCGCTCCAGCGTGTGGGCGCGATGGCCGCGATCTCGGCGACGACGACCATGAGGACGAACGGTGCGAAATCCGCGGAGACCGACTGGGCGAGGAAGGTCGCGGTCGCCGCCAGCCCGGTGACGGCGAGCAGCCCCGGTGTCGGGGTGATGCCGAACAAACAGAACAGTGGCACGGTGGCGAAGGCGAGCATCATGGCCAGCAGCGGCAGCACCGTGGGGAAATATCCGTGACGCTGGATCGTGGCCGCGACCCCGACCACGGCCAGCGCGGCGTCGGCGCCGATCATCAGCGACGGCGGGTAGTCGAACGGCAGCTGTTCGAGATTGTCGCGCACTGCCGCGACCGGATTGCGTACGAAGGCCACGCATCGGTTCCGGACGCGGCCACGCTGCCCGACGGGCATCGCCGCCCGGGCGCCTGCCGCAGAGGGGATGGCGTGGATCACATCCATGCTCCAAGGCTAGCCGCCGCGTCGCGGCCCGCACATCGTCCCGCGAGCGGGCCCGGTCTCCTACCGGGGTAGGAGAGCGATTCGCGTCCCTGGCACGACGACACGGCCCCGGCGCGACCGTAGCGTCGAGGACATACTCGCCAACGCCCCGACACGATCGGTGGCGCCGCGGACGTACCACGGGAAGGTCCGACACCATGTCCTGGGAAGATCACCACCTCCGTTCCGACATCGTGCGCACCGTGCTCGACCGCGCGGCCCTCGATCCGAACGATCCCGCCCTGTTCTCCGGTATCCCGCAGCTGGAGCGACTGTTCGGCGGACCCGAGGGGTTGCTGCTCACTCTGCGCCATCGCTGGAACAACCATCTCGCCGCCAAATTGGATCAGGCGTTCACGCAGGGCCAGTCCGAGGTCGAGGCCTATCTCGAACTCTCGGCCGAACAGCCGGCGCTGCGCGCGCTGCTCGACAGGCAGTATCGTCACCGCGACTCGGTCGCCGCGGCCCCGGTCCGCTGAGACGATGAAAGAGAACGGGGGACAACAGATGCCGGAACCGGCCATGTTGGAACTGTCCGATATCACCAAGCGGTATCGGGTCGGCGGCCAGACGGTGACCGCGCTCGACGGGGTCGATCTACGAATCGAGGCAGGTGAATTCACCTCGATCATCGGCCCGTCGGGTTCGGGGAAGAGCACACTGCTACATCTGCTCGGCGCGCTCGACAGCCCCGACGCGGGTTCGATCCGCTTCCGAGGCGAGGAGATCGGCGCGCTCGACGAGGAGCGTCAGTCCGAATTCCGCAGGCATCGCGTTGGTTTCGTCTTCCAGTTCTTCAACCTGCTGCCGACGCTTTCCGCGTGGGAGAACGTCGCCGTCCCGAAACTGCTCGACGGCACCGGATTACGCAAGGCCAAACCACGCGCCATGGAACTGCTGGAACGGGTCGGGCTCGGCGACCGCGCCGCACATCGGCCCGCCGAATTGTCCGGCGGGCAGATGCAGCGGGTCGCGGTCGCGCGGGCGCTCATCATGGACCCGCCGCTGATTCTGGCCGACGAACCCACCGGCAACCTCGACTCGGCCACCGGCGCGGCCATCCTCGCACTGCTCGGTGATATCGCGGCCAACGGCAATTCGGTGGTGATGGTGACCCACGATATGGGCGCGGTGGCCTACTGCGATCGCGTGATCACGCTGCGCGACGGCAAGATCGGGTCGAACGACAAGGTCGACGGCACGGCCGAATCCGACAAGGACGCGGTGCGCGCATGATCGGCGCGGCCTTGGATCGGCTGCGGCTGTTCAATATTCGTGAACTGCTCGCCCACCGCGGCCGCTCGGCGATGTCGCTGGCCGTCATGGGGATATCGGCCGCGCTGCTCGTCGCGGTGCTCAGCATCTCCGGATCGGTGACCGGATCGGTCGACCGGCTCACCAAGGCGTTGGGCGGCAACGCCGAACTGGAGATCACCGGCATCACCGACGCCGGTTTCGATCACTCACTGCTGCAAGCCATCTCGACCACCCCCGGGGTCGACAAGGCGGTGCCCATGTTGCGCGCCCAGCTCGGCAGCGGCGCTGACCGCGCACTGCTGATCGGGGCCGACACGAATATGAGCGCGCTCGGCAGCGAACTGGCGGGCCCGATGTCGTCGCAGATCGGCAAGTTGATCACGGTGCCGAACGGGGTGCTCGTCGGCAGGGCCATCGGCAGGGCCGAAGGCGAGACGTTCCGCCTCGGCTCCGCGACGGTCACGGTGGCGGGAGTGCTCGATGAGCAGACCTCCGCGAAACTCAACGGCGGGCATATCGTCGCGGCTCCGCTCGGATTGGCGCAGAAACTCACCGACCGGGTCGGCCGACTGGATTCGGTGCAGATCATCGCCGCCGATGGCGCCGATATCGCGACGGTGCGCGCGAAACTCACCGACGTGGTCGATGGCCGCGCTGTGGTCGCCGATCCGAGTCTGCGCACGGCCCAGGCGGGCGGCGCGATCCAGATCGTGCGGTATTCGACGCTGATGTCTTCGGCTGCGGCACTGATTGTTTCGGGCTTCCTGATCTACAACGCGATGAGTATGGCGGTGGCCCAGCGCAGGCCGATGCTGTCGTTGTTGCGGGCGATCGGCGGCAAACGCGCGCCGATGGTGCGCGACCTGCTCGTCGAGGCGGCGCTGCTCGGCGTCTTCGGCGGCGCGATCGGCGCGGTGATCGGCGTCTTCATGGGCCGGATCGCCATCGGACGGTTGCCCGCCGCCATCATGCAATCGGTCGAGGCGCGCACCGAATACCTGGTGCCCGGCTATGCCATTCCCGTCGCGATCGCGGCCTGCGTCCTGGCGAGTGTTTCGGCCGCCGCCATCGCCGCGCGACAGGTGTACAAGGTCGAGCCGATCGAGGCGCTCGTACCGGTGGGAGTGGGCGGTTCCGATGTGGCGCATCCGGCGCTGCGCTGGATTGCCGTCGTCGTCGGCGCCGGGTTGGCGTGCGGTGCCGTCGCCCTCGCCGAGACCGATCTCGGCCGGGTGTCGCTGGCCGCGATCTCCCTGTCGTTCACCGCGGCGGTCGCGCTCTGTTACGCGGGCACCGGGCCGATCGTTCGGGTCGCCGCGGCGATCGCCCACCTGTTCGGCGCACCCGGCGCACTCGGAGCCACCACCTTGGAGCGCGCGCCGCGGCGGGTCTGGGCGACCGCGATGACCGTGATGATCGGGGTCGCCGCGACAGTCGCGATGGGCGGGGCGTCGCGCAATATGGTCGATTCCGCCACCGTCACCTTCGAGGAACTGGCCAGAACCGATATCTTCGTGAGTCCCAGTTCGATGGAACAGTTTCCGACCGGGCCGCTACTGCCCACCGGACTCGGCGGCGAGATCGCCGCGTTGCCGGGAGTCGCCGACGTCAATTCGGCGCAGATGGCCTTCGCCACCCTCGGCAGCGGACGGGTCATGCTGCAGGGTTTCCCCGCCGCGAGCGGCGATATCAGGGTGAACGCGGTGGACCGTTCCCTGCTGCCCCGCATGGCGTCGGGCGAAGGCGTGATCGTGTCCCGCGATGTGGCGCGGTCGCTGAATCTCGAACCGGGGTCGTCGGTGACGCTGCCTACCCCGACCGGAGCGCACACGGTCGAAGTGCTGCAGGTGATCCCCTATTTCAGTGCGGTCGCCGGTGTCGTCGTGATGGATCTGGACCAGCTGCGACAGTGGTACGAGCGGCCGGGCGAGACCATCCTTTCCGTCGATCTCCAACCCGGTGCCGATCCGGCCGCTGTGGTAGCCGACATCAGGGCGATGGTGCCGCCGGATCTCCACGTCGACACCGGACGCGCGGCCGTCACCGCCGTATCCTCCAGCGTGCGCCAGGGCTCGGCGATGAGCGCCGCCATCCTGTGGATCGTGGTGCTGGTCGCGACGGTCGCCCTGCTGAACACCCTGATGCTCTCGGTGCTCGAACGACGCAGGGAACTCGGCGTGCTGCGCGCCATGGGCACCGGACGCAGATTCCTGATGCGCTCGGTGCTCGCGGAAGCGGCGGGCATCGGAATCGTCGGCGCCGCACTGGGTCTCATCGTCGGCGCCGCTGTTCAATACCTGGCGACCGTCGCCATCGGGCACGCCATGACCATCGATATCGTCTACGAACCCGGACCGCTGATCCTGATCTACGCGGTGGCCGCCCTTGCCCTAGCCCTCCTCGGATCCATCCCGCCCGCACTGCGCGCCAGTCGCATGCCGATCGTGGAGGCGCTGGCCGCGGACTGAGCCGCACCGCGGCCCGGATCTCACAACGGGGCCGCCGACCACCATTCGGCGATATTCGCATCGGCGGAGGGTTGCAGGGATTGGGGGTTCTTCGAGGTGCCCTGATGGCTGACGTAGAGGAGGTAGCCGGCGCGAGCCGGGTCGTCCTCGAAGCTGACCACCATTTTCGCGGTGTAGAAATACGGCTGGAGGGGACCGGGCGGGTCCGGCACTATCCACCCGTGGCGCGTGTGCCTGACACCGTTCTTGAGACCGGGGGTTTCGGTATTCGAGGGAAGGGCGGCGACCGTCGCGCGCGCGGCGGCCGGGGAGTCGTAGCCGAGAATCGTGTAGCTCATATGGCTCTGGTCGTCGACGTCGCGGTCGCACTGCCACGCGATGACCCACGAACTCGACCGCAGCGGTGCGTCTTTCGGCTCGAAGCCCTCGCCCTGGCGGTACGCGGCGCATTCGGCGTCCTGGTAGCCCTCGCCCCAGTCGACGCCACCAGGCGGCAACAGCCGCGGGAAAGCCCGCACGCTGGCCGTCACGGGGTCGGGTGCGCCGCTCGGTGTGACGGATCGGAGGCTCGACGTCGCGGGTGACGCGGCGGTGTCGGACGGCTCCGAGCCGATCAGTACCACCGCGATCAGGGCAACGGCGGCGACGACGATCGCGACCACGCCGACGGCGAGCACCCCGATCAGTACGCCGGTCGCACGCGATGTCGTCCGCGGCGTGCTGTCGGCGGCGACCGGCGGCGGATAGCCGGGGGCGACGGAATTCGCCTGTCCCTCGACGAGATCCACGCCGACCGCGCCCGCCGCGGCCGGCTGCGCCGACTCGTCGCCTCGCGGCACCGGCTGATCCCCGACCGTGACAGCGCCGGTATCGGCCGAACCCGCCTGCGCGGCGGGCGGGGACGCGTGCTCGGACCACTCCGCCCGGCCCTCCTTCGTCTCGGCCGCCGGTCCGGACTCGCTCGTTCCGTGTTGTGGGGCAGGGTGAGCGGGCGCCGGGCTCTGCGACGCGGCCGGATAGGCGGGCGCGGGATTCTGCGGCGGCACCGGGTAGCCGGGCGCCGGATTCTGCGGCACCGCCTGATATCCGGGCGGGCCGGGAGCGGGTGGGAATTGTTGGGCGGGTGCGGGATACGCGCCCGGCGGCATCGACGGAAATGTCTGGTCGGCCCGCACGACCGCGCCGGGTGGCGGGCTGGGCAGGCGGGGGCCGGAGGTGGTGGTGAGGGCGTGTTTGGCGGCGGCGGCGAATTCGGCGCAGGTGTTGTATCGATGTTCGGGGCGTTTGGCCATTCCGGCGGCGAGCACCGCGTCCATCGCGGGGTTCAGGCCGCGGCGGCGCACGGCCAGCGGAGGCAGGGCGAGTTGGAGGTGACCACGGATGATATCGGCGGGATTGTCGGCATCGAAGGGGCCGACTCCGGCGAGCAGCCAGTACAGCGTGCAGGCCAGCGCGTACTGGTCGGTGCGCGGGTCGAGGTGGCCGCCGGTCATCTGTTCGGGCGAGGCATAGGCGAGGGTGGCGGTGAACATACCGGTCTGGGTGAGGTGGGTGGAATCCTCACGTAGTCGTGCGATGCCGAAGTCGGTGAGGAAGACGCGCTCCCCCTGCCCGCCGGAGGATCGGGCCAGCATGATGTTGGCCGGTTTGACGTCGCGGTGCAGCACACCCATGCCGTGCGCGTAATCCAGTGCGGCGGCGACACCCTCGATGATCTGCACGGCCCGTTCGGGCGGCAAGGTCATCGGATTCACCGAGGCGGCGTCGACGCCATCGATGTATTGCATGGCGATCCACAACTGACCGTTCTCCGAGCCCCTGTCGTACACCGTGACGATGCTCGGGTGGTCCAGTTGCGCGGCGAGATCGGCTTCCCGTTCGAATCGGGCGCGCACCTCGTTGTCGGTGTAGAGGTCGGGATTGAGCAATTTCAGCGCGGTCTGCCGGGAGAACCGCGGATGCCTCGCCAGGTATACCGATCCCATCCCACCCTGCCCGAGCAGTCGCTCGACGGTGTATCCCGCGAACACGTCACCGCTGTTCAGCAACGCCGCCCCCTTCCGTGAACCACCACAGGAATCGAGGGTAGCGAGTGCGCCGCCGACGCTCGCCGCGTACGAGATCCGGGGGCGGCGGTGTGGCCGTCGCGGGTGCGCCGATCGGCACAGCGCCCCCTCGTCGTGAACGGAGCCGAACGCATCGAGCGCACCACTCGAGCCTACCCGGTGAGCGCCTGGCCACGGGATTTCGAATTCTCGGCGAAAATCGGCAAAACTAGGAGCGGGACATCGTCGTCGCGTCATGATTCGCGGCGCGCACGAGGATGTTCCCGCCGTCCGGCATTCGCCCGGATCGGCGAGATGAGGAGTGTTTCACCGCCGATGAGCTTTGCAGTGTGCTGGTGGTGGGGAGGACGCGGTGGTGAAGTCGGCTCGAACGGTTCATGTCCCTCGATCGGTACTGCGCGGTACCGCCGTCCTCGTACTGCTGATCCTCGCCTCCTGCGCCCTGCTGCCGCAGCAGCACGACGCGTCCGGTGCGACGACGGTCACCCTGAATTCCGGCGGGGCGTGGCGTTCCGGTTGGTCGGTCGCCCGGCCCGGTTCCTTCGCCGCCGATTTCACCCAGTTGCAGCCGACGCTGGCGGGCCAGGTCGGAATGGCGATCATGCCGGTCGGCGGTGGCCGGATGACGGTATTCGGCGACTGGACGACCGGCATCGCCTGGTCGACCATCAAGGTTCCGCTTGCCATCGCGGCGTTGCGGCATGATCCGGCGGGCGCGCTCGACGACGCGGAGGCGGCGATCACCTACTCCGACAACGGCGCGGCGGAGGCGCTGTGGCAGTCGCTCGGCGACGGCCTGGAAGCGGCGCAGGCGGTGCAGGACGTCCTGGACGAGGCCGGTGATCTCACCACCGGTGTCGCCGGTCCTCGGACGACGCTGGACTACACCTCGTTCGGTTCCACCGAATGGACGCTGACCGAGCAGGTGCGCTTCGCCTCGAAGCTGCCGTGCCTCGCGCAGACCGGCGAGGTGACCAAACTGATGGGCGAGATCACGCCCGAACAGGGATGGGGCCTCGGCACGATCGACGGCGCCGAATTCAAGGGCGGCTGGGGCCCCGACGACGACACCGGCATCTACACGGTCCGCCAATTCGGCCTGGTGCCGACCCCTTCCGGCCGGATGGCCGTCGCGGTCGCCGCGCAGGCCGATTCGGGTACCTACGAGGACGGCACCGCGCTGCTGGACCGGCTGGCCCGGTTGATCGACAGGCACCGCGACGAATTGCGCGGCGGCGAATGCGCGCACTGAGCCACCGGGTTCAGCCAGGGGTGACCAGCCCGGATTCGTAGGCCAGCACAACCGCCTGCGCCCGGTCGCGCAGACGCAGCTTCGAGAAGACCTTGGAAACATGGGTTTTCACGGTCTGTTCGGCGACGAACAGGTTCTCCGCGATCTCGGTGTTGGACATGCCCTTGGCGATCAGTTCCAGCACTTCCCGTTCCCGTGGTGTCAGCGAGGCGAGCGCGGGCGCCGGTTTGGCGCGGGTCGCGGTGCGACGGCGGGTGACATCGGCGATCAGCCTGCGGGTGACGGTGGGCGCGAGCAACGCCTGCCCGTCGGCGACCACCCGGACCGCGCGCACCAATTCCTCGGCGGGCGCGTCCTTCAGCAGGAATCCGCTGGCGCCCAGACTCAGAGCTTCGTAGACGTAGTCATCGATATCGAAGGTCGTGAGCATGAGCACCCGCACCGGCGGGTCGAATCCGGCGGCCAGAATGGCGCGGGCGGCGTCCAGGCCGTTCATCTCCGGCATCCTGACATCCATCAGCACCACATCCGGGCGCAGTCGCTTGGCTTCGGCCACCGCGACCTTCCCGTCCGGCGCGTCCCCCACCACGCTGATATCCGGTTGGGCGGCGAGCAGTGCGCCGAACCCCTGGCGCACCATCGCCTGGTCGTCGGCGATCAGAACCGTAATAGCCACGCGCCCAGCGTAAGGCTCCCCGCTCACCCCGCGTCCGCACCGGTCGTCGGTGTGGCCGACCCTCGTCGCCTCCCGGAGATGACGGCTACCCCGGCGCGGCGGGCAGCACGTCTTCGGCCGACCGCGGCTCAGGTGTGCCAGGCCCGAGCGGCAGCCGCGCCTCGACGAGGAAACCGCCGTCCGCGCTCGGTCCCGCGATCACCTCGCCGCCCACCGCGATGGCCCGTGCGCGCATCCCCGCGATACCGTGGCCGCCGTTGCCGACCGGACGCGCCGGGTGCGCGCCCGCGGCATTGAGGACACGCAGACTCAGGTCGAGATCGCGGGTGACGCGCACCTGGACGGGTGCGCCGGGTGCGTGACGCGCGGCGTTGGACAGCGACTCCTGCACGATGCGATACAGCGCGAGGCCGGTCGTCTCCCCCACGGTGCCGAGGTCGCCGGTCACGGTCCACTCGATCGAGACGCCCGCGCGCCGCGCCCCGTCGAACAGGCTCGTCACGTCGGCGGCCTTCGGCTGCGGGGCGTGTTCGGGCAGTTGGCCGTCGCTGCGCAGCACCCCGAGCATGCCCCTGATCTCGTTCAACGCCTCGCGGGCGGTGGCTCCGATGGATTCGAATTCCAGCCGCGCCGCCGGGCTGACGTCTTCGACCCGGTAGGGCGCGGTCTGTGCCTGCACCACCACCAGCGACATATGGTGGGCGACCACATCGTGCAGGTCGCGGGCGATGCGCGCCTTCTCCTCCAGAATCGCGCGACGGGCGCGCTCCAGTTCGTTCTCTTCCTCCTGCCGCAGCAATTGCACGCGCGAGGAGACCAGCCAGCGGACCAGCAGCGCGAACAGCACCACCGCCGACAATCCGATCGGCCAGCCCCATGCCGCGCTCACCCCCTCGCCGGAGGTGGTCGTCGCGAACAGCAGCGAGGTGGCGAACCAGGCGACGGCGACGATCTGCATCGACGCGCGCAACCCCACCGCGAACAGCAAGGCGATCAGTGCCAGGATCTGCACCACCTGGAAAGGCAGATCACTACCCGGCTGATGCGGAATCGCCAAGGCGATGACCAGCGCGGACCCGGCGGAAATGGCCCAGCCCAGCGCCGGATTGACCCGCGCGAGCAGAATCGGGAAGGCGGCGAGCGCGGCGATGAACGGCTGGACCGCCACCGGAACGACGTGGGTGACGTGCAGCGTCGGCCACGCGACGGAATAGAACACGATCGCCGTGATCACGGTGCACACGTCGATCCGCGTTCGCGCGCTCATCCGCCCGAACCGGGCACGGCTTGTCTGTTCCATGTCTACGACAGTAGGAACCCGGCCGCATCGGAGCCTCATACCGGCGGGTGAATCGCCACCCGTACCCGGGGGTGAGACGACGCCGCTACTCCCCCACCGGCAGGCGCGGCGAACCGGACTTCGGCGGGAGGCGGGCGGGCGCACCCGATTCCTAGCGTCGAGGATCATGAGCACCTCGAGCACCGCACGGCAGGTGAGCGCCCGATCCGAGGCCGCTCCGGTCCGCACCGGTCCCGTCGCAGTACGCCGTGCCGCCATACACCGTGTCGCCGCACACCGTGCCGCCGTGCGGCGCTGCGCGGCCGTGACAGCCGTCGCGCTGACGGCGATCACGGCCACCGTCACCCTCGCGCCCGCCGCGCGGGCCACCGTCGTCGACCGGCCCGGCATCGAAAACGCCTCGGCCGCACAGGCTGTCACCGCGATCACCGGCGGCGAGACCGGCGCTGTGCCCGATGATTTCGCCTCGGTGCTCGGTTATCACCCCGGCACCATCGACGGTCTGCTGGTGAACCCGAGCGGTGACTGCTCGTCACCGGTACCGCTGCCCGCCGAATTCGATATCGCCTGCAAGGCACACGATCTCGGCTATGACCTGTTGCGCTACGCGGATCATCACGGTGAACCGCTCGGTCCGTGGGCCCGTCAGGCCATCGACACCGCCCTCGACCGACGTATGCGACGGGCGTGCGCTGACCGCACCGGCGCGGTCGAGCGCGCGAGCTGTTTCGCGATGGCCGATATCGCCGACGTGGCTGTCGACCTGAACTCGCGCCGCCAGCACTACGGCACGCCGGTGGTCGAATCGCTGTTCGGGCCTGCCGGTGGCAGCGGGTGGCTGGTCGGCAGTATCGGGCTCGGGGCCGCCGGGCTGGTTGCTCTGCTCGTGTTCCTGATCGACGCGCCGCGTCGTTCGATCGATGACAGGCGGGCGGCATTGTTCGGTGCGGGGGCATGGACGTGACGAACCCCGTGTCCGCGACACGGCGCCGGTGGTCGTCGCGAGCGCTGATCGAGCGGGGGAATTCGATACCGCGACCCAGGATCGGCACCACTCTCGCCGTCGGCACGGGCGCGCTGATCTCGCTGTCCCCCGGACTCCTGCCACGGACACCGGGCGCACAGGCGATGCTGACCGGACTACTCGTCGCCGTCGCCCTCGGTGTCGCCGGAATCCTTCGATTCATGGTGCGCCGCAGTGGTTTCGACGTCGATGCCCACTTCGTGAGCTTCCGCGGACCACTGCTCGCGCTCACCGTCGCGCTGGTCGTCGCGGCGGGCGCACAGGCGGGTCATTGGCAGAACGGACTGCGGGCCGCGATGGGCACCCCGCCCATCGGCCCCGGGTACTGGGCGCGCTGCGGGCTGGGAGCCGCGCTGATCGCGGGCATCTGCCTCGGTATCGCCCGTGCCGCCGGGCGCGTGCTACGCAGGCTGGGCACCGCGCGCGGGGTCGCGGTCACCATCGCGGCTGCGGTGGCCGGATATTCGATCGTGGCGCCCGCCGTGGTCGACTGGCGCTACGGCACGTACTCGGCGGCAAACGCCGTTGTCGACCCCGCGCTGCCGCCACCGGTGTCATCGAGCAGATCGGGCGGGGTCGCGTCGGCGGTCAGCTGGTCCTCGCTCGGTACGCAGGGACGCAGATTCGTCGCGGGTGGGCCCGATGGTCCGATCCGGATCTATGTCGGGCTCGAATCGGCGGCCGATCTCGACGCGCGGGTGGCGCTCGCCCTCGCGGAATTGGAGCGGACCGGCGGTTTCCGGCGGGGGAATATCGTCGTCGCCATCCCCACCGGCTCCGGGTGGATCGACGCCGACGCCGTCACCGGATTCGCCGAACGGTTCGGCGGCGATGTGGCGCTGGTCGGCTTGCAGTACTCCTACGCGCCGAGTTGGGCGACCTTCGTCTTCGGCCGCGATGCCGCCGTCGCCTCCGCCCGCGCGCTGTTCACCGCGATCGAGAACCGTCTCGACACCCTCGCGCAGCGACCGAGACTATTCGTCTACGGACAGAGCCTCGGCGCGCTCGGCGGCAGTTCGATCTTCACCGACGACGCCGAGCAGGACCGTCGCACCTGCGCCGCGCTCTGGGCCGGTCCGCCCGCCGGTGACGTGCACCGCGGCGGCGCGACGGTGCTCGCCAACAGTTCCGATCCGGTGGTGCGCTGGTCGCCGTCGCTGCTCTGGCGCGGACCGAATCTCGACGGTGTCCGGGTGGACGCGCCGATCCCACGCTGGCTGCCGGTGGTGAGTTTCGTCCAGACCACCGCCGATCTCCTGTCCGCCCTGGACGCGCCCGTCGGTCACGGTCACCGCTACGGCACGGACCAGGGGACGGGGATCGGATCGTGCTGATATCGAAGTCCGACCTTGCCCCCCGATAGAACATGTTCTAGTTTTCTCCCATGGGCTTTGTCATCGACGCGGCGGTCTACATCGACGCCACCGCCGACCTGGTGTGGCAGGTGATCACGGATCTCCCGCGTTACGGCGAGTGGAATCCCTTCGTCACCCGATGCGAGAGCAGTCTCGAACCGGGCGAACCGATCGACATGACGGTCGCCGTCTTCGGCTCCACCCCACGTAGACAGCGGGAGTGGATTCGCAGTCACACCCCCGGCCGTGAACTCAGCTACTCGATGAAGCCGGTGCCGCTCGGGGCCCTGCACAGCCTGCGCTCCCACACCGTCACACCGGTCGGCGACGGCCGCACCCGGTACGAATCGCATTTCGAACTGGACGGCTGGCTGCACCCCGTCGTCGCCGCCGTCCTCGGCAAGAATCTGCGCGCCGGGTTCGAGGGGATGACCGCGGGAATCCAGCTGAGGTCCGAATCCCTGCGCACGCGCTGAGTTCGCACCCGCCGAGTCGCTCGGCTGATCAGAACGCGTCTTCGCATCCGGTCGCCGTTCGGCACCGCCGAGGCATCGTTTGACGCGGCATCGGTCGGGCACCCCAGCGATATGGGAGTGAAGCATCCGAATTTGACCACCATCGGCGCACTCGGCGCACTCGCCGTCGCTACCGCGACGCTCGGCGCGGGCGGCGCGGCGGCACGGACCGAACCTCCGACGGTGGGCGGAGGTTCCGGAATCGTGATAGACCAGCACACCACCTGCACCCTGACCACGGTCGGACACGATTCGGCGGGCCGACTGGTCGGACTCACCGCGGGCCACTGCGGCGAGCCGGGCGCCGCGGTGTCGACGGAAGCGGATCCGGATTACGGGGTGGTCGGCCGATTCGTCCGGACGAATCACGAATTGGATTATGCCGTCATCGAATTCGCGCCCGACCGGATCACTCCGTCCACTCGCGTGGGAAATCTCAGCATCGCCGATATCGGCGCGCCGACGTACTTCCCGACTGTGGTCTGTAAGAAGGGCAGAACCACCGGCGACACCTGCGGCGTCACGTGGGGCGATATCGGCGGACCGAGTGATCGGACCTGGACTCAGCTCTGCGTCCTGGAAGGCGACTCCGGTGCGCCGATCGTGTCGGGCGCCACCCTCGTCGGGATGGTCAACGCCTACTACGGGGTCGGTTGCTTCGGGCCCGAGGTCGGCACCGACATTCACGCGATCCTCGCCGATCTGAACGCCGGTTCGGAGGTCGGCGCCGGATTCCAGCCGAATTGACCAGAGTTCGGGAACCGACTGGAAACCGCGTCGACACGGTGATTCGATGACATGTATCCGGGTATCTGAATGTCATCGGCCGACAAAAATGGCGGCCCGACTCTTCCAGTGGACCAGACGTTCGTCGGCCGGGAATATGCCCGATGGTCGGGTCCAGCGGGTTTAGGTGGTGAGCACTATGCAATCGGTTCACGGAACTCTCCCCGAAACGACGACCGTCCGAATTCAGGTGCCCGCACGACGCGAGCAGCTCGCATTGGTACGGGCCCTCGCGGACGCGGTGACGGTGGACGCCGAATTCCGAGCGGAGGATATCGCCGATATCCGGCTCGCCCTCAACGAGGTGGCGACGGCACTCGTCGTCGAGGCGGTGCCCGGGTCGATGATCGACTGTCGATTCACCTACGGCAGAGACCGGATGTCGGTCGAGGTGAATTCGGCCGCGTGGGCCAACCGGGGGGTGAAGCAACGCGATTTCGGGTGGCGGATCGTTCGATCGCTGACCACGCAGGCCACCGCGAGCCAGCAGCCGTTCGACATCACCGTCTCCGGATATCCGACCCATGTCGAATTCGATTGGCGCCGGGACGCGCCGAAAGCCGACCAGCGAATCCCCGGAGACGATGATGGTGACCAGGACTGAGACCTCGCGCGGGACGCGGGGCCCGCACCCGCGCACGAGCACGGTGGTGCACTGTCCGCATCGGCACGGCTGGGCGCTACGGTGGCACGTGACACCCGATCGATCCGACGTAACGGACACTGTATGACCGTCACCGAAACCAGCGCGCCCAGCGACTTCTCGCACCCGGCACTGTTCTACAACGGCGACGACGAGTACCTGGCCGGGCTCGTGCCCTTCATCCGCGAGGGACTCGCGCTGGGCGAACCGGTCGCCGTCGCGGTGCCGGAAGCCAGACTGCGGACCCTGCGCGAGGCGCTCGGAACGTCGGCCGATGGCGTGCGGTGGATCGATATGGAGCAGGCGGGCCGCAATCCGGGCCGGATCATCGCCACCGTGTTGCGCGCGTTCGCCGACGACCACCCCGACTCGCATGTCCGCATCATCGGCGAACCCATCTGGCCCGGACGCAACGCCATGGAATACCCGGCGTGCGCCCAGCACGAGGCGCTGATCAATCCCGCGTTCGCCGGACGCGACGTGACGATCGTCTGTCCCTACGACCTCGCCGGACTCGACGCGGAGGTGATCGCCGACGCCCACGCCACCCACCCGGTGCTGTGGGAGAAGGGTGATCACCGCAGGATGAGCCGGGACTACGACCCGGACGCGGTGGTCGAACACTACAACCGGCCGATTCCCGCCCCCGCCGACGCCGTGGAGTTGACGGTATCCGAATCCGCCGATATGGCGGGGGCGCGCCGCTGGGCCGCCGAACAGGGCCGACGCTTCGGCCTGAATGCCGAGCGGCAGGGTGACCTCGAACTGATCGTCACCGAACTCGCCACCAACAGCCTCTGCCACGGCGCGGGGCCGTCGCGGGTGCGACTGTGGACCGACGACACCTACCTCATCTGTGAGGTCCACGACGTCGGACGGCTCGACGACCCGCTGGCCGGGCGCAGACCGGCCAGCGCCGGAGTGCCAGGCGGCAGGGGGTTGCTACTCGTCCACCAACTCTGCGACCTGGTCCGCACCCACACCACCGGGCACGGCACCACCCAGTACGCGATGATGGCGTTGACGCCCGCCGAGCGATCAGTCGCGCATGGCCTGCTCGCGCAGTGAACTCAGCGTCTTGGTGAGAATCCGCGAGACCTGCATCTGAGAGCAGCCGAGGCGCTCGGCGATCTCGATCTGAGTCATCGAATCGAAGAAGCGCCAGACCAGCACCTGCCGCTGCCGTTCCGGAAGGGCGGCGATGAGCGGGCGCACGGCGAGATAGTCCTCGACCGAGCCGTAGTTCGAATCGTCGGCCCCCAGGGTGTCGAGCACCGAGGCGGGCGTGTTGTCGGAATCGCCATCGGGGGTGGGATCGATCGGGGAGGTCTGATAGGCGTTCCTCGCGATCAGCGCCTGCGTGACCTCGTTCAGGTCCGCGCCGATCTCCTCGGCGATCTCCCTGGCCCGCGGCATCCGGCCGAGTTCGTGGGTCAACTTCTCGGTGGCCGGTCCGATGCTCTGCTGGATCTCCTTCAACCGGCGCGGCACCCGTACCGCCCAGGTGTGATCGCGGAAGTGCCGCCGGACCTCGCCCATGATGGTCGGCACCGCGAAGGACAGGAACGACGCGCCATAGGACGGATCGAATCGGTCGACGGCCTGCACCATGCCCACGCGGGCGATCTGCAGCAGATCGTCGAAATTCTCGCCGCGACCGGAGAAGCGGCGGGCGATATTCGCCGCGAGCGGCAGACAGCGTTCGATGATGTCCTGACGCAGCGCGTCCCGGGCGGGATCGTCGGCCTCGAAGGCGGCCAGCCGGGTGAACAGCGGCTCGAGGTCGTCGTAGGTCTCGTTACCCGAATGGGGTCGGCGCCGCTCCGGTCTGGAGGGCCCCGTGCCGCTATCGGCCATCGGTACCGCCGCGCGACCACTCGAAATCGACCACGACCGGATAACCACCGCGATCGGCGGAGAACTCGGCCTGTACCGCGTTGACCGAGCGGGTCAGTGTGCGCACGATATGCCAGCCGAAACTGTCCTGGCTGGGCGGAGTCCGCGACGCCGAGACCGAATGCACCCGCACGTGCATAGCGGCGGAATCGCGGTAGGTGAAACAACAGTCCAGGGTCGAATCCGGGACCGCGTCGAGAATGAGGCCGGTGGCGATCTCATCGAGCGCGAGCCGGATATCGGTGACCTCGTCCACGGCGAAATCCGCCATGAAGGCGACGGTTTCGACGAGAGCGCGCAGCATGGCGAGTTGTTCGAGCTGCGCAGGCACTCGGACCTCGATCGTGGTCGAGGTATCCGTGGTCCACTCTGCCATTCCTACCGCCTCATCGAGATGTAGAGCCATTCGGAGCGGCCAGGATAACTCGGTTCCACCGGGGAATAGAACCAGGGGCATATCGGGGAGCGGAGTCGGGTAGGTTGACCACGAAGGCTCATCCTCTGCGCCGCATCCGGATTCGGCAGAGGTTCGACACGCAGCGGAGGTAGTGCAGTGAATGCGACCGCGAGCGCACGCGATGTGCGCACTGGTTTCGAGTGCACGCGCGGTGCACGGGCGGTGGCCCGATGAGCGCCGACGGCAAGAATCTGCTCCTGGAATGGGAGCACACCTCGATCGGTTCGACGGCTGTGCTCACGGTGAGCGGCGAAGTCGACGTAGCGTCCGCGCCGCAGCTGCAGTCCGCCATCGACGAGGCGCTGCGCGCGCAGCCGCCGGTTCTGGTGGTCGACCTGTCCGGGGTCGGATTCTTCGGCTCCGCCGGCCTCAGCGTCCTGCTGGTCGCCACCGAGGCCGCGCCCGCGGGCGGGCTCAGGGTGGTGGCCTCGGATCAGGTGCGCAGGCCGATCGAGGTGACCGGTCTGGACAAACTCCTCGCCGTCTTCGACACCGTGGATCGCGCCGTCGACGCGAGCTGAGTCCGGCTCCGGCTGCCGCCCGCCGATCACGGACGCTGCGGCAGCCGGACCACCTGAACGAAGAAGTCGTCTATCTGTTTGATCGCCGCGATGAACTGATCCAGATCGACCGGTTTGGTGACGTAGGCGTTGGCGTGCAATTTGTAGCTGCGCAGGATGTCCTCCTCGGCCGAGGACGTCGTCAGCACCACGACGGGGATATGCGCCAGATCCGGATCGGATTTGACCTTCTCCAGCACCTGCCTGCCGTCGTATTTGGGCAGGTTGAGGTCGAGCAGGATCAGATCGGGGCGCGGGGCGTCGGTGTGGGAGCCCTGCCGGTAGAGGAAATCGAGCGCTTCCTCGCCGTCGTGCGCGACGTGCAGGGTGTTGCCGATCCGGTTGTCCTCGAACGCCTCCCTCGTCATCAGTTCGTCGCCGGGATCGTCCTCGACGAGGAGGATGTCGATCGGTCTTCCTTCGGTGGTCACGTGGTGAGCTCCTTGTCGGATAGCGGTGCGGGATCGGCGAGTGACGCAAGGGGTTCGGCGAGGGTGAAGACGAATCGGGTGCCGTCGGAATATTCCGTATCGAGCCGGATGCGCCCCCCGTGATACTCGACGATCTTCTTGCACAGCGCCAAGCCGATTCCAGTTCCACTGTATTCGTCGCGGCTGTGCAGGCGCTGAAAGATCACGAACACCTTGTCGGCGAACTCGGGCGAGATGCCGATCCCGTTGTCGGCCACCGAGAATCGGTGGCCGCCGTCGGGGTCGGGTTCGCATTCGATGCGGATGACCGGCGCGCGATCGGGACTGCGGAATTTGATCGCGTTGCCGACCAGGTTCTGCCACAGCATGATCAGCAGCGTCGGATCGCCGGTCATCTCGGGCATGGTGTCGGGACGGATGATCGTCGCCGCGGTGTCCTCGATCGCGGTGGCGAGATTATCGATGGCCTTGCCGAGGGTCTGATCGAGGGCGACGGGCACCGTGCGGTCGTTGACCCGGCCGACGCGGGAGAAGGCGAGCAGATCATTGATCAGCACCTGCATCCGTTTGGCCCCGTCCACCGCGTAACCGATGTACTGCGTCGCGCGTTCGTCGAGTTGGTCGCCGTAGCGTTTCTCCAGCAGCTGACAGAACGAGGCCACCTTGCGCAACGGCTCCTGCAGGTCGTGGGAGGCCACGTAGGCGAACTGTTCGAGTTCGGCGTTGGATCGGCGCAGTTCCACCGTCTGCGCGTCCAGATCGGCCGCCTGTCGCTCCAGCTGCGTCTCCTGGACCCGCGCGGATGCCAGTTCCGCGACGATCCTGCGACGCATACTCTCGACCGCGTCGGCGACCGTGGCCAGATCGGAAGGCCCCTGCGCGGTGATGCGATGGTCGAAGTCACCGCCCGCGACCCGCAGCGAGGCCTTCTCCAGGCTGTGCAGGGGGCGCGCGACCAACCGCCGGATCAGCACGGTCAGGATGACGCTGGTCAGCACGAAGGCCGCGATCATGCCGACGAGGACGATATCGCGCACCGCGCGCGCCTGACGCAGTTCGTCGCGGTCATGGTCGGCGACCGCGGCGAGCCCCTCGCTCTGCGCGGTGAACCGCAGGCGTAGGTCGTCGAAAAGGGCCTTCCCCCTCGAGGCCGCTGTCTCGTCGGAGACACGCGCGCCCCGTGGCGTCACGCTCGCCGCGAGGGGTTCGGCATAGCTGTCGCGCCAGGTCGTGGCGGCCCGTTCCACCGCGTCGAGATCCGCGAGCAGCGCCTGGCGGCCCGCCAGCAGTTCACGCAGACGGCCGGCCGATTGCGCCTGCTCCACTTTGCCCTCGAGATAGGGCGCGAAGAACTGGGGGTCGGCGGTGATGGCGTAACCCCGTATACCGGTCTCCTGGCTGATCAGGGCGGTCTGCAACCGGTATGCCTCGGCGGCGGCCGGTTGGACGTGGTCGAGCAGACGGTCGGCGACGCGATTGGTCTGTGAGATGAGCACCGCGCCCGCGACGGCGCACACGAGAACGAGCAGCGCCATCAGTCCGAGCACCCATTGGAACCATGTCTGAACCGTCAGCCTGCCCGCCAGCCTTCGCGGCGGTGAACTCGATGTCATCGGTTTCGTCCCTCGATACTGTCGTCGCGGATCCACCGCAGATGCAGAACGGCCACGTCGTCGGCGAGTCCGCCGTGTTCGGCGGCGAGTCCTTCCGCGTGTTCGATCAGCGCGTCGACGAACTCCGCGGGCGCCGACTCGCACAGGGTGCGGGCCAGGCTCAGCAGCCCCTCCTCGCCGAGGCGTTCGAGCCCGGGACCGATATGACCTTCGAACAGGCCGTCGGTGAAGAGAAGCAGTCCGGTGCCGACCGGCACCCGCAGCTCCTCTTCGGGCCAATCCGCTTGTCCTGGCACGAATCCGAGCGCGGGGCCGCCCGGCACCTCGACCAGGTCCACCTGTGCGCCGCGGCAGAGGAACATGCCGTGATGGCCCGCGCGCAGCACTCGCGCCATCCGCGTGCCCGGATCGAGGACCAGGGTGGTGACGGTGGCGAACGTGCGCCGTCCGGTACGTTCGGCGAGCAGTACCTCTTCCAGCAGACCCAGCTGCCTCGGTCCGGTGATGCCGCTCAACACCAATGTGCGCCAGGCCAATCGGAGCGCGACACCGATCGCCGCCTCGTCCGGTCCGTGCCCGGAGATATCGCCGATCAGCGCGTGCACGGTGCCGTCCGCGTCCTGGACCACATCGTAGAAATCGCCGCCGAGCAGGGCCTTGACCCGGCCGGGACGGTAGCGCGACACGACATCGATCACACGCTCGCCGCGCAGCAGCGGCGTCGGCAGCAGACCCCGTTCCAGGCGCGCGTTCTCCTCCGTGCGCAATTGACTCAGGCGCAGCGCGGCGGCGGCGAGCTCGGTCTGCTTACGCTGGATGGCGTATCGGATTGCGCGACCGAATAATTCGGGTTCCACCCGGCCTTTGACCAGATAGTCCTGCGCGCCCGCGGCGACGGCGGCGAGGCCGGTCTGCTCTTGGTCCAGTCCGGTCAGGACGACGACGGGCACCTCATCGGTGTAGTCGTGGATGCCTGCCAGCGCGTCGAGTCCGTGCGCGTCGGGCAGATTCAGATCGAGGAGTACGCAGTCGGGCAGGCCATCGGCGAGCCGCTCACACGCCTGGGCGATCGAATTGGCCCAGATCAGCCGCAGGCCGGGGGCGCCGTCGGCGACCAGTTCCTCCACCAGCAGAGCATCTGCCTCGTCGTCCTCGACCAGGAGCACCACCGGCTCGGGTTTATGCCACACTCCGGCACCGATGGGGTTCAGTCTGGTCTCCGATCCGGAGAGGTCGGCCGTGGCGCGGCCGAAACCCTCTTTACGCCCGGAAAGCATCGCACGATCTCCTTCTCGTCCAGCGATGGATACTCACCGTCGTGGCACGCGGCAGAGCTCGCGATGCCGTGCGCCGCCGTCGGGTCGGCGGACACGGGCACCACGGCAACCCTAGACGACGGCCGACGGGACGTGTTCGATCACGCACGCAGACGCGGTTCGGCGGCGATCGGGGAACGGAACAGATCCGATGTCCTCGTGACTTCGTAGCCGAGGTGCCGTTCGGCCTCCTCGATACCGCCCTGCAGGTCACCGACCGCGTTCATCTTCGACAGGTCGAGTCCGATGGTCACCAGGGTCAGCGCGATCTCCGAGGACAGGCCCGTGATGATCACGCTGGCGCCCATCAGCCCGGATGCCTCGACCGTCTGCACGAGATGGTTGGCGACCGTGGAATCGATCGTCGGCACGCCGGTGATGTCGATCACCACCACCTTGGCTCGGTTGGCACGGATCGCGCCGAGTAGCTGTTCGGTCAGCTGCCGGGCACGCTGGCCGTCGAGCACCCCGATGATCGGCAGGATCAGCAACTGCTCGCGCACCTGGAGTACCGGGGTGGACAGTTCGCGGATCGCTTCCTGCTGCTGGCGGATGATGCGTTCGCGTTCTTCGACGAAACTCACGCCGACGGTGTTGGCGATACGGTTGGCCGCGGGCTCGTAGGCGTCGAGAACGTTGTTCAGCAGTTCGAAATCGGACTGGTACTTCTCGAACAGTGAGCGGGCGAGCACGTCGCGCAGCAGCAGGACGATGCCGACGACCTCGTCGGTCTCCACGCCGCGCGGGACGATGCGTTCGGACAGGTCGCGCGCGTAATCCCGCAGGGCTTCGACACTGCCGGTCTCCAGCACCGCGACGTAGTTGTCGTAGACCGAGGTGGCCTCGGAGAACATCTCCTCCGGCGACATGGCGGTCAGCAATTCGGCCTCGGTGATCCGGCGCGCCCATTCCTCTCGCAGCACCGTACGGTTCTGTCGCAGGTGTTCCACCAACTCGGACAACAAGCCCGCGCCGGCAACCTCCGAAACCGTCTCCATGGTTCCGCCTACCAACAACTGGATTACCCGGCCTTTCCGGATCAGCGATACCCCTCGGAGCTGAGCTCCCATGAAGGGCTGACGTAGCGTATCCGTCGCTACGACCGTGTGCACGACGAACCCCGGTTGTTTCGAACTCGCGTTCGCCCCCGGGTCGGCGAACAGCGGGTTCGACACTTCGGCATACTCGGGCTGTGACCGATATGAAGGAATCCGTTCCGGGAACAAGCGAGGCAGCCGACCACGTGTTCGGTGGCGGCATCCGGCTGACCGCGGGCCGATTCGGATTCCGTTTCGCCGACCAGCAATGGGACTGGTCCGACGAGGTCGCCGCCATGCACGGCTACGCGGTAGGCCAGGCGCGACCGACCACGGAGCTACTGCTCTCGCACAAACATCCCGATGATCGCGACCATGTGGCCGCGGCGATCGAGGGCGCGGTGACGAACGGGCAGGCGTTCTGCAGCCGCCACCGCATCATCGATACCGCCGGCACCGCGCACGAGGTGATAGTGCTGGCCGACCAACTGGTCGAGGGCGATGCCGTGGTCGGAACCACGGGCTACTACATCGATCTCACCGACGCACTGGAGGATCGGCGTCAGCAGGTGCTCGAGGAGGAAGTCCCCGTGCTGCACGAAGCGCGGGTGGCGATCGAACAGGCCAAAGGCATCCTGCGCTATGTGTACCGAATCACCGCGGATCAGGCCTTCGACCTCCTGCGCTGGCGTTCGCAGGAGACCAACACCAAACTGCGCGACCTGGCCGCGCAATTGCTGATCGATCTGGAAACCCTGCCTCGTCCGGCCGAACATGTCCAGACCAGGTTCGATCACCTGCTGCTCACGGTCCACGAGAGGATCACCGCGAGCGCGGAGTGAGGATTCGGGTCGCTGAACCCATCCGCCCCTGGGCCGGAGCGGATGGGTCAGAGGATCAGGCGATGGGCCCTCGGGCGGCTTCGTAGGCCGCGCCCACCCGGTAGAGGCGATCGTCGGCGAGGGCGGGGGCCATGATCTGGAATCCGACCGGGAGGCCGTCGTCCGCACTGAGTCCCGACGGCACCGACATGGCGGGATGACCGGCCAGGTTGGTGGGCAGGGTGCACAGATCCGACAGGTACATGGCCAGCGGATCGTCGACCTTCTCGCCCAGTTTCCACGGCGTGAACGGACTGGTCGGCGAGACGAGCACGTCGACCTGTTCGTATGCCCTGTCGAAATCGCGGGTGATCAGCGTGCGCACCTTGAGCGCCTGGCCGTAGTACTCGTCGTAGTAGCCCGCCGACAGCGCGTAGGTGCCGATCATGATGCGGCGCTTGACTTCCGGGCCGAATCCGGCGGCGCGGGTGGCCGCCATCACCTGCTCGGCGCTGTGCTGACCGTCGTCGTCGACGCGCAGGCCGTAGCGCATGGCGTCGAAGCGCGCCAGGTTCGACGACACCTCACTCGGCATGACCAGGTAGTACGCCGAGAGCGCGTATTCGAAGTTCGGGCAGGAGACCTCGACCACTTCCGCGCCGAGTTCGCGCAAGACCGCGACGGCGGCGTCGAAGGAACCGATCACGCCGGATTGGTAACTGTCGGAATGCAATTCCTTGACGACGCCGACCTTCACCCCGCGCAGGTCCCCCTTCGCGCCCGCGCGCGCGGCGGCGACAACCGGGGGCACCGGCACATCGCGGGAGGTGGAGTCACGCGGATCGTAGCCCGCGATCACCTCGTGCAGCAGGGCCGTGTCGAGCACGGTGCGCCCGCACGGGCCGCCCTGATCCAGCGAGGACGCGCAGGCCACCAGGCCGAAGCGCGAGACCGTGCCGTAGGTCGGCTTGGTGCCCACCGTCGCCGTCACGGCGGCGGGCTGGCGGATGGAGCCGCCGGTATCGGTGCCGATCGCCAGCGGCGCCTGGTTGGAGGCCAGGGCCGCCGCGGAGCCACCGCCGGAACCGCCGGGGATGCGACTGGTGTCCCACGGGTTCTTCGTCGGGCCGTAGGCCGAGTTCTCGGTGGAGGAGCCCATGGCGAACTCGTCCATATTGGTCTTGCCGAGAATCGGGATGCCCGCGGCGCGCAGCCGGGTGGTGAGGGTCGCGTCGTAGGGCGAGACCCAACCCTCCAGAATTCTGGAAGCACAGGTGGTCGGCGCGTCGGTCGTGGTGAAAACATCCTTGAGCGCCAAAGGAACTCCGGCCAGCGGCGAGGCCGGGGCCTTGCCATCGGCCAGCGCGGCGTCGACCGCGGACGCCGCGGCGAGCGCCTGCTCGCCCGAGACGTGCAGGAAGGCGTGGATCTCACCGTCCGCCTCGGCGATCCGGTCCAGATACGCCTGGGTGACCTCGACCGAGGAGATCTCGCGGGCGTGGATCCGCGCCGCGAGGTCGGCCGCCGTCCTGGTGGTCAGGTCGCTGCCGCCGGTCGTCGCCGTGCTCATTCGCCCTCTCCCAGAATCTGCGGAACCATGAAGCGCTGGTCCTCCACCGCGGGGGCGCCCGACAGCGCCTGCTCCGGGGTGAGACCTGGCACCACCTCGTCGGGGCGGGTCACATTGGTCGCCGGATTCGGCGAGGAAGTGGGCGAGACGTCCGCGGCGGCGACCTCGGAGATGGTCCGTACGTGGCTCAGAATCGAATCCAGCTGACCGGCGAACTGATCCAGTTCGGCGTCGGACAGCGCGAGCCGGGACAGCCGGGCGAGGTGTGCGACCTCGTCGCGGGAGATGGCGGGCACCGCGGAACCCCTTTCGGCATGGTTGAGCGTGGAGAATTCGGCCATCGGACAGCCTAGCTGGCCACGCCCGGCCCCCCTCGCTCGCGCCCGCAATGCGACGACACACCCCGTGAACTAGAGTGACACGCCGACGGTGCGCGAATTTACCGCGTGGCGTAGCTCACTGGCCGTGCTTCGGGTCGATAACCGACGCCAGGGGGTGTAAAGATTGCCAGACCGGGGTATCCGACCACCACGCTCGGCCGGCAAGAGGAAAGGAACGCGCGTGTCATATCTGCTCCGCGTGCAACTTCCGGATCGCCCGGGAAGCCTCGGCGCACTCGCACTCGCACTCGGTTCCGTCGGCGCGGATATCCTCTCGCTGGACGTCGTCGAGCGCGGTGCGGGTTTCGCAGTCGACGATCTCGTCGTCGAGGTGCCACCCAACGCCCTCCCGGACACCCTGATCACCGCCGCCGAATCCATCGGCGACGTCCACGTCGATTCCATCCGCCCGTATTCCGGCGTGCTGGACACCCATCGCGAACTCGAATTGATCGACCAGGTGGCCAGCGCCCGCGACGACCGGATGCAGGTACTCGTCGACGGCGTGCCCCGGGTGCTCCGGGTCGGCTGGAGCACGATCATCGATATGGGTCCGCAGGGCGCGTACCGGGTGGTCGGCAGCCAGAGCGCGCCGGAGACCCAGGCCGGTTCGGCGCCCTGGATGCCGCTGGACAAGCCGACGGTGCTCGATCCCGAAGCCGAATGGGTTCCGCAGATCTGGCGCGATATGGACACCAAACTCGCGGCGGCCCCACTGGGCAGCTCCGGCAAGGTGCTCATGCTCGGCAGGCCCGGCGGACCCGATTTCCGGCCGTCCGAGGTCGCGCGGCTGGGTTATCTCGCCGGCATAGTCGCCACGGTGCTGGGCTGAGCACTCGATCCGGCTACGCGGCAGGCAGTTCCAGGCGCAGCACGGTGAGCGCTTCGCCCGTCTCGGTATTCCAGTCCCGCTCGGGAACGGGGACGAAACCGAAGCGGTCGTAGATGCGGCGGGCATCCGCCATGGCGGGCATCGTGGTGAGGACCACCGCGTCGAGCCCCTCGGCGACCGCCGTCTCGATCACGGTGCGCACCAACGCTGTTCCCGCGCCGAGTCCGCGTGCCGTCTTGGACACCGCGAGCATGCGGAATTCGAGTTCACCCGGCCGCGCGATGTCCGCGTAGCGGGTACCGGGACGAGCGACGGTGAGAGATCCGACGATGTCGCCCGCGTATGCCGCGACGAGGATCTGCGCGGCGGCGCCTCGATGTTCGGCATCGGCGAGTTGCGCCGCGTAGGGGGTGCCGGCGCCGACGTATCCCTCGCCCACGTAGACCTCGACGGTGAGCGCGCCGACCGCGCGGTATTCCTCGGCGCTGGCCGTCCTGATCGCGAGCTCGGCGTCGTTGTCACCCATACCCGCATCCTGCCACCGCGCACACCGGGGCCGGGTGCGCCGGTGACCGATCAGGAGCCGAGGGGTGGGCGGCTCCCCGGTTGCAGGATTCGCCAGCGGTCCGGTTTGCCCGCCGGATAGATCACCGCGATCTCGTCACCGATGGACGGCCAGTGGTGCACATCCCAGGCGAAGCGCCCGTACACGACCCGCTCCGCGACGGTCGGCCCCATCAGGTTGCCGGTGATGGTGACGTACTGCTCGCCCTCGGCATCCGGGCGCGGGCTCACCCCGGTGACGTGGAGCGAACCGCGTTCGGGCTCCGCCGGGAACCCGGCCTGCCCCCGGCCGCGGCGGTACAGCACGATCATGGCCACCAGTGCCGCGGCCATGATCACCAGCATCGCGATCTCCACCATGCCCACCACTCTATGGGGCCGCCGCCGTCCCAGCGGCTACAGCGCGGCGAGTTCGCTGACGCCCCGCTCGGTGCGACGCACCTGCCAGACCGCCGTGCGGGTGCGCTGCGAACGGCCGTTGCCGCGATCGATCAGCGCGCGATCGTCGGTGGTGAAAACCAGTTGCGCGCCGAGAGAATTGGTTTCCGGACTCTGGAAGAGCCGAATCAAGCGGTCGGTCTGCTCGGCGGGCAGGCGCGCGCCGATATCGTCGACCACGAGCACCCTGCCCTGGTCGAGCGCGTCCAATATGGCCGGTAGCAGCCGGAGCAGCGAAACGGTGGCGGCGGATTCGTCGGAGATCTCGAAGGGCGCGTCGATACCGGCGTGCACCAGGCGCAGTCCGACCCCTCGGCGGGCGACCATGCGGGTGTAGAGGGCCTCGCGCGCGGCGCGCAGATTACCGAGTTCCCGTTCGAGCATCAGCGCCGTGACGCCGTTCTCCTGCAACAGCAGATCGGCGTGGCCAGGCGCGGTCGCGCACAGTTCGACCTGTTTCGCTGTCGCCGTGATATCGCCGTCCAGCTCACGCAGGTAATCGGCGTACAGCGGATCGTGATCGGCGATCCGCACATCGGTGATGCCGAGTCCCGCAGCGTACAGCAACATCGACAGCCGTGCGGCATTGTCGGGCGCACGCGAGATGTGCGCGCCGAGCCGATGCGCGACCTCGGCGGTTTCACCCGTCCCCCGCTCGACGTCGAGCATGGACGAGAACCAGCGGTAGGCGGGCACCAGCGCCTCGGCGTACATCTGCCCGGCGAGGCTGAGCAGCAACGCGTTCGGGCGCACCAGCGGTACCAGTGCGGCGATACCGCAGCGCGCGGCCTCGAACATCGGCCCGATCTTGATGCCCTGCCCCGACCGCTCGAAGACGATCCGTTTACGCGAACGCGGTTGGGTGTGCAGCCATTCCGCGGTCACCCCGGCATTGTCGAGTTGGAAGCCGTAGGTGTAGGGCACCCCCTCCGCGACGAATCCCGCGACGAATTCCGTCGGCCGATCGGGGAATCCGAGATGCGGCGCGCGCACCGGTCCGGCGTAGGGATCCCACCCGGTCACCGAATGCAGTACCGCGTCGCGCATCTGCGCGAGCGCGTCGATCACACTCGACTTGCCCGCGGCGGTCGTGCCGTGGATCGCCGTCACCGGCACCGCGACGGGTCCGCTCCCCCGGTACAACCGCAGTTCCTGCCGTTCGGCCAGCGATCGGTGATTGGTCACCTGAAAACTCCGCAGCATGACGCCATGATTCAGGTCGGGTGATCCGGTCTCGACATCACCCCGGTCACACCCGAGGGAAACGGTCGGCATCCAGAGCGACTCGCCGATCGGCGCGACCGGAGCGCCGGGCGAGTCGATGCACGCCGGGACAAGCGCCACGCGGGGCGCTAGCATGCTGAACGCGGCATTCGCCACGTGCTCGGTGATCTCGAACGGATGAGGGTTAGCGATGGGAAGTACGGTTCGTCGTCTGGTGGTCCGAAGTTCCGTCGCCGCCGCGCTGGGTATCGGCTCGATGGTCGTGCTCGGCCCGCACGCCGTCGCCGATGCCCCGTGCCCCGACGGCACGGCGCGTGTGTTCCTCAGCAATTCCACCAATACCTGCCAGGGCGCGGGCACCGCGTCCTACGCGCAGCCCTGGGCCACCAAGATCTGCACCACCGGCGGCACCACGGCCGTCATCGACACCACCGGCAAACGCCGCGTCAACAGGCAGCACATCGAACTGGATCCGGGCGGCCACTGCGCCCGCCTCGAACTCGATGGTCAGCAGAGCGCCACGGTCGTGGTCGCGCCCGCCTGATCCGGTCTTCGGCCGCATCACCCGCGTCCGTGGGCGCGCCTGCCCGTCATCGCACGATTCGGCGGCACGGTCCGTAGGTTCGGGCGCGCGAGGTCAGGCGCCACGCATGAGCAGGGCGCTGTCACCGAATTCGTGCCACAGGTAGCCGGTGTCGAGAGCGGCGGCGTAGGACTCGTCGACGATGTCGGGGCCCGCGACCGCGACGAGCAGATCGAGGTGGGATGCGCCGGGGGCATGCCAGCCGGTGATCAGGCCGTCGACGGCGCGAGCGGGACGGTCCACGCCGAGGACCAGGTCGGTCCAGCCGGAGGCGGGCCGCACCGAGCCGGTGGGATCGGCGGCGGATTCGAGGGCTCTGGTCACCGTGGTGCCGACCGCGACGACGCGACCGCCCGCCGCCCGCGTGGCGTTGACCTGTCGTGCCGTGGCAGCGGGAACGGCGAACCGTTCCGGGCTCGGTGGTTCGCCGGTTTCCGGGGAGGAGACGCCGGTGTGCAGGGTGACGGGAGCGACCGCGACACCGGAGGTGAGCAGATCGAGTACCAAGCGGTCCGTGAAAGGTCTTGCGGCGCTCGGCATCTCCGCGCTGCCAGGCAGGCGGCCGAAAACCGTTGTGTAGTAATCGGCCGACCAGCGCTGCCGGACATAGGCATAGGTGATCGGGCGGCCGTGCGCGGTCATCGTCGCGCGCGGATCGGCGTCGGTCCGCGCCGTCCACAGCCGCCGCGCCGGTGGCAGCCAGGGTTCGTCCAGGACGACCCGCGCCCCGTCGGGCAGTACCAGTTCCGCGCCGGGCGCGAGGTCGGCATCCGGGAATCGGGTGCGTTCGGCGGATCGGATCTCGACCACCCATCGGCCGTCGTCCAACCAGGTCGAGAAATGCACCGTCACCGGCAGCTCCCCCATGACGGCGTCCACCGCGGCCGTCATGACGGCCGAATTGTTCACCACCACGAGATCGCCCGCGCGCAGCTGCCGCGGCAACTCACGGAACCGCGCGTGCACGATCGCGTCCCGCGCGACCAACATGCGCACCTCGTCGCGTGCCAGCCCGCGCGCCTCGGGCGGCACCGAGGCATTGCGCTCCGGCGGGAGCGGGAACGAGCGCCGCGCGACCGATACCACGGTGCTCATCGCACCGCGCCGGAGGTGACGACGTCGCCCGCGGCATACCTGGCGTTCGGTGGACGCTGTTCGATCAGGCGCAGCAGCGCGGGAACGACCGTCTCGGGCTCGGGACGGTCGGAGATGTCCTCGCCGGGGAATGCCGCCTGATGCATGGCGGTGCGCATATCACCGGGATCGAACGCGTAGATCGAGGTTTCCGGATGTTCGGCGCCGAGTACGGCGGTGAGCTGATCGAGCGCCGCCTTCGACGATCCGTATCCGCCCCATCCCGGATAGGGCTCACGCCCCGCGTCCGAACTGATATTCACCACGACCCCGGTGGTGCGCAACAGGGGTAACCCGAACTGCAGAACTGCCAGCGGGGCAATGACATTGGTGCGATACACCCGCTCGAGTTCATCGAGCGGATAGTCGGCGAGCCTTGGCAGCGGACTGGGACCGAGCCTGCTCGCGTTGTTCACCAGCAGGTCGAGTGGTCCGGCGGCACGCGCGGTCGCGGCCAGGCGCGTCCGGTGTTCGGGATCGGCGATGTCACCGGCAACGGCGAGGAAGGCGGGGCCGAGTTCCTCGTGCACCGCCGCGAGTCGGTCGGCGCGGCGGCCGGTGCCGATCACCCGCCAGCCGCGCTCGACCAGCGCGCGAGCAAGGGCGAGGCCGAATCCGGCCGACGCGCCGGTGATCACTGCGGTGGGTGCGTGTGTCATGTCGATCTCCTGATGGTCGCCCGAGGGTGCGGCCGAGCACCGCGCCCATCGGATCGAGCACCGGGTTTGCGACCGCCTACCCACTCGATGGTGTTACCTGAAGTGAGGTTCAGGTCAAGGAACATTCGCGACGAGCGATACCGCCGACTGATATCGCCCTCCGGCGGATCCGGAAACGACGGCGGCCGAGCGGATTCCGGTCAGCCCGAGGGTTGCGAGATATCCGCCTAGTCCTCGTCGGCTTCCGCGTCTGCTGCCGCGTTCTCCGGCCGCACCGCGTCGGGCCCGCCTTCCAGGAGCAGCCGGAACCCTTCCTCGTCGAGGATGGGGACGCCGAGTTCCTCGGCCTTGGCCGCCTTGGAGCCGGGCGAATCGCCGATGACGACGAAGGACGTCTTCTTGGACACCGACCCCGAAGCCTTTCCGCCTCGAACGAGAATGGATTCCTTGGCTCCGTCGCGGGTGAAATCCCGCAGCGAGCCCGTCACGACGATCGAAAGACCCTCGAGGTTGCGTTCGATCGATTCGTCGCGCGCGTCTTCCATCCGCACCCCCGCGGCGCGCCATTTGTCCACGATGGCGCGGTGCCAGTCCACGGTGAACCATTCCGCGGCGGCGGCGGCGATGGTGGGGCCGACGCCGTCCGCGCCGCCCAATTCCTCCGCGGTAGCCGATCGAATCCGGTCCATACTGCCGAATTCGGCGGCCAGGGCGCGGGCCGCGGTCGGGCCGACATGCCGGATGGACAGGCCGACGAGCACCCGCCAGAGTGGCCGATCCTTCGCCGTCGCCAGATTGTCCAGCAGGCGTTTGCCGTTCGCCGACAGCTTGCCGTCCTTGTTGGAGTACAGCGAGGTGGTGAGCAGGCGCGCCTCGTCGAGATCGAACAGATCGCCTTCGTCGGTGATCGCGCCCGACTTCAGCAGATCGACCGCGCCTTCGTATCCGAGCGCTTCGATATCGAACGCGCCGCGCCCCGCCACGTGATACACCCGTTCGCGCAACTGCGCCGGGCAGTGCCGCTGATTCGGGCAGCGGATATCGGCGTCGCCTTCCTTCGCCGGGGCGAGTTCGGTCCCGCATTCCGGGCAGTGCGTCGGCATGACGAATTCGTATTCGTCACCGGTGCGCGCGTCCACCACGGGGCCGAGCACCTCGGGGATGACGTCTCCGGCTTTGCGGATGGTGACGGTGTCGCCGATGAGCACACCCTTGCGCTTGACCTCGGAGGCGTTGTGCAGGGTCGCCATGGCGACCGTCGAGCCCGCGATGGACACCGGCTCCATCACCGCGAACGGGGTGACGCGACCGGTGCGGCCGACGTTCACCTCGATGTTGAGGAGTTTGGTCGTCGCCTCCTCCGGCGGGTATTTGTAGGCGATGGCCCACCGCGGCGCGCGCGAGGTGGACCCGAGACGGCGCTGCAACGAGATCTCGTCGACCTTGACGACCTGGCCGTCGATCTCGTGGTCGATATCGTGACGGTGTTCGCCCCAGTACGTCACCCGCTCGATCACCGCGTCGATGCCCTGCACGCGGCGGGTGTGATCGGAGACGGGAAGTCCCCACACCGCCAGCGCCCGGTAGGCCTCGTGTTGCGAGGCTGGCGTGTACCCCTCGATCCGTCCGAAGCCGTGACAGATCATGCGCAGGTGGCGACGCGCGGTGACCGCGGGATCCTTCTGTCGCAGCGAACCCGCCGCGGTATTGCGCGGATTCGCGTACGGCGGTTTCCCTTCCGCGACGATCTGGGCGTTGAGCGTCTCGAAATCCTCCAGCCGGAAGTAGACCTCGCCGCGCACTTCGAGCAGGGCCGGAACGGGGAATTCCTCGGTGGGGGTCAACTCGCCGGGGATGTCGTCGATGGTGCGCGCGTTGAGGGTGACATCCTCGCCGGTGCGCCCGTCACCGCGGGTGGCCCCGCGTACCAGCCTGCCGTGCTCGTAGACCAGATTGAGCGCGACGCCGTCTACCTTCACCTCGCACAGATAGTGCAGATCCGATCCCGCGTCGGCCTCCACCCGGCTCGCCCAGGTGCGTAGCTCGTCGAAATCGAAGACATTGTCCAGCGACAGCATGCGCTCCAGATGGTCGACCGCGGTGAAATCGGTCGCGAATCCGCCGCCGACCAGTTGCGTCGGCGAATCCGGGGTGAGCAGATCCGGATGCCGCTCCTCCATGTCGTGCAACCGCCGCAGCAGCTCGTCGAACTCCCCGTCCGAGATGATCGGGGCGTCCCGCACGTAGTAGCGGAACTGGTGCTCACGAACCTCATCCGCAAGCTGCTGCCACTGCACCCGCTGCTCGGCGGTCGCCGCAACCGCTGCACTCTCGCTGTCACTCACCCCACGCACATTAGCGGAGCCCACCGACACATTCGCAGACGTTCCCGCACGTCGCCGCCATATTTCGGATGGATTCGCACCCGTGCCGGTCCTCGCCCCCGTGCCGCGATCCGGCCGCGGACGCGCGCGCCGCGGGCGGCGAAGCCCCCTGGAAGCTCAGTCGAATGTCAGCGACTCGGGTTCTTCGGCGAACGCGCGCGCCACCTCGGTGGCGAGCCCGATCGCCTTGCGCGCCCACGGCAGCGGCGCGGCACCCAGACCGCACGCGGGACTCACGATCACGGCGCGAGCGAGGGCCGAGCGGGAGAAGCCGAGCCGGTCGATCAGTCGCACACCGGGTTCGGCGATCTCGCGCCAGGTGACCGGCGCCGCCGGGGCCGTGGTCGGGACAAGACCGAGAACGACATACTTCCCCGCGTCGATGATCTCGCCGATCGGGTCGAGATCCTTCGTGCCGACGGTCGCCATATCGAAGCCGATGGCGGCGGCCGCGCTGCCCTTCAGGAAATCCAGCGGCGGCGGTTCGGCGCAACTGTGCACGAGCACGGGAGCGGATTGGGCGGTGATCACCGCGTCGAGTACGGCGAGCGCTTCGGGGGCGGGCAGCGCGCGCACCGTGTCGAGGACGCTCACCCCGCGCAGCGAACCGTTCAGCACGTCGTTCAGCGACGGTTCGTCCAGTTGCACGACCACCTCAGCGCCCAGCCGTTTGCGCACTTCGGACACATGTCGGTCGATTCCTTCGGCCAGCGACTCCGCGATATCGCGCACCGCACCGCGGTCGGTGAGAATGCGATGCCCGCCGGGCAGCTCCACCTGGGCCGCGAGCGTCAGCGGACCGCAGACCTGCACCTTGACGGCCCGCCCTGTCCCCGCCGACCCCGATATCTCCCAGGCTTCTTCGAGTGCGTCCAGATCCGCGCGCAGCAGATCCCGCGACCGGCGCGACAGTGCGCCCGGGCGCGATGCGAGCCGATAACCCCTGGTGGTCGTGTCGAAGCGCAGGTCGATCAGCAACGCGGATACGCGCCCGACCATATCGGCCCCGGCCCCGCGCTCGGGCAACTCCACCAGGTGCGCCAGATCGGCGAGTTCACCGATGACCGTGGTGGCCGCCTCGCGCGGATCGAGGCCCGGCCAGGAGCCGACCGCCGTCGCGATCCCACCGCGCAGCGACGCCGATACCTCCGATACGGCGTTCGTCGCGTCGGTTCCGATTTCGCTCACCACGTTCATCCCCTGTCGGTTCTCCGCCGTACCCCGGCGGGGCGACCATATCCGGTCCGGTCCTTCGTGGTTCCCATCACGGTCGACGTCGATGACGAGGAGGGCGGCCCCGGTGACGCGTTCTAGTCGGCGACACCGGCGGCGACATCGACGGGGCTTTCGGCGCCCGCGGTACCGCTGATGGTGCCGCTGCCGATCACCTCGTCGCCCACGTCGTCGGGCCGGTACAGCACCACGGCCTGTCCGCGCGCCACGCCGGTCAACGGTTCACGCAACCGCACCACCAATCCGTCACCGACCGCCTCGGCGACCGCGGGCGCGGTACCGCCGTGCGCGCGCACCTGCGCGACGCATTCGATCGGCCCGCCCGGGGTGACGCCCGAAGTCCAGACGGCCCGCTGCGCGATGACGGTCCACACGTGCAGATCTTCCGCGGAGCCAACGCGCACGGTGCCGGACTCCGGGTCGATCCCGGTGACGTAGCGGGGCTTGCCGTCCGCGGCGGGGCCCGGCAGTCCCAGGCCCTTGCGCTGGCCGACGGTGAAGCCGTGCACACCCTCGTGCTCGCCGAGCACCCGGCCGTCGGCGTCGACGACCGCGCCCGGCCTGACGCCGATCTTCGCGCCGAGGAAGGCACGGGTGTCGCCGGAGGGGATGAAGCAGATGTCGTGGCTGTCCGGCTTGTTCGCCACCGCGAGCCCGCGCTCGGCGGCTTCGGCGCGGATCTGCGGCTTCGGGGTGTCACCCACAGGGAACATCGCACGGGACAGTTGCCCCGCGGTCAGCACCGCGAGCACATACGACTGATCCTTGTCCGCGTCGACGGCACGGCGCAGCACCCCGTCGTCCAACCGGGCATAGTGGCCGGTGACGACGGCGTCGAAGCCGAGCGCGACCGCCCGGTCGGCGAGTGCGGAGAACTTGATCTTCTCGTTGCACCGAAGGCACGGATTGGGCGTCTCACCCGCGGCGTAGGACGCGACGAAATCATCGATCACGTCCTCTTTGAACCGATCGGCGAAATCCCAGACGTAGAAAGGGATTCCGAGGACGTCGGCGGCGCGCCTGGCATCACCGGCATCCTCTTTGGAGCAGCAGCCGCGCGAACCGGTGCGCAGCGTGCCCGGCGTGGCGGACAGCGCGAGGTGCACGCCGACCACCTCGTGTCCGGCATCGACGGCGCGCGCCGCCGCGACGGCGGAATCCACACCGCCGCTCATCGCCGCGAGTACCCGCATCACACACCACCTTTCGCTCCGGCCAGGCCTGCGGCTCTGGCACGCTCCACCACCTGGGGTAGGACAGTCAGCAGGGCATCGACGTCGGCGCGAGTCGACGTGTGCCCGAGAGAGAAGCGCAGCGACCCCCGCGCCTGCCACGGTTCCACCCCCATGGCGATCAGCACATGGCTGGGCGAGGCGACACCCGCGTTGCAGGCCGAACCGGTGGAGCATTCGATACCCGCCGCGTCCAGCAGCATCAGCAGCGAATCCCCTTCGCAGCCGGGGAAGGTGAAATGCACGTTGCCGGGCAGCCGCTGCACACCCAGTGGGCCGTTGAGCACCGCGTCCGGGATCGCTTCGATGATCCGCGCGATCATCTCGTCTCGCAGCGCGCTCAATTCGGCTATTCGCGTGGGCAATTCGATCGCGGTCTGATGCAGTGCGGTCGCGAATCCGACCGCGCCCGCGGTATCGGAGGTCCCCGAACGCAGATCCCGTTCGTGCCCGCCGCCGTGCAGCAAGGGTACGCACGGCACCTGCCTGCCGAGCAGCAGCACCCCGACCCCGTGCGGGCCGCCGAACTTATGTCCGGCGAAGCTGGCCGCCGACAGTCCGCTCGCGCCGAAATCGATCGGAAGCTGCGCGGCCGCCTGGACCGCGTCGCTGTGCATCGGTACGCCGAATTCCTGTGCCACCGCGGCCAATTCACCGATCGGCTGCACGGTGCCCACCTCGTTGTTGGCCCACATGACGGTGACGAGAGCCACCTCGTCACCGTGCTCGGCCAGTACCGCTCGCAGGGTGCGCGCCGACACCACCCCGTCGTCGTCCACCGGCAGCCAGGTCACTCGCGCGCCCTCGTGCTGCTCGAGCCACTCCACCGCGTCGATCACCGCGTGATGTTCGACCGAACTCGCGACGATGCGGACGCGGCGCGGGTCGGCGTCACGGCGAGCCCAGAAGATGCCCTTGATCGCCAGATTGTCGCTCTCGGTACCGCCGGAGGTGAAGATGACCTCCGAGGGCCGCGCGCCCAGATTCGCGGCGATCGACTCGCGCGCCTCCTCCAGCAACCGCCGGGCCGCACGCCCGGACGCGTGCAGCGAGGACGCGTTCCCCGGCCGCGAGAAGGCAGCCGTCATCGCCTCGACGGCGGCAGGCAACATCGGTGTGGTGGCCGCGTGATCGAGGTAGACCGTCTTGGGCGCACCACTGGTGACCTGACCCGAAAAAGCCGACTTCATGACCTATAAACCCTATCCCACCCCGAGCTGTACATCCGTGGGGTATCCCCCTGCTGGCTACGATCTGTCTACGATTTGCCACCACATGTCAGCCGATGCGGGCGCGACAGTATTCCCGCAGCCCTCGTGCCAGTGCCTCTCCTGACGTCACCGACCTCTCGTTTCCGCCGACGAGGTAGTCATGGACGTCCGCCACCGGATCCACCGCAACAGCGCCGGACTCTACCAACTTCTCACCGGCCGACGCTGCCGACGCGAGCCGGCAGCCGAAGAGTGCACCCATCACGGCATCCGCATCGGTGAGCCTGCAGCCCCCTTGGTGCTGGCCTCCGATAAGGGAGGGAGAATCGGAGGCCAGACGAAGACCTGGCAGGGCGGCCCCGTAGCGAGTCGTCAGAGCCGTTCAGCGGGGCAGGCATTGAGTTCCTGCAGCGCGGTGCCCGCGACCTGGAGGCTCCGGGTTCGCTTACCTCGGCGAATTAGCCGGCTGAAGGAGTGGAGTCAGGATCGACGTTGCGGATCAGTTCCACAGCTTCATTCATTCCATTGCCGGTGACAATGGCACCAGCTCCTCCTACGACTGCGGCGGCCAGCACGTGCTCGTCGTTCGGGTCCGGAAGATCGAAAGTGCCCTCGTGGGGTTGCCAGTGCTCCACAAGGGCGTCATCGAAGGCCGATGCCATCCGCTGAATCAGGTTGTGTGCACGCGTTTCTGCGACCTGCATGGCCTCGCCACGGCTACTGAGCTTGAGTGCCTCATGGAATTCCAGTTCTTCCAGGATCCGGTCGGACCACAGAGGCCGGTAGAGGTTTTCCACGGCTAGAGAGAGCAGGAAGTCACGCTGCAGACTTGGCCAGAGGACACAGGTATCCAGCACTACGGCAAACATCCGCCGATTGTTTCAGCCCTTGGCTTTTCGACGTTCGGCGACCAGCCGACGGACCTCACGCAACTGCTCTTGGACCTTGGCCGGATCGTCTTCGGTGTTGATGTCTACCGCCGTCGTCGCCAAGGCGTCGTACTGACGCTGACGCCGAACCTCCCGGTATGCAAGGACGTCATCCAGGCGCAGGCGATGCCGCGTCCCCACCCGCTCGGCCGCCAACTCGTTCTTCTCGATCAGTCGCTTAACGGTGGGTCGGCTGACGCCCAACAGATCCGCAGCCTGCTGCGAGGTCAGTGTCATGCCGTGGGGGGCAATAGTCACCGCCTTTCCCGCCAGCAAGGCTGTCACAACCCGCTTCAGCGCTTGGTGCACGTCCTCGGGGAGCTCGATGCGGTCATGTTCGTCGACCCCGACCAGTGCATAGCTGAGATTGGTCGCTTGCCCGCGCCGCTGTTCGTGGGCGTTCAGGAAGCTCAGGACAGGCGCTAACTGCTCGTGATCATCGGCTGGAATGAAGGTTTTCTGCTCCAATGCCTGCGCGTCCACCGTCGCACCTTCCTCACCTCAGATGAGCTCGTTCGAACATCGCGAATGAGCTTTCGATTCTTTCGAAAGTATGGCACACAGTCCCTGACGATGTCGAGGTTGCCCAGGGCCACGTTGATGCAGCAACCGATCCTGAGCGACCGAGCCCGACGGCGAATGTGCTCATCTAGGCAGAGCCCAGCCGGACAGTCTGTGACCAGCTGGAATCGCATCAGGCTGAGCTGGTTTCGCGCTACTACTACCCGCGACCTCGGCCAGGGTCGTCGAGGAACGATCAGGCGCGTTCAGCGGCGCGAAGGATCTCGATGTGGCCAGTAGCAGAGCCCAATTGGACGTCCCCGGAGCAGAATTGGCTTCCCCGTCAGCGTGCAGCAGCGCGCAGTGGATCGGGGGTCGACGGCAAGGCCGATTCCATCGATGGACGGTTGCCTACTTCGACTCGAAGCGGGTATCGACGAAATCGGCGAAGCTGATCTTGCCTGGAATCGCGCCGGCCTTGGTGAAGGCGTCGGCGATCTGCTGCTCGGAGCCGATCACCTTGTCGTCGAGCGGGATGGGTTCCTTGATCGAGCGGGTCCAGGTGGTGCGGGAGGCGTCGACCGGAATCGAGGTGAGTTCGGCGTACTTGGTCGACCACAGGTCGAGGTTGTCCGAGGACCATTTCGTCGCCGCGGCGTACCGGCTGAAGAAATCGCTGATCGCGGCCGACTTTCCGGCATCGCCGATCGCCTTCTTCGAGGTGACCCAGAAGTTGTAGCCGTTGGCGGCCTGGTCGGCGGTCGCGATGGTCTTCGCGCCGACCTCGTTCTCCGCGATGGCGGTGTAGGGATCCCACACTGCCCAGGCTTGGACATCGTCGCGGGTCAGCGCGGCGTATCCATCGGCGGGGGCGAGGTAGACCGGTTCGATATCGCCGAGGCCGAGACCGGCCTTCTGCAACTGCAACAGCAGGTTCGCGTTCGCCGAACTCCCCTTGGTCACCGCGACCTTCTTACCTTTGAGATCGGCGACGGCGCGGACCGCGGAATCCTTGCCGACGAGGATCGCGTCGCCCTTGCCGGTGGCCGCGAGTGCGCCGACGATCTTGATATCGGCATTGGCCGCCGCCCCGAAGATCACGGGGGTGTTGCCGACCTGCGCCAGATCGATACCACCGGCTCCGGCCGCCTCGATCAACGGCGGACCCGCGGTGAAGGTGGAGAACTCGATCTTGTACGGCAGATTCGCCAGCTGACCCGACGCCTGCAACAGCACCTCGATCGAGATCGCCTTCTGATCACCGACTTTCAGGGTGACCGTGCTGAGATCCACCGGGCCGTCGGAGGCAGGCTCGGTGTCGCCGCCGCAGGCCGCGGTAGCGAACACAGCCGCCGCTATCATGGCCGCACCGGCGAGTCGGGATATCGAGAGTCGTTTCACGAGAACTGCTTTCCTGCGTTGTCGGAATGGGTGGAGATTCAGGCGCCGACGCCGAGCAGCGCCAGCAAGCGGGTGATGTATCCGGCCGCCTCCGGCGCCGAATGCGAACGCGGGCGCGGCAACTCGACGCGCACCTCGTCGGCGATCCGGCCCGCGTCGAGGACAAGCACCCGATCGGCGAGGGTCACCGCTTCGGTGACATCGTGGGTGACGAGCAGCACGCCGAATCCGTGTTCGGCGTGCAGGCCGAGCAGCAATTCGTGCATGGACAGGCGAGTCAGCGCGTCGAGCGCGCCGAATGGTTCGTCGAGCAGCAGCAGACTCGGATGGGCTACCAGGGCTCTGGCCAGCGCGACGCGCTGCGCCTCCCCACCGGAGAGGGTGAGCGGCCAGGCATCGGCGCGCTCGCGCAGGCCCACCTGGTCGAGCAGGGTCCGGGCGATCTCCTCGTCCCGGCGACGGCTGCGAGGGCGCGGACGCCCGAGCGCCACATTGCGCACCACCGGCAGCCACGGGATCAGCCGCGCCTCCTGGAACACGAATGTCGGCTGGGTGTCGACGGCCACCGCACCGCGATCGGCGGTCTCCAGCCCGCCGATGACGCGCAGCAGCGTCGATTTGCCGGAGCCGCTGCGCCCGACCAGCGCGACGATCTCCCCGGCCGCGATATCGAGGTCGATGCCGTCGAGGACGACATGGTCACCGAAGCTCTTGCCTAGTCCGGCGATTCGGGCCGTCTCGGTGGGTTCGTCGGTGATGGTTTTCTCGATGATCGTCATCGGCTGCTCCTTCGGTCGACGGACGTACGCCAGCGCAGGGCGCGATGTTCGAGCGCGCGCACGATCGCGTCGGTGACCAGGCCGAGCAGGCTGTAGATCAGCAGACCGAAGATGACGATGTCGGTGCGCAGGAATTCGCGGGCATTGTTGACCACGAAACCGAGACCGGCGCTGGCGTTGATCTGTTCGGCGACCACCAGCGACAACCAGGCGATACCGAGACTCTGCCGCACACCGACCAGGATCTGCGGCAGCGCGCCGGGCACGATGAGCAGGCGGAGTCGCTCGACCAGGCTCAGTTGCAGGGTGCGGCCCAGCTCGAGCAGTTTGGGGTCGAGCTGGCGGATACCGGAGTAGGTGTTCAGGTAGAGCGGAAAGAACACACCGAGCGCGATCAGATAGATCTTGGGTTCCTCGCCGATCCCGAACCAGATGATGAACAGCGGGATCAGCCCGAACAGCGGGATGGTGCGGATCATCTGCAACGGCGGGTCGAGTGCGTACTCGCCGACCTTGCCGAGTGCGGCGATGGTGGCCAGTATCAGCGCGAGCCCGGCGCCGAGCAGGAATCCGAACAGCGCGCGCTGCCCCGAGATGAGCAGTGCGTCACCGAGCTGGCCGGAACGGTAGATCTCCAGTCCCGCGTCGAGCACCACCGACGGCGCGGGAAGTTTCTTCGCCGAGACCACGCCGTTGGTACTGATGATCTGCCAGAGCAACAGCAGCGCGATCGGGGCGAGAGCACGCAACAGGCCGGGGTGGCGGTACAGCGGGGTCCGCCCCTGGGTGGATGCCGGGTACCTCTCCTCGATCACCCGTGGATGATGCGGGATTCCTTGTCACCACACCAGGTTTGCGCTCACCCTGAATCGATCTCCGGCGGCCGGACGTAGCACCGCGTCGATCCCGCTCGATGACCTCACTCGCCCCGCGGAACTCTGTTCCTCGATACCGCGGCGCGCGGATGCGCCGAGGCATCCCTGCCGCGACCACGGAAGAGCGCGACAGCCCTGCGGCGCATGCCGACACCGGGACGCGGCACATCCGAACGACCCGTGTCCGCCCGGTTCCGCAGCCCGGTGACCGTCATCGGGGTGGGATCCTGCACCCGCGTCGTCGTGGCTTCGATCCATTCGGTGCCGGTGCCGTCGTGGCGCGATAGTCGGTCCCCGCGCACCGCGAGTTCACAGCGGCGTGCGAGGTCGCGGCGGTCGAGTCCGGGATGTTCCAGCGGTTCGAGCACCACCTCGGCGACCATGCCGCGCGAGCGCAGCACCCGGACGGCGGAGCCGACGAACGTGTCGTCCCCGACGAAGGCGGGCGTCGAACACAGCGCGCCGTGGTGGTCCAGGTAGCGCAGCCGTACCGGCTGGACGTAGGTGCCGGTGTCGACGGCGGCTTGGAACAGGGCCGGGCGCATGCCGCCGTAGGCGCGGCCACACCAGGTGGTCCCCTCGGGGAATACGGCCATCCGGTCGCCCGCCGCGAGCCGCGAGCCCAGGGTGGCGACCACCTCCGGCAGCGCCCGAAGCCGTTCACGTTCGATCGGGATGACCCGCAGCAGTTTCGCCAGATTGCCCAGCAGCGGCCAGTCGACCATATCGGCGCGCGCCACGAAACCCAGCGGCTGCACCGCGGCCAAGGTGACCACATCGGTCCACCCGATATGGCCGGTGACCACGAGAACTCCGGTGTCCGGGGGCGCGTAACCGGCCCTGACCGGCCGCGCCCGGGGACCGTCGACCCCGCGATCGTCACGCCGCAGCGCGGTGCCGATCCGGGTGACGAGGTCGGTCCGCACGGATTCCTCGGTCACGCTACGCGCGGCGACCCGATTGTCGACCACCCGCAATCGCATCCCGAGGCAGCCGAGCAGTGCGTGCGCATAGCGCCGTTGCAGGTGCTCGCGCCGCCCCTGTGGCGTCGCGACGTTCAGCAGCGGGAAACTGACCAGCAGCCCGGCCACCCCGAGGACACGGGCGAGGACCCGCGCCGTGCCGACCTGGTCGATCGACTCGATGCAGCCGGGCCCGCAGGGGCTCGACGGCATCCACGAATGCGCGGCTGTCGCGGGGGGCGCGTCGAACACCATCTACCTCACCGTCCACCGTCGAATGTCGCTGCCGCATCCTGCAATCGGTTCAGGTAGCGGGTGTTGATGGTGCTGAGTCCGAGCAGCGCGACGAAGTCGGCGACCGCGAAGTCGGGATCGTGCGCGGGTTCACCACAGATCTCCGCGCCCAGGCGCAGGTACCCCCGCATCAGCGGCGGCAGCTTGGGCCGCGACGGCGGGGTCAGGTCGTCCAAGGTGCGACCGTCGACGAGCACCGGGTTGTGCGGGTGCACCCGCTGCTCGGGATCGGACCCGTGCCTGGCGAGCAGCATGTCGCGCACACCGCGTACGTTCACTCCGGGCGGATCGGTTTCGGTGTCGCGCATCGGCACCGAAACGCACCCCATCACCCACTCGTAGCCGGTGAGTTGGATGTAGTGCAGGATGCCCGCCCACATCAGGGTCAGCACCGAGCCGTTGCGGTGATCGGGCACCACGCAGGCTCGGCCCATCTCGACGATCCGCCGCCCCTGCGGATCGAGTTGGGCCAGATCGAATTCGGTGGCAGTGTAGTAACCGCCCGCCGCCGCGACCTTATCCGGCGGCAGCATGCGGTAGCAGCCGACGAACTGTTCGGTAACGTCGTCGCGGACCAGCAGGTGGTCACAGTGCGTGTCGAATCGGTCGGCGTCCAGACCTGTTCCGTCATCGGGGATGGCGAAGCCGGGCTCGTTGGCGAAGACGCCGTAGCGCAATCGCTGCGCGGCCTCGCGATGTTCGGCGTCGGACGAGACGACCAGTGAGTACCGAGACCGTTCCACCCCTGAGTCCGTCGACCGACCCGGGGCTGTCAACACGGACGAAATAGTCATATCCGTGATGAAGCCAGTCCGAGACAGCGATGGAGCAACCTCGGGGTGTCGCGTCGATGCCGGTTCGGTGAACGAGACGATGGTCACACCGAGCGTTAACCAGACCGTCGATCCGCGTTTGCGGCAACGCGTGGAAATCGCGTCTTTCCCCTGATCGGGACTACATGTCGGCGGCAATACGCTGCCGCCGACCACACGATCGCGCTGCTTCGATCACCTGAAGCAGCGCGATATTCGGCCCCTCGCTCAGGCCGCCGATCGCGCCGGCGTCGATGACACTTCGACCGGCTTGCGCTCCACCTCGGCGAATCCCGGCCTGCCGCTGCCGATGAAGGCCACCAGCCACGAGGCCACCGCCGCGAAGCGATTGCGGAACCCGACCAGGTAGAACAAGTGGACAGCGAGCCAGACGAACCAGGCGGTCACCCCGCGGAAGGTGATCCGGTCGTTGAGTTTGGTCACGGCGCTGAACCGGCTGATCACCGCCATGCTGCCCTTGTCCCAGTAGAAGAACGGGGTGCCGGGCCGCTTCTTACGACTGATGATGTCGGCGGCGTGCCTGCCCTCCTGCATGGCCACCGGCGACTGGCCCGGATAGCCGTTGAGCGAGGTCATATCGCCGATCGCGTAGATATCGGCATGTCCGCCCACGGTGAGATCCGGGTTGACGAGCAGCCTTCCGGCCCGGTCGGTTTCGCATCCGGTGGCCTCGGCCAGGATCTTCGCGAACCCGCCCGCCTGCACACCTGCCGACCAGACCACCGTCTCGGCCGCGATCAGGCGCTCGACGCCCGCTTTGTCCTCGACCGTCACCTTGCCCGGTTCGATATCGGTGACGAAGGTATCGACGAGCACCTCGACGCCACCCTTGACCAGCGACTTCTTCGCGTACTCCGACAGCCCACCGCCGAAAGGCGGCAGCACCTCACCCGCACCCTCGACCAGGGTCACCGAAACCTCTTGGTGGAAATACCGTTTCGACAGTTCCTTGAGCTGTCCGGCCACCTCGACGCCGGTGGCGCCCGCGCCGACCACAACGAAGCTGAGCAGCCTGCGCTTGCTCGCCTCGTCGGCGACCGCCGCCTCGGCGAAAACCCGCTGGATCTGCGCGCGCAGGATCCTGGCGTCATCGATGGTCTTGAGCGCGAAGGTCTTCTCCGCGAAATCGTCGCGGCCGAAATACGACTGCGACGCACCGGTGGCCGCGATCAGCGAACCGTAGCGGATCCGGGTCAGCTCCCCGTCGTGTTCGTAGGTCAGAATCGCGGCATCGGCATCGATATCGACCACCTTGCCGAGGCGAACATCCGCTTCGCGGCGCTTGCGCAAGATCGTCTTGATCGGGGGCGCGATTTCCGAGGATGCCAGCACACCTGTCGCGACCTGGTAGAGCAATGGCTGGAACAGATGCTCCGGCGTGCTCGAAATAAGGACGTGGTCGATTCCCGACTTCGACAGTTGCTTGGCCGCGGCCAGCCCCCCGAATCCCGATCCGACGACGACCACATCTGCGTGTTCCATGAAAGCCTCCTTCTCTCATTACCAACCGTTATTCGGAACGCAGATATTTCACGTGTTCAGGCGCATAATGGAGATGACTCTTATCTGGATCATTCATGAATGGGAGCTTGTCGTGGAGCTTCGCCAGCTGGCATACTTCATCGCGGTCTGCGAAGAACTGAGCTTCAGCAAGGCCGCCACCCGCTGCTTCATCTCCCAGTCGGCGATCAGTCATCAGATCGCCAGGCTGGAACGCGACCTGGGCGTGCCGCTGTTCGAGCGCTCGACCAGGGCCGTCGTCCCCACCGACGCGACCATGCGGCTACTTCCCCTGGCTAAACAGATGCTGAGCCTGGAATCCGCGATCCGCGCGACCGTGCGCACGACGGGCCACCGCATCCGCCTGGCCGCCAATATGTCCTTCGCGACCCGATCGCTCTCGGCGATCGCCGCGGCGCGCGCGGCCCACCCCGACGCCGAAATCGAATTCGTCATCAAGCCGTTCCGCCTGCGCATCACCGCCGTGGCCGACGGCGACTGCGATCTGGCCCTGATCCGCGGCAGCGTCGACCAACCCGGACTGACCGTCGAACAACTCTGGATCGAGGATCTGGTGATCGCCACCACGAGCGGCCATCCGCTCGCCGCCCGCGAGAGCGTGACCCTCGCCGAACTGAGCCCCTACCCGCTGCTGCTGCCGCCCGAACAAGAACAGGTGTTGCTGCACACCGTCATTCGGACCGCGTTCGCCGATCTGACGACCGGCCCGACCTTCGGTCCGCCCATCCCGCCCGACCACACCGCGACCATGGAACTCATCAACCGCCCCGATGCCTGGACCGTCCTGTACGCCGACAGCCCCACCGAGGGCCTGGTCGTCCTGCGGCTGACCGAACACCGCCTGCGCATCCCGGTATCGGCCATCGTGCGCACGGACACCCGCCGCTCCCCCATCCTCACCACCCTCCTCGACAACCTGCACCGCAGTCGCTGAAACAACAACGGCCCCGGACAGACGTCCGGGGCCGTTGTCTCGCGAGCTGGGTGTCAGCCCTTGTGGGCCTTCACCGCTTCGGTCAGCTGCGGGGCGACATTGAACAGGTCGCCGACGATGCCGTAGTCCGCGATCTCGAAGATCGGGGCCTCTTCGTCCTTGTTGACCGCGACGATGGTCTTCGAGGTCTGCATGCCCGCGCGGTGCTGGATCGCGCCGGAGATGCCGAGGGCGATGTAGAGCTGCGGGGAGACCGTCTTACCGGTCTGACCCACCTGGAACTGGCCCGGGTAGTAGCCCGAGTCGACCGCGGCACGCGACGCGCCGACGGCCGCGCCGAGCGAATCGGCCAGCGCCTCGACGACCGAGAACTTGTCGGCCGAACCGACACCGCGGCCACCGGAGACGACGATGCCCGCCTCGGTGAGCTCGGGACGGTCGCCACCGGTGACCGGCTCGCGCGAGGTCACCTTGACCACGCCGTCTTCCTGCGCGGGGACCTCGACGGTCACCTTCTCGCCGGCACCGGCCTGCGCCGACGCCTCGATCGCGCCGGGACGCACCGAGATCACCGGCACGTCGCCGTTGGCCTTGGCGTCCACGGTGAAGGCGCCACCGAAGATGGAGTGCACGGCGGTGCCGTCGGCCTTGACGTCGATGACGTCGATCAGCAGGCCGGAGCCGATGCGCGCGGCGAGGCGGCCCGACACCTCCTTGCCTTCGGCGGTGGCGGCGACGATCACGGCGGCCGGCGAGATCGACTCGACCAGACCGGCCAGCACGTCGACCTTCGGGGTCACCAGGTAGTTCTCGACATCGTCGGATTCGGCGATGTAGATCTTCTCCGCACCCGCGGCGGCCAGCGCGTCGGCCAGCTTCTCACCGGTGCCCGCGGCGCCGAGCACGACCGCGGCGGGTTCACCGAGGGCGCGGGCCGCGGTGAGCAATTCGGTGCTGACCTTCTTGATCGCACCGTCGGCGTGCTCGACGAGCACAAGTACTTCTGCCATTGTGTTCTCTCCTAAGCAGTCTCAGTCCCGGAGGGCGGTACGTTCGCGAGGCGACTCGTCCGGCTCGACCGGGTGCGGGTGTCCCGCAACGACGCAGCGACGATCAGATGATCTTCTGGCCGACGAGGTACTGGGCGATCTTGGTGCCGCCGTCGCCTTCGTCCGCGATCTTCTCGCCCGCGGTGCGCGGCGGCTTCGGGGTCGAGGCGGTGACGGTGGTGCCCGCGTTGGCGACACCGACGGTCGACGGGTCGACGCCGAGGTCGGCCAGCGTCAGCGTCTGCACTTCTTTCTTCTTCGCGGCCATGATGCCCTTGAAGGACGGGAAGCGCGGCTCGTTGATCTTCTCGGTGACCGAGACGATGGCGGGCAGGCTCGCCTCGAGCTTGAAAACGCCCTCGTCGGTCTCGCGCTCACCGGTGATCTTCTCGCCGTCGACCACGAGCTTGCGCAGGTGGGTCAACTGCGGCAGGCCCAGGTACTCGGCGATGATCGCCGGAACCGCGCCCGCGCGGCCGTCGGTGGCCTCGTTACCGGCGATGACCAGTTCGACACCCTCGACCTGGCCGAGCGCGGAGGCCAGAACCCATGCGGTCTGCACGGCGTCGGAGCCGTGGATCGCGGGATCGTTGATGTGGATGGCCTTGTCGGCGCCCATGGACAGCGCCTTGCGGATGGCCTCGGTGGCGCGGTCGGGACCGGCGGCCAGCACGGTGACCTCGCCGCCCTGGGCCTCCTTGATCAGCAGCGCCTCTTCGACGGCGCGCTCGTTGATCTCGTCGAGGACGGCGTCGGCGGCCTCGCGGTCGAGGGTGTAGTCACCATCGGTCAGCTTGCGCTCGGACCAGGTGTCAGGAACCTGCTTGATGAGTACGACGATGTTCGGCATCGGTCTTCGTCGACCTCCTGTTCTGGGGGCGTGTATCCGGTGGTCGCACGAGCTTGGCCGTACGTCCGTGTGAGTGGCTCGGGCGTGACACTACCCTACGTTAAGTTACCCATGGGTAACTTACGGTCTTCCCTCTCGCAACACCGGTCCGGGCTATATCGTGCGCGGGCCCTACCAGTAACGTCGGGGGGATGAGCGAGGCTGTGATCCCTGCCGCAGTGGGCGACCCGACGGTCATGACTGCATCCGGAACGGTCGTCGACACCGACCGAGGTGACGTCGAGCCGCTGCCGCTGACCGGCGAGCGCACCGTCCCCGGCATCGCCGAAGAAAACTATTGGTTCCGCAGGCACGAGATCGTCTACGCCCGACTGCTCGACCGCTGCGCGGGAAAGACCGTACTGGAAGCCGGATCCGGCGAGGGTTACGGCGCCGACATGATCGCGGGCGTCGCGACCGAGGTCACCGGACTCGATTACGACGCGAGTGCCGTCGCCCACGTCCGCGAGCGCTACCCGCGCGTCGAGATGATCCAGGGCAACCTCGCCGATCTGCCGCTCGAGGACGCCTCATTCGACGTCGTGGTGAATTTCCAAGTGATCGAACACCTCTGGGATCAGGGCCGGTTCCTGCGGGAATGCCTGCGAGTACTGCGACCCGGCGGCGAACTGCTCATCAGCACGCCGAACCGGATCACCTTCTCGCCTGGCCGCGATACCCCGCTCAACCCGTTCCACACCCGCGAACTGAACGCGGCCGAACTCACCGAACTGCTGGTGGACGCCGGATTCGAGGTGTCACAGATGATCGGCGTGCATCACGGAGCGAATCTGAAAGCATTGGACGCCAAGCACGGTGGGTCCTTCATCGACGCGCAGATCGAGCGCGCACTGGCCGGGCAGCCGTGGCCCGCCGAACTCACCGCGGACGTCGCCGCCGTCACCATCGATGATTTCGCCCTGCTCGCCACGGATATCGACGCGAGCCTCGATCTGGTCGCCATCGCGGTGAAGCCTTGAGCGAAGTACCCGGCCAGTTCACCCTCGTCCTGCATTCCCACCTCCCGTGGCTGGCCCACCACGGCCGCTGGCCGGTCGGCGAGGAGTGGTTGTACCAATCATGGGCGGCGTCCTATCTTCCCGTCGTCGACGTCCTGAGAACCCTTGCGGCGGAGGGTCGTTCGCATCTGCTGAGCCTCGGCATCACGCCGGTGCTCGCGGCGCAGCTCGACGATCCGCACTGCCTCGCCGGCATGCACCACTGGCTCGGCAATTGGCAGTTGCGCGCCGACGAGGCGGCCATGGCGGGCAACATCGCGCTGGGGCGTCACGAACACCGGCTCGCCGCAACGGCTCTCGCCGATTTCGAGCGGAACTGGCGACACGGCGCGGCGCCGGTGTGGCGGCAGCTGATCGACGCCGAGGCCATCGAACTGCTCGGCGGTCCGCTGGCGCATCCGTTCCAGCCGCTGCTCGACCCCCGGCTGCGTGCCTTCCAGCTGGCCGAGGGCCTGACCGACGCGCAACGTCGCTGGGGGCACACGCCCCGGGGGATCTGGGCCCCCGAATGCGGTTACACCCCGGGCATGGAGGTCGGTTACGCCGCCGCCGGTGTGACGCATTTCATGGTCGACGGTCCCGCGTTGCGCGGTGACAGCGCGCTCGGCCGCCCGGTCCGCGAGTCCGATGTGATTGCGTTCGGGCGCGATCTGCACGTGAGCTATCGGGTCTGGTCGCCCAAATCGGGCTATCCGGGGCAGTCCGCCTATCGTGATTTTCATCACTACGATCACGCCACCGGTCTCAAGCCGTCGCGCGTCACCGGCAAGACGGTGGACGGTCCGGACAAGGCTCCCTACGACCCCGCACTCGCGGCGGCGGCCGTCGGGCGCGATGTCGACGATTTCGTGCGGACCGTGGTGGCGCGGCTGCGTTCGGAATCCGCGCGTATCGGCCGTCCCGCGCTGGTCGTGGCCGCATTCGACACCGAACTCTTCGGCCACTGGTGGCACGAGGGTCCGCAGTGGCTCGAGCAGGTGCTGCGCGCGCTGCCCGAGGCGGGCGTCACCGTCGGCACCCTGGCCGACGCCAGGGAACGCGGTTTCGTCGGGACGCCGGTGCCGCTGGCGGATTCGTCGTGGGGCTCCGGTAAGGACTGGCGGGTCTGGGCCGGAGATCAGGTCCGTGACCTGGTCGAACTCAATGACGAGATCGTCCGGCTCACCCTCGACACGGTCGACAAGATGCGCGCGACGCACGGTGACGCGCCGACCCTGCGCGACCCGGTCGCCGACCAACTGCTGCGCGAGGCCATCCTGACCGTCTCCAGTGACTGGGCGTTCATGGTCAGCAAGGATTCCGCCGCCGGATACGCCAGGGAACGCGCGCATCAGCACGCGCATGCCGTGCGGGAGATCGCCGCGGCGGTCGGAGCGGGTCAAGTCGCCAAAGCACAGCAGTTGGCGGCAGGATGGGGGGCGGCTGACGGACTCTTCCCCGGTGTGGACGCGAGACGACTCGGGGCGGGTCACGAGGCCGCCGTGCCGGAGCAGGCCACCGCTGTCGGTTCGGACGACAGCACTGCCGAGTCGGACGCCGCGCCGGTCTCGGATGCGGGACAAGCATCCGCCTCAGTACCGGTTGGAGAAAGACGCACATGAAAATTCTGATGGTGTCGTGGGAGTACCCCCCTGTCGTCGTCGGCGGCCTCGGCAGACATGTGCATCACCTGGCCACCGAACTGGCCGTCGCGGGGCACGAGGTGGTCGTGCTCGCACGCCGCCCCTCGGGCACGGACTCCTCGACCCACCCGACCCACTCCTTCATCGCCGAGGGGGTGCTCGTCGTCGCGGTCGCCGAGGATCCGCCGTGCTTCGATTTCGGCGAGGACATGCTGGCCTGGACACTGGCCATGGGCCACGCCATGGTGCGGGCGGGTATCGCGCTGGGCAAACCCGGTATCGGTGACGGCTGGGTCCCCGATGTCGTGCACGCGCACGACTGGCTGGTCGCACATCCCGGCATCGCCCTGGCCGAGTACTACGACGTGCCACTGGTTTCCACCATCCACGCCACCGAGGCGGGACGCCACAGCGGCTGGGTCGCGGGCAAGGTCAACAAACAGGTCCACTCGGTCGAATGGTGGCTCGCCAACGAATCCGACGCGCTCATCACCTGTTCGACGTCCATGCGCGACGAGGTGGAGCGCCTGTACGGCCCCGAACGCATCCCGATGACCGTGATCCGCAACGGAATCGACGTGGGCGCGTGGACATTCCGTCCGCGCGCACCGCGTTCCGGGCCGCCGCGACTGCTCTACGTCGGGCGGCTGGAATACGAGAAGGGCGTGCAGGACGCGATCGCCGCCCTGCCGCGCATCCGCCGCGCCCACCCCGGCACCACCCTCACCATCGCGGGCATCGGCACCCAGTTCGAATGGTTGCGCGAACGCGCCAGGGTGCATCGCGTCGCGCGCGCGGTCACCTTCGCAGGACAACTCGACCACGAGGGACTGCTCGGCTGGTTGCACGGCGCCGACGCGATCGTGCTGCCGAGCCGGTACGAGCCCTTCGGCATCGTCGCGCTCGAAGCCGCCGCGGCGGGCACCCCGCTCATCACCTCGACCGCGGGCGGACTCGGTGAAGCCGTCATCGACGGCGTCACCGGCGCCTCGTTCGAACCCGCCGACGTCGACGGCCTTGTCGAAGCGGTGCGCGCCACCCTCGACGATCCCGCGGCCACCCAGGATCGCGCCTATGCCGCACGCGAACGGCTCACCGCCGATTTCGCGTGGGATGTGGTCGCCGCGGAGACGGCGCTGGTCTACTCCTCCGCGAAACGCCGGGTTCGCAATCCGCTCGGCCGTCCGAGCATCGTGGAACGCCCACTGCCGGAACGGGATCCGAACCAGCCGGTCTGAGTCCGTGCCGCCCGCTACCTCTCGGGCGCGAAGGTGAAGACCTCACCGATGCGGGTGGCGAGGACGACCTCGCCCTGCGCGGAGATCGACGTACCCGTCGTCGTACCTGTTCCGCCGGGCAGCACATCGGAATCGATCGTCTCACCGGTCGAGGTGTCGAAGGTGACGAGGTTCAGCCCCGTCCCGATGGCGGCGACGGTGTAGCCGGTCTCGCCCGCGGTCTGGACCGGTATGCCGCGCAGCGCGAGATCCTTACGCTCCCAGACGATCTCGGATCTGTCGCCGTTATCGCGCAGTGCGAGCAGATAGCCGTCGTCACCCGCTGGGATGATCAGTCCGTCCGCCGAGACGGAGATGCCTCCGCGCGGAGCGAATCCGAGTGAACGTACCCATTTGGTGCGACCGTCGGCCGCGTCCAGCGCGATCAGCCGGTCGGAGTTGTCGCCCACGTAGACGGTGGACCCGTCGGCGGAAACCGCCGGACTCGTGCCGCTGCCCTCGGTCAGCAGGTCGGCGCTCCATTCCTGGACCACCTTGCCGTCCCGATAGCGCAACGCGACCAGGGCGGCGACAGGTTTACCCGGCTTCCACAGCGTGAGGAAGAAGCGGCCGGATTCGGCGTCGACGGCGGAGATATTCGCCACCGGGCACTGCGGACCGCCCGCCGGGCAATCCTCCAGGCCCTGGCCCGGCGCGGGACGGGCCAGAGCGGGGTAGGCCAGGAAATCCGGTTCACCGAGCAACTGCACGGTGGTCACCGCACGCTGACCGGTCTGCCTGCTCAATACGTCGACCTGGCCGGACTGGGTCACCGTCAGCAGTTTCCCGTCGCCGGTGAACTGCACCGAGACCGGAACCCCGGCAACGGGAGTACGCCAGCGCGGCTGCCCGAGATAGTTGAAGGAATTCACCGCACCGTCGTCACCGACGTAGACATTGCTGACGCCGTCGACCACCGAAGGCGAGGAAACCGTGTTGGGGCCCAACGGATCGCAGAAGCGTTTCCGTCCGGTCGGCATCTGTAACGACAGGATCGCGCAACCGCGCGGGGTGCGGGTGGTGAGGAACAACTGCCCCTCCGGACCGATCGTCACCGGCCGCTCGATCGGACCGCCCGACGGGCGCGACCAACTCAACGCCATCCGCCTGGCTCCGGTCACCGAGGTGACCCCGCCGTTGCGGCCGTCGTGATACGCCGCGGGCCAACCCCGGCCCGCGCCCACGGTGATGTCATCGACATCGGTGCCACATCCGGTCACCACGATCGCGCCGAGGGCGGCGAGAACTGCCGCACGCATACGGAATCGCGGCTTTTCGGATACAGCCCGCACGCTGCCGGTTCGCACCTGCTGTTCTCCCCTCGGGTCGTTGGCCGATCGCAAGACTACTGGGTTCTCCGGCCGCGCCTGCGGCGCGGCGTGGTTCTGTGTAGTAGGCCGCGCGGGCGCGGCGTGGTTCGCTGCCCCTTTGGGAACTCCGTAAGACACGCCCGCGACCTCGCCGTCCTCGGCGCGAAAGTACTCTGTGTAGCCAAGTGACACGCGTCCCGGGTGCCGACCGGGGATATACGACGGGAGACGGATTCGTGACGAGCATGTGGGGCGCACCGTTGCGCTCACGGTGGCGGGGTTCGCGCCGCCGGGATCCGCAGCAGGCGCGATTCCTGACGACGGCTTCGCTGCGGTGGGTGCTCGCCAATCGCGCCTATACCCCCTGGTACCTGGTCCGCTACTACCGGCTGTTCAAGTTCAAGGCGGCCAACCCGCATATCGTGCTGCGCGGGATGGTGTTCCTCGGCAAGAACGTCGAGGTCCACGCGACGCCCGAACTGAGCCGGATGGAGATCGGCCGCTGGGTGCATATCGGCGACGGCAATGCCATCCGCTGCCACGAGGGATCGCTGCGCATCGGCGACAAGGTGGTCTTCGGCAAGGACAACGTGGTCAACACCTATCTCGATATCGAGATAGGTGAATCGACCCTGGTGGCCGACTGGTGCTACATCTGCGACTTCGACCACCGGATGGACGATATCGATACCCCGATCAAGGATCAGGGCATCGTGAAGGGCCCGGTACGCATCGGCCCCGACACCTGGATCGCCGCCAAGGTGACGGTGCTGCGCGAAACCCGCGTCGGGCGCGGTTGCGTACTCGGCGCGCACGCGGTGGTCAAGGGCGAGATCCCCGACTACAGCATCGCGGTCGGCGCACCAGCCAAGGTGGTCAAGAACCGCAAGGCCGCCTGGGAGGCGGGTGCCGAGGAACGCGCCAAATATATTGCCGCGCTGGAAGATATCGAGCGAAAGAAGAACGGCGCCACCCAGCAGGTGTGATCGGGTGCCGCGGCCCGCTGGCGTCTGACACGGGCAACCGGCAGTGCACGCCGGGTTGTCGGTGGCATCGGCTACGGTCGGCGATATGAACAGGTACGCGGCCCTGCTGCGCGGGATCATGCCGAGTAACCCGAATATGCGCAACGAGAAGCTGCGCGAGGTGTTCGACGGGCTCGGCTTCGACAAGGTGGCCACACTCCTGTCCAGCGGCAATGTCGTGTTCCATTGCCGCGACGCCGGCGAGGCCGAGTTGGAGGACCGCATCCAGGAGGCGCTGAACCGGGAACTGGGTATTCCCGGCGGCACCATCCTGCGCAGTTACGAGGATCTGCGGGCCCTGATCGACCGCGACCCCTTCGCCGGGCTCAAACACGAGCGGGGGTCGTATCTGACGGTGACCTTCTTCAAGGATCAGAGCCCGGAGGTCGCACCACCCGATTCGGTCGACGAACTGACCCGCGTCATCGGCTACGACGACCAGGCCCGCGCCTTCCTGACCGTCATCGACAACAGCACCCCGAGAACCACCGATTTCATGGCGTGGCTGGACAGGACCTACGGCAAGGACATCACGACCCGGACCTGGCTCACCGTGCAACGGATCGTCAAGAAACTCGACACCTGATCCCGCTGCCCGCGAGATCGGCGCGGTTCAGTCCCCGGTGGCGCGATGGGCGGTGCAGACGAAAACGGTGGCGGCGCGGCCTATTCGGGTGATCACCAACGTGTATGGCTGATCCCCACGGAGTTTGAGGCGCTGACGTAACGCGTCCGGATCGACATCGACACCGCGCACGAGGATTTCCAGCGCGCCGCAGTCACGGCGGGCGAGTTCCCGGCGCAACGTCTTCTCCCGCAACTCCATTCGGTCGATGACGCGGAAGCCGCGCACGCCGTCGGGAACACGATCGCCGGTGAGATAGGCGATCCGCGGATCCAGCTGCCACAGACCGTGTTTCGCGGCGTAGTGACGGACGAGACCGGCGCGGACCACCGCGCCGTCCGGGTCGATGATCCACTCTCCCGGTGGCCGTTGCGCTATCTCGTCGGCGTCGGCGTCGGTCAGCTCGAAAACCGCGCCCGAGGACGAGAGCACACTCGCGCGCCGAGTCACCCCCGCCTGCGTCAGCCCGAGTGACCACAGACATGCCTCGCGCACGGCCCCGTCCAGGGAGACCACCTCGATCTCTCCCGCCCAGTCGAGGCGATCGAAATCGAGTCCAGGCGCGCATTTCACCGCGAGATCGCGAGTCGCGTAGGCGGACAGCAGATCCGGCAGCGGCGGTTGCAAGGCGGCGGGATCATTGGTGCGTCTGCCCTCGGCCCGCCGCGCCGGATCCGCGATGACAACGGTGCCGACGCTGACCGGTCGCAGTGCGTCGGCCCGGACGAGCAGCACCGCCCGCTCGGCCGTCGTACGCGCCGCGGCGAGATTGCCCGCGGCCATGGCGAGGCGGACGTCGTCCAGGTCGCTGCCGATGACGGTCGGGCAGACGCGGGCGAGTTCGACGAGTTCGGCGCCGATAGAACAGGTGACGTCGTGCACCGCGCGCCCGGACACGCGGCGGGCACGGTGCCGGGCCACCAGGGTCGGGGTCGCCTGTTGCAGCGCGTCGTCGGTGAAAAGCCACTCCCCCGCGCCGAGAAGTTTGCGCGAGGCCCTGCGCCGCAGGCGCACCGTGTCGATGAGCGCCCCCGCCGCCGCGTCGTATCGGCGACGCACATGTTCCAGATCGCGCAGATGCGTCGCCGCGGTCAGTTCCAGCCGGTCCACCTCGGCGAGCGCGGCACGTCCCGCCGCGCCGCTGAGGAAGTCGACGTCGTCGCGACTGAAGCCGTATCCCACTACTTGCCGGACGCTCCCGGCTTCACGCCGGTGATCATGGCGTTGTAGAAGAACTGGCGAGGCACGACGCGACGCATGATCTTCTCATCGAGCCAGCTCAGGCCGATCCAGGCGCGGTACATCAGCATGCGGTAGCCCATGGTGAGCTTCTCCGGGGGCACAGCCGCCTCGAAGGTGCGCACCGGCCAGCCCCACAGCGCGGCCGCGAATTCCTCGGTGGTGGCCTTGACCCCGGTCGCACCCGCCGAGCGCGCCATCGCCTCGAGATCGCGCGGATCGAACGTGTGCAGGTCGACGACGGCCTCCAGCGCCGCCGCGCGTGAGGACTCGTCGAGTTCCTCCTGCGGACGCCGCCACCCGGCCAGCACGGGCAGTTTTGTGACGGTGGTGGTGGCCTTCCAGGTGATGCGGCCGAGCCAGCGCGCGTAGAAATTGCCGACGGTCGTCGGCTCACCGGCGAAGACGAACCGTCCGCCCGGCTTGAGCACCCGCAGGCATTCCTTCAGCGCGAGCTCCACATCGGGAATGTGATGCAGGACGGCGTGGCCGACGACCAGATCGAAGGTGTCGTCGTCGTAGGGAATCGTCTCGGCGTCGGCCACCCGGCCGTCGACATCGAGGCCGAGGTGTTCGGCGTTGCGCAGCGCCACCTTCACCATGCCCGGCGACAGGTCGGTGACCGAACCGGATTTCGAGACGCCACCCTGCATCAGGTTCAGCAGGAAGAAGCCGGTGCCACAGCCGAGTTCGAGGGCCCTTTCGTACGGCAGCGGCGCGGGGCCGACCGCGGCGTCGAAGCGTCCGCGTGCGTATTCGATACAGCGCTCGTCATAGGAGATGGACCATTTGTCGTCATAGGTCTCCGCCTCCCAATCGTGGTAGAGAACCTGGGCGAGTTTCGTATCCTTGAGCGCTGCTTCGACCTCGGCCTCGGTGGCATGCGGGTTCGGCGCAGGGTCGTCGGGGTGGACCGTCATGGATGCGTAGCCTATCCTCTCCGATGCCTTCGTGATTCAGCGGACCGTTCGGCGCTCGGCATCCCGAACCACCGTACCGGCCGCACCGAACGTGGTCCGGTTCGTTCGCCCGCGAGCGGCAGTCCGGACCGACGTTACCGACCGGTCACATGCCGCATGCTGCGGTTCCCACGCACCGCCGAGTTACCTCCGCTCCACCATCGGCGGATAGTCCCAGGTGAAACGCGTTTCAGTTACTGGTCGGTACATCCGCCATCGGCCGCTCGCGTCGTCAGCGGCCGACGAAGGCCGCCGAGCCGGGGCCGTCGGCCGAATAGGATTCGGTGCCGATGCGGCGGTCTTCGGTATCGAAGAGATCGGCCCATTCGGTGCGGGCGCGGTCGAGTCCGTGCGGGCCCGCTTCGAAAACCGCCTTCGCGGCCGCGAGCGCGCGTGACGGACCATCGACGAATCGACGCGCCCAGCGCGTGGCGGCGGCGAAGACATCGTCGGGCGCGACCACCTCGTCGACCAGGCCGAGGGCAGCCGCCTCCTCGTGTTCGACGAATCGGCCCGTGAACACCAGATCCTTGGCCGCGCCCGGCCCGATCAGCAGTGCGAGACGACGGATTCCCGACAGCGGAATGAGACCGGCCTTGATCTGTGGAAAGCCGAGTTTGACGTTGTCGCCGATGATGCGGCGATCCGCGCCGAGGGCGAGTTCGAGACCGCTGCCGAGCGCGTACCCGCTGATCGCGGCGACCGTCGGCTGCGGCACCCGGGCGAGGCACCCGAGCGCGTCCTGCAGATCGGCGGCCATGGCGCGGGCCTGCCCCGAACTCATCGCGGCCAGTTCGGCGAGATCGTCGCCCGCGCAGAAAACGCGCTCGTCACCGTAGACGACCAGGGCCGCGATCGCGTCGTTCGACGCCACCGCCGACGCCGCCGCGGCGATCTCCCGCACCACCTGCACGGTGAGCAGGTTCATCGGCGGACGGGCGATCCTGAGCACCGCCACGCCGCGCTCGGCATCGCCCTCGAGCAGATCCAGGGTCACGAATTCGGCCATGGCACGCACGCTACCGCGCACCCGTCTCGGGCCCGTCATCCCGGACCCGACCGGGAGCCCACCCGTCTTCAGCGGGCGCGGGAAGAGTTCAGGGGCGCGATGAACCCTTCAGACGGCTCGGATCGGGCAGCTCGGCGTAATAGCGGTGGTAGTCGGGGAAAACGAGAAGGTCACGGCCATCGATACGGGTGAATTCCGGCATGATCGGGTCGATCACCGGCTCGGCGGCGAAGATCTCGGCCGTGGTGGCGAAACGTCGCAGCGCGTCCAACTGCGTCCAGGTGGGCGGCAACAGCACGTCGGCGCCGGCGCGCCAGTGATCCAGCGCGGCGGCCGGGATACGCCAGCGCGCTTCGTCGGCCTCGGTGGTTGCCCCGTCGGCACGCTGTCCCCGAGGCAGTACCGCGACGAAGAAATACGTGTCGTAACGGCGCGGCTCGATGGTGGGGGTGATCCAATTCGCCCACGGCCGAAGCAGATCCGCGCGCAGGACGAGTTTCTCCTCGGCGAGGAAGGCGGCGAACGACAGCTCGCGGCGCTCGAGCCTGCCGCGAGCGTCGTGATAGCCCGCGGTATCGGAGACGACGGTGTCGGCGGTCGGACCCGCCAGCAGGACACCGCATTCCTCGAAGGTTTCGCGCACCGCGGCGCAGACCAGCGCCTTGGCCCGCGGCTCGGAGGTGGCGAACTTCTCGGCCCACCACGCGGGAGCGGGACCGGCCCACGCGATATCCGCGGTGCCGTCGGAGGAATCGACACCGCCGCCGGGGAAGACCGTCATCCCGGCGGCGAATTCCATCGCACCGACCCGACGCTGCAGGAATACCTCCGGACCCGCGACGCCGTCCCGCACGACCATCACCGTGGAGGCGTCCCTGATCGGTGGAACCTGAGAGTCAACCTGCGTATCTGTCTCACTCACTCCTGCACCATAACGTCCGCCGAACTCGCCGGACCGCGCGCCGGTCGCGTGCGTCACGTATTCGGCTGTGCTAGGGGCATGCCCGATCCACCCGGCTTCGGCGAATTCCAGGCAATCGCAAGGCAACCCGATCGCCCGGTATGTCCTACCGCGAGCGGTGTTTACCCGCCCGGCGGCTGCGGCGGGCGAAGTACCGGCCGTCCACCCTGTCCAGGGTGATCGACTGACGGAAGGCGTCGCTGAGATTCTCGGAGGTGAGCACGTCGGTCAGCAAACCCTGGGAGACGACCTCGCCCTCGTTGAGCAGGAGGCCGTGGGTGAAACCGGGCGGGATCTCCTCCACGTGGTGGGTGACCAGCACCATGGCCGGGGCGTCGGGATCGGCGGCGAGATCACCGAGCCGCTCCACCAACTCCTCGCGGCCACCCAGATCGAGGCCTGCGGCGGGTTCGTCGAGCAGCAGCAGTTCCGGGTCGGTCATCAGGGCACGCGCGATCAGCACCCGTTTGCGCTCACCCTCGGAGAGCGTGCCGTAGGTGCGGTCGGAAAGATGTTCGGCCCCGAGACTTTCCAGCATATCGATGGCGCGGTCGGTATCGACCTCGTCGTAGCGTTCCCGCCAGCGGCCGAGAACCGCGTAACCCGCGGACACCACGAGATCGCTGACCTTCTCCTCGCGCGGCACCCGACTCGCCACCGCGGCCGAGGACAGTCCGATGCGCGGACGCAACTCGCTGACGTCGGTCTTACCGAGCACTTCGCCGAGTAGATGCGCGATACCCGACGTCGGATGCACCTCGGCGGCGGCCATGCGGAGTAGGGAGGTCTTGCCCGCGCCGTTGGGTCCGAGCACGACCCAGCGTTCGTCGAGCTCGACCTGCCAGGTGACCGGACCGACGAGGGTGTGGCCCGATCGTCGGATGGTCACGTCGGAGAAATCAATGAGCAGATCAGGATCCGGTTGTGGCACGCGCTCCATCTTGGCTCACATGTGCCGTCGATGCCCGCCCGACCCACGCGGGTCGGTCCGATCGTGGCATTCGAGCACGGTGGCGACGGCGGTGACGGGCCGCGGCGGCGCGAACGGCTCGCTCGCGATCGATCGGCGGGCCGCCGCGGGAGCCGAACATCCTGGCGACGAGGAACGCCAGCGGAAACGAGAGCACCAACCAAGCGACGAGAATGAGCATCAGAGTGGACAATGTCGACCTCCTCCGGAGCAGTCCTCCATGGACAGGTACCCGAATTCCCCGGCAGCACACCCGGAGTCCGGGATCGCGGACCGATCGTCTACCGCACACCTTTCTCGCGCTGTTGGTCGCCTGGGATCACCAGGACTCCGCAGGCAGCGTAATGACTGTCAGCGAACCCGGAGCGATTTCGGTGAAACCCGCGTCGCGGACCGCTACCGCCGACCCGTCCGATACCCGTGCCGCCAGCGACCGCCAGCGCGTCACATCGGCTTCGCGGACCGAACAACGAAAGCCGCATTCGGCCCAGCGCCAGGCGTTTTCGGGCGAGAGAGCACCCGCCAGCAACATACTGGCATGGCCGACCTGCGCTGCGGCCTTGCCCACCGTCATCCCCAATTTCGCATTGATCCACAGCACCGGCAGATCCGGATCCGGCGGACCGGGTTCATCGTGTTCGAGATCGGTGCCGCCGATCTGGAGCCGTTTGATCCGCGGATCGACGGCGCTGACCGCACTCGGCACCAGCGCGCGCGCCTGGACGCCGCCGACGTCGACGGTGATGCCTTCCACCTCGTTCGCCGCCGTCCATTGCGCGCCACGGGCCCGCCGAGCCACCTTGCGGATACGCGAGTGTTTCCACGTGAGGTAGGCGTGCTCCCACGGCCCGCCTGGACCGACGCGCTCGTCCAGGCACAGGGCGACCACCGAGGAGGCCGCGGCGGCCAGCAGGGCGCTGCGTGGGGGCGGATCCGCCTTCGGCAGGTGCAGCACCATCTGCATGGCCTGCACCCGATCCGGATCGTCGGGATCTCCCGCGCCGCCGTACCCGCGCGCCAATTCCGCGTGCCGCACGCGGAAACCCTCGAAACCGGCGGACGATTCGGACGCCGCCTCCGGGTTCGCCTCCGGGTTCGCCTCCGGGTTCGCCCCCGCGTCGGTCACCGCGTCGGTCACCGCGTCTGTCACCGATGTCGTACCGCCCCGGATTCCGGCCTCGCTGAACGGGTCACTCATCCACTCCACCTTGTTCGTCGCCGTGAACTTCCGCACGACCCCCACCGTGCTCCCGTGGCCGCGCGCACTCCATCACAAGTGGCCGGTCCCCCGCCGCATTCCCGGTGTACGGGCGGATTCGACGCGCGGCCGTCGCTCGCTCGACGGGCCCGCGTTCAGCTGCCGACGAGGGGCACTCGGCGCACTCCGCCATCGCGGGCGTCGGCCGCCTCAACCTCGTCGCGGGTGACGCCGAGAATGAACAGCACGGCGTCGAGGTAGGGGTGCGACAGGGCCGCGTCGGCGACTTCACGAAGCGCGGGCTTGGCATTGAAGGCCACGCCGAGACCCGCCGCGTTGAGCATGTCGATATCGTTCGCGCCGTCGCCGACGGCGACCGTCTGTTCCATCGGAACGCCCGCCTCGGCGGCGAACGCGCGCAGGGCTGTCGCCTTGAAGGCGCGGTCGACGATTTCGCCGACCACCCGTCCGGTCAACTTGCCGTCCACGATCTCCAAGGTGTTGGCCTTGACGAAATCCAGTTCCAGTTCGTGCGCGAGCGGATCGATCACCTGGCGGAAACCGCCGGAGACCACGCCGCAGCGAAAACCGATGCGGCGCAAGGTACGGATGGTCGTGCGGGCGCCCGGCGTGAGTTCGATCCGTGCGGCCACCTCGTCGATGACCGATTCGTCCAGGCCCTCGAGAGTCGCGACCCGCTGCCGCAGCGATTCGGCGAAATCGATCTCACCGCGCATCGCCGCCTCGGTGACCTCCCTGACCTGATCCTCGACACCCGCGTGCGCGGCGAGCATTTCGATGACCTCGCCCTGGATGAGGGTCGAGTCAACGTCGAAGACGATCAACCGTTTGCCGCGGCGCGCCAGCCCGGCCCGTTCCACCGCGACGTCGACCCGCTCGGCCACCGCGACCTCGGCCAGTGCCGTCCGCAGCCGCGAGTCGGTATCGGAACCGGTGTCGATCGCGGTGACCAGTAATTCCATGCCCGTCACCGGATAGTCGGCGATGCCGCGAATCGTATCGATATTCGCGCCGAGGGTGGCGAGTTGGCGCGAGACGGCGCTGAAGGCGCGCGCGGTGACCGGGCTGCCGAGGATGACCACCGCGTGGGTCGACATCGGCTGCCTACCGACACGCGCGCCCACTTCGACGTCGACGCTCATGCCGACAGTGCTCATCGCCTCTTCGACGTGTTCCTGCAATGCTTCGGGATCGCCGGGACAGGTGACGAGCACGCCGAGGGACAGGTGACCGCGTATGACGACCTGCTCCACGTCCAGCAGGCTGACGTCGTGCCGGGACATCGCCGCGAGCAGTACCGACGTCACACCGGGGCGGTCCGGTCCGGTCACGGTGACGAGAACGATGGTGTCAGCCAAGTCGATATGCTCCAAGTCCTGTACGCCCTCTCCCTGTGCCGCGTCGCCGTTGTCGCTACCGTTCGGGGCTTCTACCTCACCAAACGAGTGTGCACCCGCTGGATGACCAGCGGGTGCACACTCGTCGTACGAATCCTAGTGCGCGGCCGGACCCCGTGGGTCCGTAACCCAGCGCTGGACCGGCGATGCGGCTCTACTTCGTGGCTACCGCGCCCTCGTGGACATCGGTCACGTGTTTGCCGGTACCCCAGCCCACGTGTGCCTCGGCCCGCATGCGATCCACCATGTGCGGGTAGTGCAGTTCGAAGGCGGGGCGCTCGGACCGGATGCGCGGCAGCTCGTAGAAGTTGTGCCGCGGCGGCGGGCAGGTAGTGGCCCATTCCAGCGAGTTTCCGTAACCCCACGGATCGTCAACGGTCACGACCTCGCCGTAGCGGAAGCTCTTGAAGACGTTCCACACGAACGGCAGCATCGAGCCGCCGAGAATGAACGCGCCGATGGTGGAGATGGTGTTCAGCGTGGTGAAACCGTCGGAAGGCAGGTAGTCGGCGTAGCGACGCGGCATACCCTCCGCACCCAGCCAGTGCTGCACGAGGAAGGTGCTGTGGAAGCCGATGAAGGTCGTCCAGAAGTGCCACTTCGCCAGGCGCTCGTCCATCATGCGGCCGGTGATCTTCGGGAACCAGAAGTAGATGCCGGCGAAGGTGGCGAACACGATGGTGCCGAAGAGCACGTAGTGGAAGTGCGCGACGACGAAGTACGAGTCGGTGACGTGGAAATCCAGCGGCGGCGAAGCCAGGATGACGCCGGAGAGACCACCGAAGAGGAACGTGACGATGAAGCCGATCGACCACAGCATCGGGGATTCGAAGGTCAGCTGACCGCGCCACATGGTGCCGATCCAGTTGAAGAACTTCACGCCGGTCGGCACCGCGATGAGGAAGGTCATGAACGAGAAGTACGGCAGCAGCACCGCGCCGGTGGCGTACATGTGGTGCGCCCACACCGCGATGGACAGCGCGGCGATACCGAGCGTCGCGTAGACCAGGGTGGTGTAACCGAAGATCGGCTTACGCGAGAAGACCGGGAAGATCTCGGACACGATGCCGAAGAACGGCAGCGCGATGATGTACACCTCGGGATGGCCGAAGAACCAGAACAGGTGCTGGTAGAGCATGATGCCGCCGTTGGCGGGGTCGTAGATGTTCCCGCCGAGATGGCGATCGTAGGCCAGGCCGAACAGCGCCGCGGTGAGCAGCGGGAACGCGAGGAGCACCAGCACGCTGGTGACGGCGATATTCCAGGTAAAGATCGGCATGCGGAACATGGTCATACCGGGAGCGCGCAGGCAGACCACGGTGGTGAGCATGTTGACACCGCCGAGGATGGTGCCGAGACCGGAGACCGCGAGGCCGAGGATCCACAGGTCGGTGCCGACGCCGGGCGAGTGCAGGATGTCGGTCAGCGGCACGTACGCCGTCCAGCCGAAGTCCGCGGCGCCGCCGGGGGTGATGAAACCCGCGGTCGCCATGGTGCCGCCGAACAGGTACAGCCAGTAGCTGAACGCGTTCAGGCGCGGGAAGGCGACGTCGGGCGCGCCGATCTGCAGCGGCAGCACGATATTCGCGAACCCGAAGACGATCGCGGTCGCGTAGAACAACAGCATGATCGTGCCGTGCATGGTGAACAGCTGGTTGAACTGTTCCGGAGACAGGAACTGCAGGCCAGGCCGCGCCAACTCGGCACGCATCAGCAACGCCATCAGACCGCCGACGAGGAAGAAGCTCACCGCGGTCACCAGGTACATGACGCCGAGAACCTTGGGATCGGTCGTTGTGACCATCTTGTAGAGGAATGAACCCTTCGGCCCGGTCCGAGCCGGATACGGTCGAGTCGCTTCCATCTGAGGGACTGGTCTGGGCTCTACCGCAGTCACTGATCCTCCTGAAGATGCCTGTAGGTCGCTTTGCAGGCTCCGCTGCGTGGATCCATTCCGTGACCGGAACAGACGACAGTTCGCTTGCGCTCATGTGATCGTAAACGGTGCAGCCGCGCCGGTCCGCGCGGGTCCTACTCTCTGTCGTATTTCGTTGAAACAATGAAAGTCCGCTCCTGCCGCGGAACCCGATGTGGCGTGCACCGATGAGTTCCCGCCCCCCTGGGCGTCTCTACCCCTACCAGTGCTCGACGACCTGCAAGGAGAGACCACCATGACTCACCCCAAAGCAGGCGACCCCGTCTGGGTCGACCTCTACACCGCCGATCCCGACCGCAGCATCGCCTTCTACGGCGAACTCTTCGGCTGGACAGCCGAACGCGCGGGCGAGGAGTTCGGCGGCTACATCACCTTCAGCAAGAACGGCAAGGATGTCGCGGGCGGTATGGGCAAGACGCCCGACAGTCCGGAAGGTCCCGATCAGTGGACCGTCTACCTCTCCTCCCCGGACGCGCGTGCCACCGCCGACGCCGCCGCCGCGCACGGCGGCACGATCGTCGTTCCGCCGATGGACGTGGGCGATATCGGGGTGATGGCCGTGCTCGGCGATCCGGACGGCGCCGGTATCGGCATCTGGCAGGCGGGCACTTTCTCCGGCTTCGAGACCACGGCCATCGTCGACGGCGGGACATGGCGGGACCACGACGGCGCGCCGTCCTGGTTCGAACTGCACACCCGCCGCTACGACACCGCACTCGAGTTCTACCGCGATGTCTTCGGCTGGAACGACACCATGGCCATGCCGGAACAACCGGGGTTCCGCTACACCACGATCCATTCGACGAGTCCGATGCTCGGCGGTGTCATGGACGCCTCCGAAACCCTGCCGGAGGGCGCGCCGGCGGGCTGGACCGTCTACTTCGGCGCCGACGACGTCGACAAGGCCGTCGCGAAGGTGGTCGAACTCGGCGGCACGATCCTCGTCCCGGCCCAGGACACCCCCTACGGCCGGATGGCCTCGGTCGCCGACGCCACCGGGGCGCGTTTCAGCTTGGGCGGCAACGTCTTGTGATCGGGTGATCCGAGTGCTCGGCCCGCGTCGCCGCTTTCGCGTCGCCGCTTTCGCGTCGCCGGTTTCGCGTCGCGGGCCGAGCGCCTTCGCCCCCGATACCCCCGTCTACACCTGGCGGCGGCAATGTACCCTCACCCGCATGCCGGTGAGCGCACTCGTACCCACCCGAAATCGCACAGCCGCCACCCGATACGGCACGGCCGCCGTAGCCGCGGCCTGTGCCGCGCTACTGCTCGTCGGCTGCGCACAGCAGACCGACGACCCCAGTTCGATCGTCCGCACGACCACGAATATCGCGGGCGCGGGCGTGGTCGGACTCGAGCGCGACACGTCCAAGGCGTGCCCGCTGCCGAGCGCACCGGATCAGGGGAGCGGCACCCGCGACGTCACGCATACCGCGGGCGTCACCGAGGTCCCCGCCGATCCGCAGCGCATCGTCGTGCTCAGCACGTCGGCACTGGACGCCGCGTGCGCGCTCGGTCTGTGGGAGCGCGTTGTCGGTGCGGTCACCATCGACGGACCACGCGCCCAGCCCGCCTATCTCGGCTACGGCGTCACCGAGATTCCCGGCGTCGGCGCGAACGGCACACCCGATCTCGCCAAGATCGCCGAACTCCGACCCGATCTGATTCTCGGTGAAACACCTTCGCCGACAGCGAGTTTCGATGCGCTGCGCGCCATCGCGCCTACCGTTCTTGTCGGCGAATCCCCGAGTTGGCAGGCGGAATTCACCGCACTGGCCGCCGGTATGAATCGGAGCGCGACGGCCGCGACCGCGCTGGCGAACTACCGCATCGAGGCGCGCGATATCGGCAACGCCATCGCCGCGAGCCAGAGTCAGGCTTCGGTGCTGCGCTTCACCGCCGATACCATCCAGATCCAGGGCAACAACAGTTTCGCGGGCCAGATTCTCGCCGATACCGGCGTGCAGCGGCCGACCGCGCAACGCGGCGCCTCCGTCGACATCACCACCGACGAACTCGCGACAAGGGCCGAGGGCGACATCATCTACGTCGTCTTCGCAGGCGAGGACGGCCGCGACTACGGCGCGAAGATCCTGCGCACCGATGGGTGGAAAGAACTCGGCGCCGCCACCGACCACCGCGTCTTCGCCGTCGAGGATTCGGTCTGGAACGGCAACGGACTCACTGCCGCCCGTGCCCTGCTCTCCGACCTGCGCGGCACCCTCAACGGTTACGTCACCGACTGAGCCCGGCTCATTCGACCAGGCTGACCTCGGGTTCGGACTTCGCCTCGGCGACCGGTCGCGACAGCGCGCTCGGCCACCAGATCCGGTCGCCGATATCCAGTGTCAGCGCGGTGACCAGAACCGAGCGGACGATGATGGTGTCGAGCAGGACGCCGAGGGCGATCACAATGCCCATCTGGACGAAGCTCACCACGGGCAGGGTCGCGATCACCGCGAAGGTGCCCGCGAGAACCAGTCCGGCAGAGGTGATCACGCCACCGGTCGCGGCCAGGCCGATCAACGCGCCCGCCTTGGTGCGGTGTTTGACCGTTTCCTCGTGCACCCGCGACATCAGGAAGATGTTGTAGTCGATGCCAAGCGCCACCAGGAAGACGAAGGCCAGCAACGGAAGTCCCGGGTCGGCGCCCTCGAATCCGAGCAGATCGAAGATCCAGCGGCTCGATCCGAGTGCGGCGAAATAGGACAGCACCACCGTGCCGGTCAACAGGATCGGGGCGAGCACCGAACGCAGCAGCACCATCAGAATCACCATCACGATAGCGAGCACCAACGGCACGATGATCCGATTATCGTGCGACACAGCACGTTTGATGTCCAGCATCACCGCGGTCTGCCCACCGACCTTGGCATCGGGGTCCGCCGCGTGCACCGTGTCGCGCACCCGGTCGATGGTGGCGTCGGCGGCCGCGCTGTCCGGCGGATCCGACAGCGTGCCCTCGACGTAGACCAATCCGTTCTTGACCACCGGCTGGGCAGTGGAGATGATGCCCTCGGTCGACCGCAGCGCGGTGACGATGGCATCCGAGCGCGCCGCCCGGCCGATGACGGCCACCGGGTTACCGGTGCCCGCGTCGAAATGCCGCTCCAGAATCTTTGTTCCGTCGACCGCCTCCGACGCGCCGACGAAGGCGTCCTTGTTCGCGATGCCGTTGGAATCCAGACCGCTGACCCCGAGTGCCAACACCCCGAGCGCGAGCGCGGTACCGATCCAGACGGTGCGTGGCCTGCGGGCGATGGCGAATCCGACCCTGGCCCAGAGACCCGATTCGGTGTGGTCGGCGGTGCCGAAGTTCGGGTGGCGCGGCCAGAAGATCCACCGGCCGACGATGACGAGCAGCGCGGGCAGCAGCGTCAGCATGGCCAGCAGTGCGACGGAAACGCCGATCGCGCACACCGGGCCGATGCCCGCGGTCGAGTTCAACTCCGCGACCAACAGCGCCAGCATCGCGATGATGACCGTCACGCCGCTGGCCAGCACCGCGGGTCCGGCGCGGTGCAGCGCCACGGCCATCGCCTCGTGTCTGTCCTCGTGGCGACACAATTCCTCGCGATATCGCGCCACGAGTAGCAGCGCGTAGTCGGTGCCAGCGCCGAAGACGAGAACGGTGAGAATGGCCTGGCTCTGCGCGTTCATCGTCAACCCGAGCTCGGTCGCGCCGTAGACCGCGCTCTGCGCGATGACCAGCGCGAAACCCACGGTCAGCAGCGGCAGTATCCAGAGCATGGGCCCGTAGGTGAACAGCAGGATGACGATGACGACCGCGGCGGCAGCGAACAGCAGCAGACCATCGATACCCGCGAAAGCCTCACCGAATTCGGCTCCGAATCCGGCGGGTCCGGTGGCGTGGAAAGACAGTCCGTCGGGCCGCTCCCCCGCCGTGTCCTTGATGTCGTCGACCACGGTGGCCAACCGCTTCCAGCCTTCGGTGCCCACCTCGATCGGCACGAGGATTTCGACGGCCTGGCCGTCGTCGGAAAGTATGGGACCGAGCACCTTGTCCGCGACCACGTGTTCGACCTGCGCGACCCGCCGCGCGTCGGCCGCGATCGCCGTCCGGTCGGCCTCGGTGATCCCGCTGGTGCGCTCGTAGACGAGCACAACGGGAATCTGCTCGCTATTGCCGAAGGATTCCGCGAGCCGGAACGCCTGGGTGGATTCGGCGCTGTCGGGCAGCCAGTTCACGCTGTCGTTCTGCTGCGCGTCGGTGAGTCTGCCCGCCAGCGAACCGAGGGCGAACAGCGCGATGATCCAGACACCGAGGACGACCCATTTGCCGCGGCGCCCGCTCGGAATCCGTGCGAGTCGACCGAGCAGATCGTTCATATCGGGATCGGTTGGTGCGGACATCGCCAAGCCCCCATCGTGCGGCAGCAGTACGGCCGTATGTGCGTACTGATTCAGACAATACGGTGATGTGATCTTCGCTGTCGCGTCGGCTGGTCGCCCTGGATGCCGCGCGAACCCGGCACTCCGCCCCGACCACCACCCACCGCCGGGCAGCAAGTTCACAGCGACCGAATCGCCCACCCGAGGACCCCCGCATCCGCACATGCGGCCATATCGCACAATGAGTTGCCGCAGGCGATGTTCACCGGCACTTCTCATCCGCCGACGTACATCGCGACGACACAAGGTGTTGTGCTGTATGGACTTGTCACCCACTAGGAGTAGTGTTCGGTGTAACGAATCCGTGACGGTAGCGTGCTCGGCGGAAAGGTGTGGAGGCAGGATGAAACTGATCGATCGGGTGTCGGCCATCAACTGGAATCGGGTGCCCGACGAGAAGGATGCCGAAGTCTGGGACCGGCTGACCGGCAACTTCTGGCTGCCGGAAAAAGTTCCGGTCTCCAATGACATCCCCTCGTGGAACACCCTCAGCGCCGACGAGAAGCAGCTGACCATGCGGGTCTTCACCGGCCTCACGCTGCTGGACACCATTCAGGGCACGGTGGGCGCGGTGAGCTTGATTCCCGATGCGCTGACCCCGCACGAGGAGGCGGTGCTCACCAATATCGCCTTCATGGAGTCCGTGCACGCCAAGAGCTACAGCTCCATCTTCTCCACGCTCTGCTCCACCCGCGAGATCGATGACGCGTTCCGATGGTCCGAGGAGAACCGGAACCTGCAGCGCAAAGCCGAAATAGTGCTCCAGTACTACAACGGCGACGATCCGCTCAAGCGCAAGGTCGCCTCCACCCTGCTGGAGAGCTTCCTGTTCTACTCCGGGTTCTACCTGCCGATGCACTGGTCGTCGCGGGCCAAACTCACCAATACCGCCGATGTGATCCGGCTGATCATTCGCGACGAAGCGGTACACGGCTACTACATCGGCTACAAGTACCAGAAGGGCTTGGAACTGGTCTCCCAAGCCGAACGTGAATCGCTCAAGGATTACACCTTCGAGCTGCTGTTCGAGCTGTACGACAACGAGGTCGAGTACACCCAGGATCTCTACGACGGAGTCGGCCTCACCGAGGACGTCAAGAAGTTCCTGCGCTACAACGCCAACAAGGCGCTGATGAACCTCGGCTACGAGGGCCTGTTCCCGAAGGACGAGACGGATGTCAATCCGGCCATCCTCTCGGCCCTGTCCCCCAACGCCGACGAGAACCACGACTTCTTCTCCGGCTCCGGCTCGAGCTATGTCATCGGCAAAGCCGTCAACACCGAGGACGAAGACTGGGAGTTCTGACCCGGCGCTCGAACGAAGGCCCCGCTCCGGCGGGGCCTTCGTCGTCACATCTACATTCCCGAACGGCTCTGGAGAATCGTCAGGATCTGAGCCATACCGGATTTCAGAACACCGACGTCGGACTCCAATCTGCCCAGCCGCAGGTCCACGGAATCCAGACGCCCGTTCATGGAATCCAGACGCAGGTCCACGGAATCCAGACGCAGATCTACGGAATCCAACCGCCCGTCCATGGAATCCAGACGCCCATCAACCGCGACCAACTGACGTTCCATCGACTCCTGGCGCGACGCCAGGCTGCCGATATCGACGCCGATCGACACGAGCCGCGAAGCGACCGATCGACCTTCCAGGTCACCGATACTCGAGCGGATATCCGCCAACTGATCGTGTGTATGCGTCACCGTCACAGTATCGCGGGTGATCTGGTGATCCCGCCATAGCTCCAGCGCACAGACACGTTGCTCCAGAGATTTCCCACCACTCATCAGGTCGAGCCCTCCCCTCACCGAAACAGCGTCGAATGCGCGTTCGATCATAGCCGTAAGCTCTTGATCGCGCCAGCGAATGAGAAGGGCGAGAACGTATGCGCCCCAGAGGGTTACCTGCCCGGCGGTCGCCCACCAGGAGGCGGGCCACCCCCACCCGGCGGAGGTCGGAAACCATTGCCGGACTGGACATTCTCCGATTTCGCAGCGACGCCCACGGTGAGCGAGACGGTGAGACCGGTGGCGGGGGTTCCGGATATCGTCGCGAGCTCGGCATCCCAGCCGTCGCCGAAGACATTGTCGGAAGCGAGGGTGACGCGTGAGATATTGCTCGTGCTGGCCGAGTAGCCCGAATCGTAGGCATAGACCGATTCGCAGACATCCCGCGGGAGGGCGATCTGCGAGGTGAGGCGGGCGTTCTCACCCGCTACGGCGGATTCGAGCGAGTCGTAGACCTCGAAGTGGATATGCGGCCAGCGGCCGTCGTAACAGGCGGGGAAGATCGAGGTGAAGGCGACCGCGCCGGATGTGTCGGCGACCTGCACGCCGCGAAGATAGTTCTGGTCGGTGACGCCATCACTGTATAGCGAGTACTTACCCGCCCTGTCGCAATGCCAGAGGTAGACGGCCATGCCCGCACCCGCCGCGCCGCTGCGGGCCAGATCCCGCAGATCCAGCTGAATCTTGGTCGGAACCCCCTGCGCGACACCGGAATACGATCCGAAACTGGTCGTGATGTCGGAGCGCGCCACACCGGATTCGATGAGCACATTCGGCCCGTTCGAACCGTCGCCTGGATAGGGCCCCGCGGTCTCCTGCGGTATCGCCGAGATGTTGCTGGACGCCGTCTCGATGGCACTCGCGCTCGCCGCCGAATCGGGCGAATCCGTAGCCGAGCACGCGGCGGCGAAGGCACCGGTACCGGCCGCGCCGAACAGGTACAGCGCACGGCGACGTGACACCATCGTCCGCAGGTCGTGCGCGAGTCCGAGGTCGTGTTCATGCTCGTGTTCGTTGCCGCGCCGCGCGAAATGGGGGCTCATCCGGATCCTTTCGTCGTCTCGACACCGACAGTAGAGACGCGCGCTCGACCCGCCCTGGGACCACGCTGCGAATTAGCTGAGAACGAGGAGCGGTCAGATGCCCAGGACCAGCTTGGCAGTGGTGAAGTAGATGATGAGGCCGGTGGCGTCCACGAGAGTGGTCACCATCGGCGCGGATACCACGGCGGGATCGATGCGGAACTTCTTGGCGAGCAACGGCATCGTTCCGCCGATGGTGGCGGCCCAGCCGCAGATCAACACCAGGGTGACGCCAACGACAAGGCCGATTTTGGCGCCGACGAATATCGCGCTGATCATCACGCCCAAGGTGGCGAGCATCGCGCCGAGCACCAGACCCACACGGCATTCCCGCCAGATCACCTTGAACAGATCCGAACCGCGTACCTCACCGACGGCGACCGCGCGCACACAGGCCGTCGCGGCCTGCGCCCCCGCGTTCCCACCCGCGCCGATCAGCAGCGGAATGAACAGGGCCAGATGGGCGGCCTGTTCGAGGGTACCCTGGAAGAAGTCGGTGACGCTCACCGTGAGGGTCGCCGCGAGCAGCAGGAGCAGCAGCCACAGCGCCCGGTAGCGCGCCAGCTGGAACACCCCGGCCGCCATATAGTGACCGGCCCATGGCGCCGATCCGGCCTGCTTGGCCACATCCTCGCTGTCGGCGGCTTCGATGACCTCCACCGCGTCATCGATGGTGAGCAGCCCGACCAAGCGGTCCTCGCTGTCCACCACCGGCAGATTGAGGTCGTTGGTCTCGCGCATCAGGCGCGCGGCGCGTTCCGCCGAATCGGTCGCGCGGACGAACGCGGGCTCGGTCACCACGAGTTCGGACACCATGGTGTCCGGCTCGCTCAGCACCAGTTCGCGCAATTCCACGACGCCGATGAGCCTGCGACCTGCGTCCACCACGGGCAGCGTGTACACCGTCTCGGCGTTGCCGCCCTTGGCCCGTACGGTCTGCAGTGCCTCGGCGACGGTCAGATTACGCGGCAGCGCAACGACTTCCGGCGTCATGTAGAGGCCGACGGACCCCTCCGGATAGCCGAGCAGCGCGGCCGTCATCCGGCGCTCACGCGGGCTCAGACCCGCCAGCACCTTCTTGGCGACCTTCGCGGGCGCCTCGTGCAGCATGCGCGCCCGATCGTCGGGCGCCATCCTCTCGACCAGTTCACGAAAACTCTGATCGCGCAGGCCCTGCAGGATCTGCTGCTGGTCGACCGGTTCGAGTTCCTCGAATACGGCCAGGGCCAGATCTTTGCCGAGCAGGCGGAAGGCGACGCCGGCCTGCACGGCATCCATGCGGGCGAGTTGGTCCGCGATGACATGCGGCGGATGGTTGCCGAGCCAATCGAGCGCGGCGTCGACACGGTGGCTTTCGACGATGTCGTTCAGGGATTCCGACAGCGTCGGGCGTACTTCGATGAGATCGGTCTGCGACATGGGTGGTCCTCAGCACAGCGACGAGTGACGGGTGAATCGATGACACGAAGTCACACCGCGAGGCGCCCGCTCACGACCGATCACAGCGGAAGGCTGTCGATTAGAAGCTTCGGTCAGTACGAAGGAGCGGCGCCGCGCGGCCTTCGACTGGGAGGTTCGCTGCGCATGGCAACCCCACCTCCTCCAGTTCGCTGCGAGGTGACCACCGCCGCAGACTTCCCGAATACGCCGACTCGAAAGGGCCGGGCGCAAAGCTTTCCCGCAAAGGATACATGCGTTACGCCGATGGTCCACACACACAACCGCGTTCGGTTCGGATCGGACCGGAATTCACCGCCGCGACGCCGTCCGTGCACCGCGGCGCAGAGTCGAATTCGGATATCGCCGGTGGTCAGGCCGCGAAACCGGCGTCGACGGCGGCTTCGACCTCCGACCAGGTGACGGTATGGCTCACCCATTCCGGAGCCGGTCCGGATTGCGCGCCGAACAGATACAGATGCGGTACCAGCCCGCGCAGCGCGTGGTGCACATCGATCCTGTCGTCGATCATGTGCGTGATCGACAACTCGGCGCAATGCGCGGCCTTATCGGCGCGTCGGCGGCAGAACCGGACGTTATCGCGCGGGATACCGGTCCGCTCGTAGAACTCGTGCCGGTCGAGCCATTGCCTGGTCCGATCCTCCACGCGCGGACCGCATTTGGAGATCACCCAGGCCCGGCCGCCGAACCGCTCGACCAGCCGGGGCAGCACCTCGAACGCGCCGGGGCTCGAGGGTGTTCGCATGGCTTCCTCGAATCCCCCGGACAGGAATACCGTGTCCGCGGCGCCGGGCGCCAGCGCCGCCCCCTGGATGACCCGGCCGAAATCGACGCCGAGCCTCGGTTCTGTCGTATTCATAGCGGTTCCAGCGTGACCCCCGCACCGCGACATCGCCACTACTTTCGGTGAGATCACCGATTTGACGCACCGAGCGTCGAACCGTTGCCCGCCCGCTTCGGAGGCGGAACAGTTCTCGCCAAGTCCGGAGCAGCCAGAACCCGGGGAGATGGGGACGACACTATGGCCAACACCGACCAGCCACGTTCGGGATCGCAGGCCGTCGAGCGGGCCGTCCATCTGCTGAATTGCTTCGAAGGCGATGATCCCGAGCTCTCGATCAGTCAGCTGGCCCATCTGGCCGGTGTGCCGGTCAGCACCGCGCACCGCATCGCCCAGGCACTGGTGCGCGGACGGCTGCTGGAACAGGATCCGCTGACCGACCGCTACCGAGTCGGCCACGGCCTCGCCACGCTGGCCCGCCCGGCGCTGACCCGTCTCGGCATCGATTCCGCCGCACCGCATATGTATGCCCTTGCTGCGGGCATCAAGATCACGGCCAGTCTGAGCGTCGCCGATTCGAATGACGCCGTCACGGTCTTGCAGGCCCGCCCGCCTGTGCTGTTCTGTGCGCATCAGCTGCCGCGGCCTCGTCGACCGTTGCGCTCCAGCGCCGCCGGGCGGGCCCTGCTCGCCTACTCTCCCGTGGACAGCGGGCTGCGCACCGACCTCGATCCGGTGCGGCGCAAGGGTTTCGCGGTCGAGGAGTTCGAAACGGAGGAATTCGGAGTCGACGATCCGATCCGTTCGATCGCGGTGCCGGTCTTCAGCCCGGACCGGCAGGTCTGGGGTGCGCTGAGCGTGCAGGCGCGTTCGGCGCGGCTCAACGAGGCGTTGATGCGCGAAATCCTGCCCGCTATGCAGCAGATCGCGGGGCGTATCGGAACGGTCGTGCAGAACAATTCGGCTACCACGCAATAACTCACCCCGATTTGTGCCGCCGCCCCTAAAATCCGCGTCTTGTCGCCGAATAACGTGTGCGACAGCCTGATCCGCATGGTGCAGACGGTGACGGTGCTGAACCTCGGTGCGAATCTGGGCAGGCTCGCGGCCTACGAGTCCGCGTGGAAAGCGCAGCAGGAGAAGTTGTCGTGGGCGGCCGACACGATCAACGCCGCGGCGAACCGGGCACTCGGCGACGATGTGTGGGCGGGGCCCGCGGCGGGCAGGTACGACACCCATCGCCGCGAACTCGTCGCCGACCTCGATGACTGCGCGGAATCGACGGGAAAGATCGCGGGCGCGCTCGGCGCGTGCATCGCGACCTTGCGCTTTCATCAGGGGCTGTTGGATACCGCCCGGTCGAAGGTGGAACCGCTGGTGCGCAACTACACCGATGAACACAAGGTCGTCTTCTTTCCCGAAGACGACGAGCAGACCCAGTTGGTCGAGGATTTGGACTCGGCTTACTACGGGATCAGGTCCAGAGCCGATTCGGCCTTGAATCACCAGCTCGAGGTCATCGAGTCGGCGGTGACCCGGCTCCAGGCCGCCGACACCGCCTGGTCGAAGCGAACACTGCGGATGCTCAACTGGAATATCCAGCAGGGGGGCGACGGAAACAACCCGACCGGCTTCGGGCAGGGCACCCAGATACACGATATGGACGAACTCGCCAGGCGCATCATCGACGGCAGGGTCGATGTGGCCACGTTGCAGGAAGTGTTCCGTGACGGCGCCGACGAACTGGGTCGTCAACTCAACAAGCTGGCGCCTCCCGGAGAGACGTGGGAGGTCCACTTCGGTCCCGCGTCGGAGCGGACCCAGTTCTACCGCCCCTGGGGGAGCGACGATTTCGGGAACGTGGTGCTCGTGCGCGTCGGTGACGGCGTGAGTACCGGACCTGTCTCGGTGACCGACCTCGGCCCCGGTGACGAGCCGCGCTCGGCCACCAGGGTTCGGGTCAACGTCGACTGAGGGCTACCAGGCCGGTAGCGTCACCTCGACATTCTGTCCGTCGTGGTCGGATTCCCCCCTATCCCAGCGCTCGGCGGCGGAGGTGCCGACCCCGCGGGGCAAGACGTGGTCGATCGGTATATGACTCGCAGAGGTGCCGCCGAGACCGTCATCGATTCTGCCCGCGTCGACATTGAATCCCTGCTCGGCGAACGCTCTGATCTGTTGCGCCGAAGCGCCGTTACCGCTCGAGGAGGCGTTGAAGTCGCCCCCGATCACGATATTTCCCAACGGTCCGGAACCGAAGAGTTGGCGTAGGCGTGCGATCTGCGCGGCCTGTTCGGCGCTGTGGTCGCCGCCGTTGCTCAGATGTGCGCTGACGAGGTCGAGCCCCTGCCCGTTGGCTTTCAGAAGCTTCTCGGCGTTCTCGGAATCCATCGAGCGGTAGAGCGCGACCGCGAGGTCCAGCTGCTCGGCATCGGCTTCGACAGTGCCCGCGAACGCCGCCATCGCGGCTTTCACGGCCGGGAACGCTGACCACTCGTGGGTGCGCAGCAGCCCCTTTCCCGCGGTCGTATTCCCGAAGATCTCGTCCGCGCTGAGGCTCGAGGTGGGCGGACCCGGTGCGGTACCGGACAGAATACTCACCCCGTGATCGAGCGCACTCAACGCTCGCCGGACCTCGCCCCCTAGAGTGCGAAGTTCGTTCGTATCGACTTTGACTCTCATTCGCCAAGGCTAGCGATCCGCGCAGTGGCCAAACGATACCGGAAAAATAGGGGCTTTCGACACATGGACGAGGCGCTGCGGCGGCCTGGAGCGTTCGACGGCCTGAAGGCGGCCTGAAGGCGGCCTGCCGGGGTGAATCCGGCTGATCCGAACCCTTCACGGTCGACCGTCTGGCCTTGTTAGCTGGGCATATGGCGCAAAGCAACGGTGACCGGGTGGGGCGGCTTTCAAATCACCCTGATTTTCACAATGTGGAATGGCTGTTGTCTCGCTGCCACCGCGCCCCACACCATAGGAAACCAGGGTTCCCACCCGTCACCCATTACAGCTCCCGAAAGTTCGCCGTGTTGATACGCACCATGCTGATCCGCCGCCGCGCGATCGACCTGATGCGCGTTCCGCACGGTATCTGTCGCCGCTGACGGGGTAGCGCCGCCCGGACGAACTGCCGGGCGGACCCGCTTCCGAATTCCGAAGCACAATCCCACCGAGAGTATTCCCCCTTTCTCGGCGTCGCCGCCGCATGCCGATTTCCGGTCGCGCGGCTCGCCTTCCCGAAGGAATAGTTATGGCCTCCACCGCATTACAGCGGCGCGTCTACAGAGTCTTCGCCGCCGCACTCACCGTCCTCGCGAGCACGTCCGTGCTCAGCGCGTGCGGCAGCAGCGCCACCACCGCGACCGTCGACGGCAAGACGGTCCTTCGTTACCAAGGCACCACAGGGCAGGTCACCGCCTACGAATTGGCCGACGATCTCGGCTACTTCAGCAAGATCTCGCTGAAGTGGGAGGGTGACACCACCAGCGGTCCGGCCAGCATCCAGGCAACCGCGACCGATCAGACAGAATTCGGCAGCGCTTTCAACGGCGCGGTGGTGAAGCTGATCGCGGGCGGCGCCAAGGTCACCTCTGTCCTGAGTTCCTATGGGGCGGACGAGAAGTCGTTCAGCGGCTACTTCGTCCGCGACGATTCGGGTATCAATTCCGCCCGCGATCTGATCGGCAAGAAGGTGGCCGTCAATACGCTCGGCGCACACCACGAATTCATCACGAGGGAGTGGCTGCACCAGCAGGGGCTGTCGGAGAGCGAGATCAAGCAGGTTCAGCTGCTGGTCGTGCCGCCGGCCAACACCGAGGACGCCTTGCGCAAGGGCCAGGTCGAGATAGGCACCCTCGGCGGGGTCTTCCGTGAGACCGCTGTCGAACGGGGTGGTATCCACCCGCTCTACACCGACAAGGCGATCTTCGGCGAATTCGACTACGGCACTTACGTCTTCCGCGACGACTTCATCGCGAAGAACAGCGATGCCGTCCAGGATTTCGTCCAGGGCACCGCTCGGGCCACCCGCTGGTTGCAGGTCACCCCTCGCGACGAGGTGGTGGCGCGGTTCAAGACGATCATCGACAAGCGCGGGCGCAACGAGAACACCGAACTGTTGAAGTATTGGCGCAGTTCCGGTCTCCCGGTGCCGGGCGCGGTGGTCGCGGAGAAGGAGATCCAGATCTGGATCGACTGGCTGGTGCGCAACGGTGAGCTGAAAGAGGGCCAGCTGAAGGCGGGCGATCTGTTCACCAACAAATTCAATCCTTACGCCAACGGAACATATCAGCCCACCAGTGGTCCCACCGGGGAAGCGATAGCCAAATGAGCACAACGACAGCGAAACTCGCACTCGATGGAGTAGGCAAACAATTCTCTATCCGCGGTTCGAACGAGAAATTCACCGCATTGGAGGACATCACGCTGGAACTGCGCGAGGGTGAATTCCTGGTGCTGGTCGGTCCGAGTGGCTCGGGTAAGTCGACTCTGCTGGATCTGCTCGGCGGGCTGAGCAAACCCTCGTCCGGAAAGATCCTGCTGGACGGCGCGCCGATCACCGGCCCCGGTCTCGACCGCGGCATCGTCTTCCAGCAGTACGCGCTGCTGCCGTGGCGCACCGCCCGCGCGAATATCGAATTCGGACTGGAGGCCAAAGGGTTGCGGCGCAGAGCGCGTCGCGAACTCGCGGACAACTATCTCGAGCTGGTCGGCCTCACGGGATTCGGTGACCGGTACCCGCACGAACTGTCCGGCGGGATGAAACAGCGTGTCGCCATCGCCCGCAGCCTCGCCTTCGATCCGGAGGTACTGCTGATGGACGAACCGTTCGCCGCACTCGACGCCCAGACCCGGGAATCGTTGCAGGACGAGCTGTTACGAATCTGGCGCGCCACCGGGAAGACGATCCTGTTCATCACGCACGGCATCGATGAGGCCGTCTATCTCGGCCAACGGGTGGCGGTGCTGACCTCGCGGCCGGGACGGGTGAAGGCTGTGATCGACGTCGATATCGAACGCGATACCGGCGCGGACATCCGCTCCACCGAGGCGTTCCGCTCCTATCGGCACGAGATCTGGTCACTGCTGCGCAGCGAGGTAGAACGCGCGCAGGGCCAGGAACGCGAATCGCTCGCCGACACCGCGACCGTCGAAACCCCCATCGAGAGGCTCAGCCATGTCTAGCGCAGTGCAACTCATCGAGAAGCCCGCCCGCACCCGGGTGGCGGTTGCGCCTCGACCGGCGACCGACACCGTCGAGCGCGGACCGTCGGCGGCACGGCGCATTGTCGCCCTGGTCGCGCGGGCGGGGTGGCGACTGGCCAAACCGCTGGCCGCGATCGCCGCCTTCCTGCTGCTGTGGCAGTTCGCGCCGCAGGTGGGACTGGTCGACCAGGTATTCCTGCCGCCGTTCAGCACGGTGGCACAGGCCTTCATCGATCTGGTGCGAAGCGGCGAGATGTGGACCCATGTCTCGGCCAGCCTGAATCGTTCGCTGAGTGGCTTCGCCCTCGCGCTCGTGATCGCTGTGCCGCTCGGCATCGCCATCGCCTGGTACAAACCGGTGGCCGAACTGCTGAACCCGATTCTCGAGCTGTTCCGCAATACCGCCGCGCTGGCGCTGCTGCCGGTTTTCGTCCTGATTCTCGGCATCGGCGAGACATCCAAGGTCGCCCTCGTGGTCTATGCGAGTGTCTTCCCCATCCTGCTGAACACCATCACCGGTGTGCGCACGGTGGATCCGCTGCTCGTCAAATCCGCGGTGTCACTGGGACTGAAGCCGATCCGCCTGTTCCAGAAGGTGATCCTGCCCGCCGCGATCCCGTCCATTTTCACCGGTCTGCGGATGGCGGCGGCGAGTTCGATCCTGGTGCTGCTCGCGGCCGAAATGGTCGGCGCCCGAGCCGGACTCGGCTATCTGATCACCGCGGCGCAGCAGAATTTCCAGATCCCGAACATGTACGCGGGCATTCTCGCCATCTCGCTGCTCGGCCTTTCCTTCAACGGTCTGCTGGTCACTCTCGAACGCCGCTTCTCGCGCTGGCGTGTCGAAGCCGACCGCTGACGATCCGATCCACCCCGGCAAAGGAATAGATCTACCCATGTCCCCCAAGCAATTCCACATCAACGCCTTCCTCATGGGAGTCGGGCATCACGAAGCCGCGTGGCGTCACCCTCGCACCGAGGAACACCGCGTCCTCGATGTCGCCCATTTCCAGGAACTCGGGCAGATCGCCGAACGCGGGAAACTCGATTCGGTGTTCTTCGCCGACGGTCTCGCGGTGGGGCCGCGTATCGAACGCAATACCCTCGCGGTTTTCGAACCCGTGACGCTGCTCGCGGCCATCGCCTCGGTCACCTCCCGGGTCGGACTCATCGCCACCGCGTCGACCAGCTACAACGAGCCGTTCAACCTGGCCAGGAAATTCGCCTCGCTCGATCACATCAGCCACGGCAGGGCGGGATGGAATATCGTCACCTCCGCCGGCGAGGACGAGGCGTTCAATTTCGGGTACGACGCCATTCCCGAACACGCCCGCCGTTACGAGCGGGCCCAGGAGTTCGTCGATGTCGCCGTTCGACTGTGGGACAGCTGGGAATCCTCGGCGATCGTGCTCGATCCGGAGCGGGGGGTGTTCGCCGATCCGTCGAAGGTGCACACCATCGATTACGACGGTCCGCGCTTCAAGGTCCGCGGACCGCTGAATTCCCCGCGCAGCCCGCAGGGACGTCCGCTGCTGGTGCAGGCGGGTTCCTCGGAGAGCGGTAAGGATTTCGCGGCGCAATACGCCGAGGCGGTGTTCACCGCGCAGCGCACCCTCGCTGAGGGACAGGCCTTCTATCGCGATCTGAAGTCGCGGCTGGCCAAGTTCGGGCGTTCGGCCGACGAACTGAAGGTGCTGCCGGGGCTGGTGCCCTACATCGCCGATACCGAGGAGCAGGCGCGGGCGCTGGAACAGGAATTCACCGATCTGATCTCCCCCGATTACGCGCTCGGTCAGCTTTCGCGGATGCTCGGCGTCGATCTCACCCAGCACGCGCTGGACGCACCGCTGCCGCCGCTGCCCGAGGTGACCGATTTCGAGGGTGGTAAGAGCCGATTCAGCCTGGTCAAGGAATTGGCCGAGAACGAGAACCTCACGGTGCGCCAGCTCATCGGCAAACTCGGCGGTGGACGCGGGCACCGCTCCTTCGCCGGAACCCCCACCCAGATCGCCGACGAACTGCAGAGCTGGTTCGAGAACGGCGCGGCGGATGGGTTCAACATCATGCCGCCGTATCTGCCGGGCGGGCTGGAGGATTTCGTCGACAAGGTGGTCCCGATCCTGCAGGAGCGCGGACTGTTCCGGACCGACTACGAATCCGACACACTGCGTGGGCATTACGGGCTCGACCCGGTCGAGAGTCAGTTCGCCGAGAGCCGGTTCGCCGACGCCGAAGCGAGCGCATGACCTCGTGTTCGGAGTCCGCACCGCTACCCGCCCCGATAACTTCCCTGCGCCCGCTGGTGTTCACGGTCTACGTGCCCACCCTGGCGCGGGGTATCGGGATGGGCGCCGCCGCACCGGTGATGACGCTCACCGCGCTCGATCTGGGTGCGTCGGTGGCGGTCGCGGGCTTATCCGTGGCTCTGGTCGGACTCGGCCAAGTACTCGGCGACATCCCTGCCGGGCAGTTGGTGGCGCGGGTCGGGGAACGGGCCTCGACCGTCGGGGGCACCGTGGTCGGACTGTTCGGCGTGCTGCTGTGCCTGCTCGCACCGAATGTGGCGGTGCTGTGCGCGGCCCTGCTGATCGTCGGATTGTCCAACGCCGTCTGGGGTCTGGCACAGATGACCTATATGGCCGAGGCCATCGTCTTCGAGCGGCGGGCCAGGGCGATGTCACTGTTCGGCGGAGCGATGCGGCTCGGATTCTTCGTCGGGCCGTTCCTCGGCGCGCTGGCGATTCTCGGATTCGGTATCCGAGGCGGGTTCGCGGTGCAGTTCGTGGCCTTCCTGCTCGCGGGCTGGATGATGGCGCGGATGCCGCTGCCGAGCGCGGCAGATCCCACGCCTGTCTCCACAGCGCCGCTGTCGCTGATCGGCGTCGGGAGGCTGCACCACCGGGTGCTGTCGACACTCGGCGCGGGATCGCTGCTGATGGGCGCGGCCCGCGCGTCGCGCGAAGTGATCCTGCCGCTGTGGGCCCATCACATCGGGATCGGCGCGGCCACCGCCAGTCTGCTGTTCGGGATCGGCGCCGCATTGGAGTTGGTGTTCGCCTATCCGGCGGGGCATCTGATGGACCGGTTCGGGCGCAGTCCCGTCGCGGTGCCGTCGCTGTCCATCCTCGCTCTCTCGTATTCGACTGTGCCGCTGACTTATTCGACGATCACGCTGGGTGCGGTGGCTATCGCCATGGGAATAGGCAACGGCGTCGGCAACGGGGTGATCATGGTGCTCGGCGCGGATGTGGCCCCCGCCGCGATCCGCTCGGAATTCCTGGCGGCGTGGCGCCTGACCCACGACGGCGGCGCCTTCGGCGGGCCGCTGCTGATCGGCACGCTGGCCACCGCGGCACCGCTGGCAGTCGCGGCATTGACCATCGGCGCGGTCGCGGCACTCGGCGCCGCGGTGATGGCGCGCTACATCCCGCATTACGTCCCCTGGCCACCCGCCGGGCGGGAATCGGAACCCTCCAACAGAAGGTGACATCCATGACCGAAATCGATGTTCTCGTCCTGGGCGGCGGCCCGGCGGGCACCTGGGCCGCGTTGAAGGCCGCCGCGACCGGAGCCTCGGTCACGCTGGCGGACAAGGGATTCTGTGGCAGCAGTGGCGCGACAGCGGCAGCGGGCACCGGGATCTGGTATGTGCGGCCCGAACCCGAATTGCGCGAGAAGGCGATGGCGAGCCGCGAGGCACTCGGCGGCTACCTCGCCGACCGCGAGTGGATGGCCCGGGTACTCGACGAAACCTTCGACCGCGTCGACGAACTCGCCGAGGAGGGCCGCTACCCGTTCCCGGTGGACCCGGACGGCACGCCGCGCCGCACCGGCGTTCAAGGGCCGGAATATATGAAACGCCAACGGCTTCGGGTGCAGCGCGCGGGGGTGACGATTCTCGACCACAGCCCGGCGCTGGAATTGCTCAGGACCGCCGACGGCGCGGTCGCGGGCGCACGTCTGCACCGGCTCGCCGACGGATCGCGTATCGATATCGCCGCCCGCGCGGTCGTGCTGGCCACCGGCGGCTGCGCGTTCCTGTCGAAAACGCTCGGCTGCGATGTCAATACCGGCGACGGCGCGCTGATGGCGGTGGAGGCGGGCGCCGAACTGTCCGGGATGGAATTCTCCAACGCCTATGCCATCGCGCCGGAATTCACCTCGGTCACCAAAACCGCGTACTACGGCTTCGCCACCTTCTATCTCGGCAGCGGCGAGCCGCTCGCGGGGGCCTCGAGTAAGGGCGGACGTTCCGTCATCGCCCAGACCCTGCTCACCGAGCCGGTGTTCTGCACACTCGATCGCGCCGACGAGGGCCAGCGGCGGGCCATGCGCCTGGGACAACCCAATTTCTTCCTCACCTTCGACCGGCTCGGCATCGATCCGTTCACCGACCGATTCCCGATCACACTGCTGCTCGAGGGCACGGTCCGCGGTACCGGCGGGGTGCGGGTGGCCGGTGCGGACTGCTCGACCGGCGTACCCGGCCTCTACGTCGCCGGTGATGTCGCGACCCGCGAACTGATCTGCGGCGGTTTCACCGGCGGCGGCAGCCACAATGCCGCGTGGGCCATGTCCTCGGGGAGCTGGGCGGGCGCGGGGGCCGCGCGATACGCACTACGCCAGGGGAATTCGGCAGGTCACCGGAAACGGTTCGGCACCGGTGAGATCGGTCTTCGGCCCACCGGGCGACCCGATCCCGCACTCACCCACTCCGAGATCGTGGCCGCCGTGCAGCGCGAAGTGCTGCCCTACGACAAGAACTATCTACGCCACGGCGACCGCCTGCGTCCCGCGTTGGCCGCCCTGGACGAGGTGTGGCGGGCAGCCCGCGGCGGACTCGAGTACGCGGGCGCCGATCCGTCGAAGGTGCGCTCGGCGGCGGCGATGACCGCGCACGCCAGGTGGATGTACACCGCGGCGCTGGCCCGCACCGAATCGCGCGGCATGGCACGGAGGCAGGAATTCCCCGATCTGGATCCGGCGCAACACCATCGGCTCATCACCGGCGGTCTCGACGAGATCTGGACCGCGCCGGAACCGGTCTTTCTCGCGGGCACCGAATTGGTGTCGGCATGATCGAAGTCGTCTCGGCCGAACGCTGCATCGAATGCGATAAATGCATCGAGGTCTGCCCCACCCACGTCTTCGACCGCGGCGCGGACGGCATTCCGGTGCTCACCAGGCAATCCGATTGCCAGACCTGCTTCATGTGCGAGGCCTACTGCCCCGTCGACGCCCTCTTCGTCGCACCCCGCATCGAACCGCTGCTCCCCGGTGATCCGCAACTCGACGAGAACTACCTCATCGAACGCGAACTGCTCGGCAGCTACCGCAGGAAACTCGGCTGGGGCGGTGGAGAACTCGGCGCTCGCCTCGCCATCGGACCGGAACTTCCATAACCAACGACTGGAGGTGAACCTCATGCGCGTGTACCGCTGTGCCTGTCGTCCGACGATCCGCCCCGCCCACCCGAACCGTCTCCTCCCCGAATGAGTTCCCCATGACCGCTGTACACGAAAACCCGACCGTCCTCGCCGCCGACACCGTGCGGATCGCACCCGTCGCGGGCCATATCGGCGCCGACGTCTCCGGCGTCGACCTGCGCGAAACCCTCACCGACGCGCAGGTCGAGGCGATCACCTCCGCCCTGCACACCTACAAGGTGCTGTTCTTCCGCGACCAGCACATCGGCCACGCCGAGCAGATCGCCTTCTCTCGGCGTTTCGGTGCGGTCACCCCGTCGCACCCCTATGACGACGACGCGCCGACCGAATTCCCCGAGATCCTCGCCGTCGACAGCCGCCTGTACGAAAAGCGTTTCGGGGTACGTAAATTCAGCTATACCAATCACTGGCATACCGATGTCTCGCCGCTGATCAACCCGCCGGCCGCGTCGATTCTGCGCGCCGAGATCGCCCCGGAACGCGGTGGCGACACCCGCTGGACCAACCTGGTCGCCGCCTACGAGAATCTGCCGGAATCGCTGCGCCGATTCGTCGACGGATTGCGCGCCCAGCATCGTTTCGGCGGCCGCAGACCCGCCTGGGACGCGAACAGCGACTACGCCAAGAAGGTCGCCGCCGCCCCGCTGGTCACCGAACATCCGGTGGTGCGGGTGCACCCGGTGACCGGCGAGCGCGCGCTGTTCGTCAATCCCGGCTTCACCACCCATATCGTCGGACTCAGCCCCGACCAGAGCGACGCGGTGCTGAAACTGCTGTTCGACGAGATCGCGCATACGGCCTACACCGTCAGCTTCCGCTGGCGTGCGGGCAGCATCGCGTTCTGGGACAACAGGGTCACCGCCCACCTGGCCCCCAGCGACCTCGACCACCTGGACGTCACCCGCGTGCTGTACCGCACCACCCTCGAGGGTGATATCCCGGTCGGTATCGATGGGCGGCCGTCCACCTCGATCTCCGGGGCGCAGTTCACCGGCGCATAGTCCGACATACCCGGTCGAGCGGATGCTCGGCCGGGTACGTGGTCGCTGGTCCACGGTCGCTGGACGCGGGGGCGCCTAGTCTCGGAGTTGCACGCACGCAGCGTCTAACTCACGCAGCGTCTAACTCACGCAGCATCTAACTATTGACCCGCGAACGACGACCCGCGACAGTTCTCGGCGGCCCATACCGTCATCACGGCGGGCCATCGCGCGGGTCGTGCCGCGACGAGGTTCGAGTAACGACAGAGGAGATTTCAGTGCGCTTCGGTATCTTCATCCCGCAGGGTTGGCGGCTCGACCTGGTCGGTATCGATCCCGCCTCACAGTGGACCGTGATGCGCGACCTCGCGAAGCGCGCCGACGAGAGCGATATCTGGGAGTCGCTGTGGGTCTACGACCACTTCCATACCGTGCCCGTGCCGACCGAGGAGGCCACCCACGAGGCGTGGTCGCTGATGTCGGCCTTCGCCGCCACCACCTCGCGGATTCGGCTCGGCCAGATGTGTACGGCGATAAGCTATCGCAATCCGGCGTATCTCGCGAAGGTCGCCGCCACCGTCGATTTGATCTCCGGCGGCCGCGTGGAGATGGGTATCGGCGGCGGCTGGTACGAACACGAATGGCGCGCCTACGGTTACGGTTTCCCGTCCGCGGGTGATCGGCTGCGTCGCCTCGACGAGGGCGTGCAGATCTTCCAGCAGGCGTGGACCAAGGGCGAGGCCACCCTCGACGGCAAGCACTACCAGGTCGACGGCGCCATCGTGCGCCCACTTCCGCTCCAGGAGGGCGGGATTCCGCTGTGGATCGCCGGCGGCGGCGAGAAGGTGACGCTGCGGATCGCGGCGAAATACGCGCAGTACACCAATTTCACCGGAATCCCCGAGGAGTTCACGCACAAATCCGAACTGCTGCGTGCGCATTGCGCCGACGTCGGCACCGATTTCGACGCGATCGTGCGTTCATCGAATTTCAATGCGGCCATCGGCGCGACCGAGGCCGAGGTGGAAGAACGGCTGCGCGATCTGCAAGCCCGGCTGAGCCCCTTCGTCGGCGCCGAAGCCGCCGCCGCCCAGATCGACAACATCTACCGCACCAGCGCGGCGGTCGGCACGCCGGAGCAGGTCATCGAAAAGCTCACCGCGGTCGAGAAACTCGGCCTCGAATACGCCATCTTGAACTTCCCGGAGACGGCCTACGACACCTCGGGTGTCGAACTGTTCGAACGCGAAGTCGCCCCCGCGCTGGCGTGAACATCGCCTCGGCGGTTCGCGGTGGCATTCGCGAACCGCCGATCAGCGCTACCGCCAGGCGGGCGTCTTACGCCATTGATCCACCGTCGCGTCGGCGATCCGTTCGTGCGAGCGCACCATCATCCGCTCCAGCACCGCCATCCGCTGGCGCTGGACCAGCACCTCCCGCAACGCCATCCGCACCGTGTCCTCCGGTGTCGCGGTGCCGAGCAGTGTCCCGACCACCGCCAGCACCCCGTCGTCCACGTCGACCGTCACCTCGGACATTCCCGCACCTCCCGACTCACCCCGTCCCCCCTGAATCGTAGGACCACAACCGCTTTCGCAGCACCCCGACCTGCCCGAAATGTTCTCGGCTGGTGATGACGAGGCTGCTGACGCTGTGCCTATCTCCTCGAGGTGAAACGCCGGACCAGCGCGGGAATTCTCGACGCCGACATCAGTGCCCGGAATTGCCAGCTGTCATCGCGCGGCAGAACTCCGCCGCGCTGGGTCGCGTCCAGGAAGTCGTAGAGGGTTTCGCCTTCTTCCATGAGACCGTCCTCGTTGAAGTGATAGCGGTCGACGGCCGTGCACTGAATGAATCGACCGTTGCCGTGAATGGCGGGGGCCGTGTCGTCGTAGGGGTAGAGACGCAGCGGACCGTCCCAGTGTCCGCTGCCGACGTAGCGAATCACCACGCGCACTCTGCCTTCCGGCGTGACATCCAGATAGACCTGGCCGGGCAGCGGATCGTAGCGCCAATCGGGGATGGCCTCGAAAAACGCGAAGTTGTACCGCACGAATTCCTCGATGCCGACGATGGTACGCCCGAACGTCGTGACGTCGGTGTAGCGGACGTCGGGGGCGTACAGCTCGCTGTTGACGCTCATATCCCGGACCAGGAAGCTCCACCAATACTTCTTGGCCCAGTCCATGACCCAGCTCAGATCCACGCCGAGCTTCTCGTAGTACGTCAGTTTGGCGCCGAACTGGACGAACCATTCTTCGGTATTGGCCTGCAATTCCGGTTCGGCCATGACCCGTATCGGCACGGCCCGGTTCGACTCGAGGAACTCGGGAGCCGGTCTCGCCAACCGTGGACGCCGGAGAGCCTGCTGGAACTGTTCCTCATCGAACACGGCGCGCCCTTTCCCGGTCAACTTGAATCATATGATTCATGTTGAATCAGGTGATGTCAACGGCCTGCTACAGGCCGTCGATGCGAGGATGACGCGGTGAACGCACCCAAGCTGTGGCGAGGCCAGACGCTGCGCGACCGGTCGGCCGACCGACGCGAGCAACTGCTCGACGTGGCACTGGATCTGCTCGGCACCGACGGCTCGACCGCCGTCACCATGCGCGCGGTCACCCGTCTGGCGAACCTGAGCCCGCGCTATTTCTACGAGAGTTTCGACAACAGGGAAGCGCTGCTCACCGCGGTCTACGACCGCGTGGAAACGGCACTGCTCGACCGGATGCACACCACCCTGCCCGGCGCCGACCTGCACGCCAATGTCCGAGTAGCGCTGGAAATCTGTGCCGACTACTTCGAGGCCGATCCCCGCCGAGCGCGAATCCTGCTGCGCGAACCCCTCAACGACGACACCCTGCGCAGACACAGCGCCCAGCGCAGCCCGGCATTCATCCTGGCACTCGCCCCGATATTCGGCGCCGACGCCGAACCCCTCGTCACACGCGGCGAGGAAAACCTCGCGATCATCGGCACCGCCATGGCGGGCGCACTGGTCGCGCTCTACCTCGACTGGGCCGACGGCCGACTCACCGTGAGCAGGGATCGGCTGGTCGATTCGGCCGTCGAGATCGTCCTGTCACTGCTGAACATCCGGCTCTGACCACACCCCCTATGTGTCCTCGAGGTGCGCTGTCCGATCGCGGTGCTGAGCGCGGTTCCGGTCGGCCTTGTCCGCGGCCGACCGAATCCGATCCCGCTCACAGCATGCAGCTGACGCAACCCTCGACTTCGGTCCCTTCCAGGGCCATCTGACGCAGACGGATGTAGTACAGGGTTTTGATGCCCTTGCGCCAGGCGTAGATCTGGGCCTTGTTCAGGTCACGGGTGGAGGCGGTGTCCTTGAAGAACAGCGTCAGCGACAGCCCCTGGTCCACGTGCTGGGTGGCAGCGGCGTAGGTGTCGATGATCTTCTCGTAGCCGATTTCGTAGGCGTCGTCGTAGTACTCGAGGTTGTCGTTGTCGAGGTAGGGCGCCGGGTAGTAGACGCGGCCGATCTTGCCTTCCTTGCGGATCTCGATCTTCGACGCCACCGGGTGGATCGAGCTGGTGGAGTGGTTGATGTAGGAGATCGAGCCGGTCGGCGGCACCGCCTGCAGGTTCTGGTTGTAGATGCCGTGCTCCATGACCGAGGCTTTCAGCTCGCGCCAATCGTCCTGGGTCGGGATGCGCACGCCCGCGTCGGCGAAAAGCCGCGCGACGCGTTCGGTCTTGGGCTCCCACACCTGATCGGTGTACTTGTCGAAGTATTCGCCGGTGGCGTACTTCGACTCGGGGAAGCCGCCGAAGTAGGTGCCGCGCTCTTTCGCTATCAGATTCGAGGCCCGAATCGCGTGGTAGACAACGGTGTAGAAGTAGATATTGGTGAAGTCGATACCTTCGTCGGAACCGTAGTGCACCCGTTCGCGGGCCAGGTAGCCGTGCAGGTTCATCTGGCCGAGGCCGATCGCGTGGGACTGGTTGTTGCCCTGCTCGATCGAGGGCACCGAGTAGATGTGGGTCTGATCCGACACCGCGGTCAACGCCCGGATCGACACCTCGATGGTCTGCGCGAAATCAGGCGAATCCATCGTCTTGGCGATGTTGAGCGAACCCAGGTTGCACGAGATGTCCTTGCCGACCTTGGCGTAGGACAGATCGTCGTTGAATTCCGAGGGCGTGGAGACCTGGAGGATTTCCGAGCACAGATTCGAGTGGGTGATCTTGCCCGCGATCGGGTTGGCCCTGTTCACCGTGTCCTCGAACATGATGTACGGGTAGCCCGACTCGAACTGCAGCTCGGCGATGGTCTGGAAGAACTCGCGCGCCTTGATCTTCGACTTGCGGATCCGCTTGTCGTCGACCATCTCGTGGTACTTCTCGGTGACATCGATATCGGCGAACGGCTTGCCGTAGATGCGTTCCACGTCGTACGGCGAGAAGAGGTACATATCCTCGTTCTTGCGCGCCAGTTCGAAGGTGATATCGGGAATCACCACGCCGAGGGACAAGGTCTTGATGCGGATCTTCTCGTCCGCGTTCTCCCGTTTGGTGTCGAGGAAGCGGTAGATATCCGGGTGGTGGGCGTGCAGATACACCGCGCCCGCGCCCTGGCGCGCGCCGAGCTGGTTGGCGTAGGAGAACGAATCCTCCAGCAGTTTCATGATCGGGATGACGCCCGAACTCTGGTTCTCGATCTTCTTGATCGGGGCGCCGTGCTCGCGAATATTACTGAGCAGCAGCGCGACTCCGCCGCCGCGCTTGGACAGCTGCAACGCGGAGTTGATGGAGCGCCCGATGGACTCCATATTGTCCTCGATGCGCAGCAGGAAGCACGACACCGGCTCGCCGCGCTGCTTCTTACCCGAATTGAGGAAGGTCGGGGTGGCGGGCTGGAAGCGGCCGTCGATGATCTCCTCGACCAGCTTGCTCGCCAGCGTCTCGTCGCCCGCGGCCAGCGTCAGCGCGACCATGACCACGCGGTCCTCGAACCGCTCCAGGTAGCGCTTGCCGTCGAAGGTTTTGAGCGTGTACGAGGTGTAGTACTTGAACGCGCCGAGGAAGGTCGGGAACCGGAACTTCTTGGCGTAGGCCTGCTTGAACAGCTTCTTGATGAACGGGCGGCCGTACTGCTCGAGAACCTCTGCCTCGTAATAGTTCTCGTCGACCAGGTAGTCCAGCTTCTCCTCCAGATTGTGGAAGAAGACGGTGTTCTGGTTGACGTGCTGCAGGAAGTACTGCCTCGCGGCGGCACGGTCCTTGTCGAACTGGATCTCGCCGTTCGGGCCGTACAGGTTCAGCATCGCGTTGAGGGCGTGGTAGTCGAGTACCTCGCTTGCCTCCGCGTTGCGGACCGGAATCTGCTCTAGACGAGCTGTTTTTCCGGTCGGTGCGGTGGTTGCTGTTGCCAAAACAATCCCAATCCCTCTCGGACGCGTTCGACGTCCTCAGCGGTTCCCATGAGTTCGAAGCGATACAGGTACGGCACCCCGCATTTGCGCGAGATCACCTCTCCCGCATAGCAGAAGGTATCGCCGAAGTTCGTGTTGCCCGCAGCGATGACCCCGCGCAGCAGGGCGCGATTGTGCGGATCGTTGAGGAACTTGGCGACCTGCCGCGGTACGAAATCCTTGTCGGATCGGTTACCCCCCAGCACGTGCCGACCGCCCCCGTAGGTGGGGACGATCAGTACGTACGGTTCGTCGACGCGCAGCGAATCGGCGGTGTGCAGTGGTATGCGAGTCGCCGGGAGTCCCAGCTTCTCGACGAAGCGGTGCGTATTTTCCGAAGCGCTGGAGAAGTACACCAGCGCGGCGGGAGCGGAGCCTGCGGAGCGACCCGGCGACACCGGAGCGGAGCCTGCGGAGCGACCCAGCGACACCGAAGCGGAGCCAGCGGAGCGACCCAGCGACACCGGAGCGGAGCCAGCGGAGCGACCCAGCGACACCGAAGCGGAGCCAGCGAAGCGACCAGCGGGCACGGCGACTACCTCCCCTCGCCAGGTCGGAATGAACGGGCGGTCAGGCCGCCACGGTCGCGAGAGATTTGATGCGGTCGGGCCGGAAGCCGGACCAGTGATCCTCACCGGCGACGACGACCGGGGCCTGCAGGTAACCCAGCGCCATGACGTAGTCACGCGCCTCGTCGTTCACGGAGATGTCGACGACTTCGTACTCCACCCCGACTTTGTCGAGCGCCTTGTAGGTGGCATTGCACTGGACGCAAGCGGGCTTGGTATACACGGTGACGGTCATATGTCCCTCTCTCCTATGCCTAAGTCCACAGCCGGTGATCCGTATGCCGATCGTTCGAGCGACCTGCGAGCAGGCGCTTGCGATGCATGCTCCGCCGTACGCTGCGCAAACTCCTGGATCCAACTCGGAGAACCCCCGAAACCCCTGCTCCGACCCGCTGGGCCGAGGTGGTTCACACGGTGGTTCCGCGCCGTCTTCCAGTGAGCAAGACACTACACCTAGTGGCCGACAGATTCACACAACACGACATGTTGCGAGTTACAAAGATGGGATTCCTACTCGGTAAGCCCCTGGACAGTCGATTCACAAACCGACACGAGGGTGTCATAGATCACAATTTCATACCGTAGCTTCTTCTCAGCAAACACTTCCGATGCCCCCTGTCACACCCGCCCCTGCCGCATCGTCCATCCCTCGTGAAGCAGTGCGGAACACCCAGCACACGAGACCGCCTCCGTCCCGGAATCGGAACGGAGGCGGCGCTCGGAACGGCGTTCGGCCGGTGTGTCGTCAGACGGTCACGCGGATACCAGCGTGCCGCGCGCGGCCTCGACCAATGCGGCGACGGCGCCGGCGAGTTCGGTCAGCGCCTGCTCGTCCTCGCGCGGATGGGTCTCGGCGAAACGCTCGCCGATGGCACCGAAGTGCAGGTGCGCGTCCTCGACGACCCGCGCGCCCGCGACGCCGAGCGCCTTGACAGTGTCACCGTGCGCCCACTTCGCGGCGTTCGGGCTGATCGAACCACTCAGTACGGCGACCGGGAGTTCTTTGAGCGCCCCCGCGCCATACGGACGAGAGGTCCAGTCGATGGCATTCTTCAACACCGCGGACGTGGTTCCGTTGTACTCGGGAGTCACCAGCAGCAGACCGTCGGACGCGGCGACGGCGTCGCGCAGCGCCTGGGCGGCGGCGGGCACCGAACCGGGCACGTCGATGTCCTCGTTGTAGAACGGGACCTCCCCGAGGCCTTCGTAAATGGCGACCTCGACACCCTCCGGCGCGGTCTGGACCGCGGCCTCGGCGAGCTTGCGGTTGATCGATGCGGCGCGAAGGCTGCCGACAAGTGCGAGAATGCGGGGCTGGCTCATGACGACTCCTGGTCTAATGCATGCGGTATCCGAACTTTCATCAGCAATAACCGGACTGCGGTCCGATTCCATTCCCAGGAAAGCCCGAGAGGACTGTGACCTACAGCACGCCCCTGTCCGGCGCACCCCTGCCGGAACGTCCGCTACTCGGCATCGGCGCCCCGCTGCCGGGTACCTCCGAACCCACCGAACGCGCGGACGCGGCGCGTAATCGGCAATTGCTGCTGGACGCGGCCCATCTCCTGGTGCGCGAGCACGGGGTCGACGCGTTGACCATGGACGAATTGGCCAAGAGAGCGGGCGTCGGGAAGGGCACCGTCTTCCGCCGATTCGGCAGCAGGTCCGGATTGATGCGCGCCCTGCTCGACCATTCCGAACGCAAATACCAGGCCGCGTTCATGTTCGGACCGCCGCCGCTCGGTCCCGGCGCGCCCCCGGTGCAGCGTCTGGTCGCATTCGGGCGCGCGCGACTGCTCGATATCGAGGTGGAGGGTGAACTGCATCGCGCCGCCGAGATCAGCGAGGCGGGCGACCGCTATACCGGCGCTCCCTACAACCTGCTGAAGGCGCATGTGTCGATGCTGCTGCGCGAGGCGGGCGCGGTCGGTGAACTGCCGCTGCTGGCGGATACGGTGCTCGCGGTACTCGACGCCCCGCTCGTGATGTACCAGATGCGTGTTCTCGGCTACGACCGCGAACAGATCGGCGACAACTGGGCAGCCTTCGTGGAACGGATCGCCGGGCCACGCTCGCCAGTAGAGTGAGCTGCCATGGTCAGTGTGCGTGAACAGATAATCTCCGAGTTGGGCGTCCAGCCGAATATCGAACCCAAGGTCGAGGTGCGGCGGCGCATCGATTTCCTCACGGAGTATCTGCGCGCGACCCCCGCACGGGGTTTCGTGCTCGGCGTCAGCGGCGGCCAGGACAGTGCGCTCACCGGGCGACTGTGCCAGTTGGCCGTCGAGGAATTGCGCGCGGACGGGATGGACGACGCGACCTTCCTCGCGGTCCGGCTGCCCTACGGCGTGCAATCCGATGAGGTGGACGCCAGGACCGCCATGAGGTTCATCCAGCCCGACCGGTCGGTGGTGGTGAATATCCGCCCGGGCGCCAACTCGGTGGCGGGTGAGGTCGCCTCGGCGCTCGCGGTGGACAAACTCAGAGATTTCGTGCGCGGCAATGTCAAGGCCCGCGAGCGCATGGTGGTCCAGTACGCCCTCGCCGGTCAGGAGAATCTGCTGGTCGTCGGCACCGATCACGCCGCGGAAGCGGTCACCGGCTTCTTCACCAAATACGGTGACGGCGGCGTCGATCTCACCCCGCTCACCGGCCTCACCAAACGTCAGGGCGCGTCCCTGCTGCAGGAACTCGGTGCGCCGAGCAGTATCTGGTCCAAGGTGCCCACCGCCGATCTGGAGGACGACCGGCCCGCGCTCCCGGACGAGGAGGCACTCGGCCTGCGCTACAGCGAAATCGACGACTACCTAGAGGGCAAGGACGTCACGCCCGAGGTCGCCGAGAAACTGGAGACCTTCTTCCGCAATACCAGGCATAAGCGCACCGTTCCGGTGACCCCCCTCGACACCTGGTGGCGCTGACCGCTCAGTGCGGGTCAGCCACCCGCGAACGGCGGGAGAACGTCGACGCGCCGGGTGAGCGCGGTCGACGGATCGCGGGTCAGTTCGTCCCCGATCAGGTAGGCGCAGACTCCGAGCATCGTGTCGAGACCGGGGCCGTAGGCGGCGGCCAGGGTGGCGCGCAGATCGGCGAGGGTGGCATCGGCGGGCAGGTCGATGGTCTCGGTGTCCTTGCCGACGGCGTCGGCGATGGCGGCGAAATAGCGGATCTCAACCACCGATGGCTCCCATCGTGCGTTCCGGTGGGACGAAGTTCTCGGCGTCGATACCGTGACCCGCCCATTTGTTCCACATCGCGCCGCGCCAGATGGACGCGATGTCCTCGTCGTCCGCGCCGGTGCGCAGTGCTTGCCGCACGTCGAATTCCTGGTCGCTGAACAGGCAGGAACGTAGCATCCCGTCCGCGGTGAGCCGGGTCCGGTCGCAGGTGTCGCAGAATTTGCGAGTCACCGTGGCGATGACGCCCACGGTGGCGGGGCCGCCGTCGACGAGCCATTTCTCGGCGGGTGCGGATGGGTCGGTCCGCCCTGACTCGGTGAGGGTGAAGCGCGTGCCGAGCACATCGAGCAATTCGGCGGCGGTCACCATCTCGGCGCGCGCCCATTCGTGGTCGGCGTCGAGCGGCATCTCCTCGATGAAGCGCAACTCGCAACCCTCGTCCAGACACCAGCGCAGCAGATCAGCCGCACCGGAGAGGGTTTCACGCATGAGCACGGCATTCACTTTCACCGGCGCGAGACCCGCGTCATGGGCGGCGCGAATACCGGCGAAAACCGAATCGAGGCGATCGCGCCGGGTGAGCCGGGCGAATCCGACGCGGTCGACGGTATCGAGGGAGACATTGACCCGACCGAGCCCGGCGTCCGCGAGCGCACGCGCGCGATGTCGCAGGCCGACCCCGTTGGTGGTCATGGCGAGTGGCGTCTCGGGCACCTGCTCGTGACAACCCGCGATGATCTGTTCCAGATCGCGGCGCAGCAGGGGTTCACCGCCGGTGAACCGGACTTCGCGCACGCCCAATTCCCTGACCGCGAGCGTGACCAGCCGGACGATTTCGTCGACGGTCAGCAACTCCTCCACCGGAATCGGCGGCAGCCCTTCTTCCGGCATGCAGTAAGTACAGCGAAGCGAACATTTCTCGGTGATCGACACCCGAAGATCCCGGGCTACCCGCCCGAATCGGTCCACAAGGTACGGCGTCTCCGGTCGTCCGTCGAGCGAGGGGCGGCCGGACCGAACCGCGGGAATGCCCATCTCGACCAACGTCACACTCCCATTATGACCACGCCGACGTGGGCGAGACCGTGGGGAGGCGAAACCTCACCGGTCGCCGCGACCTCACAAATGGGCATGTCACATGGTGAGTCACGGTCGAGGCGACGACCGCGCGGTCCGGTGCCAGGCGAACGATAGGCTGACTCGCATGAGCTCTCGGCCCGTCCGCGTCCCGGCCAGGTCCGTCGACGAGTACCGCGACACCGTCGAACGGTTGCTACGACCGTTGGCGGCGCGGCCGATCGAGGCAGCGCCGGTGCCGGAGGCCCTGGGCAGGCAATTGGCGGAGGATGTGCGCTCACCGGTCGAGCTGCCGGTCTTCCGTAACTCGGCCATGGACGGGTACGCGGTGCGCGCCGACTCGGTGGCGGTGACACCGGTGACGCTGCCGATGGCCGGTGTTGTGGCCGCGGGCGATTCCGGCGAGGATCCGCTGCCACGGGGCGCGGCCGTCAAGGTGATGACCGGTGCGCCGATTCCGCCCGGCGCCGACTGTGTGGTTCCGGTGGAGGACACGCGCGCCGACGGCGCGACCGTCGTCATCGAACGCGGCAGGACCGCAGGCGAATTCATCCGCGAACCGGGCACCGATGTGCGCGCGGGCGATCTGCTCGTCCCCGCGGGAACGGCGTTGACACCGCGCCATATCGCCGCGCTTGCCGCGGTGGGATTGGCCGAGGTGCCGGTATTCGCACCCGTGCGCGCCGCGGTGATCACCACCGGCGACGAACTCGTTCCCGCCGGAACACCATTGCGTCCAGGACAGATCTACAACTCCAACGGCATCGCGCTCGCGGCGGCGTTGCGCGCCAACGGCGTCACCGTCGTCTCGGTCGAGCACAGTACCGACGATCCCCGGATCTTCCGCGAATTGATCTCCGCGGCAACGAAGTCCGCCGATCTCGTGTTCACCTCGGGCGGTGTGTCCAAAGGGGATTTCGAGGTGGTCAAGGATGTGCTCGCACCATTGGGCGGCGAATTCGGCTCGGTGGCGGTGCAGCCCGGCGGGCCGCAGGGCCTGACCGTGGTCGACGGCGTTCCGGTACTGAGTTTTCCCGGGAATCCGGTGAGCACCATGGTCTCGTTCGAAGTGTTCGCGCGGCCCGCGCTGCGCGGCCTCGCCGGCCTGCCGCCGGTCGAGACACGCGAGCTGCCGCTGACCGAGCCGGTGCGCTCCCCCGCTGGACGCCGCCAGTTCCTGCGCGGACGCGTCACCGACCGAGGCGTCGAATCGGTATCCGGTCAGGGATCACACCTGGTGGCGGCCATGGCGTGGGCCGACGTCCTCATCGATATCGCGGCCGAGACCACCGAACTGCCCGCGGGCGCCTCCGTCCGCGTGCACGCGCTGTGATCGTCCCGCGATCGGGAGTGGGCCTCTCGCGCCGCGGCGCCGGACTGTGCCAGGGTGGGATGTATGAGTAAGTTGTCGCATGTCGATCGCGAGGGCAGGGCCCGTATGGTCGACGTGAGCGCGAAATCCGACAGCACGAGGACCGCCGTCGCCGCGGGCGAACTGCTGACCACCGCCGAGGTGGTGGCGCTGGTGCGAGCCGATGACATGCCGAAGGCCGATGTGCTCTCGACCGCGCGCATCGCAGGCATCGCGGGCGCGAAGAAAACCTCCGAGCTCATCCCGCTGTGCCATCAGCTCGCGCTGTCGTCGGTGAAGGTGGAATTCGGCTTCACCGACACCTCCATCACCATCGAGGCGAGCGCGAAGACCAAAGGACCGACCGGCGTCGAGATGGAGGCGCTCACCGCGGTCGCCGTCGCCGGTCTCACCCTGCACGACATGGTGAAGGCCGTCGATCCCGCCGCGACCCTCAACGCCGTCCGACTGCTCACCAAAGAGGGCGGCAAGCACGGGCATTGGGAGCGGCCCGAGGTCGAGACCAGCGCTCACGAGGAGGAGGAGAGCCTCGGCCTGCCCACCGGCTCGCACCTGCGCGAGACGGATCAGGATTCCGCGATGAGAACCGCGGCCGTCGTGGTCGCATCGACCGGTGTCGCCGCGGGCACCCGCCTGGACACCACCGGTCCCGTCCTCGTCGAATGGCTTGCCGAACTGGGGTATTCGGTGCGCGGTCCGTTGGTGTACGCCGATGCCGATATCACCGTCGGCCTCGCCGACGCATTACATCTGAGTCCCTCGCTCGTCGTCACCACCGGCGGCACCGGCGCCTCCCCCACCGACGTGACCCCCGAGGCGACCCTGTCGGTGCTCGACCGCGAACTCCCCGGGGTCGCCGAGGCGATCCGGCAGCGCGGCACCGCGAAATTCCCGCTCGCCGCGTTGAGCCGCGGGGTCGCCGGACTCGCGGGGGGCTCGGTGGTCGTCAACCTGCCCGGATCCCCCGGCGGCGTCAAGGACGGGATGGCCGTCCTCGAACCTCTCCTCGATCACCTGTTGGCGCAAGTAGCCGGAGGCGGCAGCCATGACAACGCGTGAAGACGCTCTGGTCCGCGTCGCTCGCATCAGCGACGAAGCGCTCGACCCCGCCGAGGTGGAAGCCGCTGTCACCGGGCCCGAATACGGCGCTGTCGTCGTTTTCACCGGTAAGGTCCGCAACCACGACGGCGGGCAGGCGGTGTCGGCGCTCGAGTATTCCGCCCATCCCGAAGCCGGTCGTTTCCTGCGGAAATGCTGCGCCGACCTGGCATCGTCCTCGGGTCTCCCGGTCGCGGCGGTGCACCGCGTCGGTCCGCTGACCATCGGGGATCTCGCCATCGTGGTCGCGGTAGCGGCCCCGCATCGCGCCGAGGCGTTCCGGATCTGTGCGGAATTGGTCGATCGCATCAAGCACGAGGTTCCGATCTGGAAACGTCAACTCTTCGCCGACGGACTGTCGGAATGGGTCAATGCCTGCGGGCATTGACCCTTCCGGTTGTCAGTGCGCCGTGTAGCGCCAGACACCCAGCATCGCGTGCGAATCCAGCGGGTCGTCCCCCGCGTGGACGGTATCGCGCAACCGCCGCAACGCCGTCTCCGTTTCCAGTCCCGCGCCGATCAGCACCAGCCGACTGGCACGTGGCTCGCCGCGGCCCCAACTGCGTGGCTCGAAGACGATATGGCGTCCGACCATGTGGAACACGAACTTTCGCCGTTCCTCGGCGACCCCGAACGCGGCGATGCCCTTGGCGCGGAAAAGGCCGGTGGGCGGATCCTCCAGGAATCCGACCAAACGGCGCGGATCCAATTCGGTGTCACTGCTGAACGACACGCTCGTGTAGTCGTCGTGCAGGTGCGGATGGCCGTCGTGGTCGTGATGGTGTTCGGCGAGCAGCTCGTCGAAACTCAGCTGCTCGGCGATGGTCGACGTTTCGCGCAGCGGCTCATCGAAGAGCAGACCGGGATCGATCCGGCCGTAGGTGGTCGCGTACACCGGAACCTGGCCGACGACCTCGGCGATCTCGGCCCGAAGCCGGTCGAGCTCGTCCACCGGCAATCGGTCGGCCTTGTTGACGACAACCAGATCCGCGAGCCGAAGGTGGGTCGCCAGTTCCGGATGACGCTCACGACTGGCCGGGAACTGTTCGGCGTCGACCACCTCCACCAGACCGCCGTATCGGATGCGCGGATTATCGCTGCCGATGACCATCCGAATGAGATTGCGCGGTTCGGCCAACCCGCTCGCCTCGACCACGATCACATCGATATCGGATCTCGGGTGCGCCAAACGGGTGAACAGTCCGTCGAGTTCGCTGACGTCCACCGCGCAGCAGACGCATCCGTTACTCAACGACACCGTCGCGTCCACCTGCCCCGCGACCAGCATGGCGTCGATATTGACGGCCCCGAAATCGTTGACGACCACGCCGATCCTGGTGCCGCGGTTATCGCGTAGCAGATGGTTGAGCAGTGTCGTCTTCCCGGATCCGAGAAAACCGGCCACGATCAGGACAGGAATCCGCTCAGCCACCCGACCACCCTAGTCGGTGGGGGCGAACAGGATGCTTGCCAGCGTGTAGGCCAGGTTGATCAGTTCGCCGGCGATCGCGGTTTCATCCATGCCGAGTGCCTTCGCCAGCGGAAGCAGCAGTTTCGTGATGGTGCCGACGAGATCTTCCGTTCCGGTACCCGGCGTCGACTCACCGCCCGGCGCACTCGGCGTCGACCGGACGCCGGGCGAGGTCTCGGTACCCGGCGTGGCCTGGGCGCCCGGGGCCGTCCGGAATTGCGGAACCGTGCCACCTGGCGCGGCCTGCGGGGTACCGGGGGCGGGCGCTGTCTGCGCGGGCGCTGGGTCCGGCGGCGCGGCGGCAGGACGGTCGCCCGCGGAACCGCTCGGGGCCGGTGTGGCGGCCAACAGATAGGTGACCAGCCCGGTGGTGATCGCGATGGCGTGCCGTAACTGCCCGTCCGGGGATTCCAGCATCGCCGCGTCGTCGGAGTTGGCGCCGTTACCCATTTCGAGGAAGACATCGGGCACCGTCGTCAGCGCGGGACCGGCGATATCGGCCCTGGTCTGCAGACCGTCCTGCGCACCCGCGTAATCGGCGGGCTGGAATCCGGCCTGCACGTACGCGTCGCGCACCGCCTTCGACGCCGCGAGGCCCTCGGTGGATTGCACCTGGTCGGCCTTCGCATTGGGAATCGGCAGCTGCGGCACGATCAGGTGGAAGCCCTTGGCCTGCGCGGGGGCGCTATCGGCGTGGATGCTGACCGCGACGGCCGCGCCGGATTCGTTCGCGGCGCGGGCCCGATCATCGACGCAACCACCCCAGCCGGTGTCGTCCTGACGGCTCAGCACCACCCGCGCGCCGATGCTCTCCAGCGACGTCTTGACCAACTGGGCCACATTCCAGTTGATGGTGTGCTCGGGCACTCCGTTCAGCGAGGTCATGCCGGTGGTCTGGCAATCCTTGGTGCCGCCGCGGCCGTTGTCCACCTGTCTCGACAGGTTCTCGGTGTGGTTCGACCCCGCATGACCCGGGTCGAGGAATACCGTCCTACCCGCGAGCACGGTCGCGTCCGGGGAGACCGGCTCGGCGAGGGCAGTCGCGGTGATTCCGGAAAAGGTTACGACTACGGCGGCCGTCACGGCGGTGCAGATACCGGCCTTGATGATGTTTGGCTTCATGTGCGGTGTCGGCGCTCCGGGATGGAGCGCCCCTCCCTTCCCACTAGTAACACCAAACCCAGTAGTTCACTCTCGCAACGTCTCGAGCGACAGGCAAGGACTGTTACCTAAAAGCAATATCACGCATTATGCCTGTTCAGGCCGCATTCGCCCGGTCAGACGGTCGAGACGCGCTCGACCGACGCGGAATTCAACGAGGGCCGTGACGATCCGATCAAGCCCCGCGCGGCAGTCTGCGCAGGGATCGCAGGGCGTAGTGCACGCGTGTCTTCACGGTGCCGACCGGAACGCCGAAATCGTCGGCCACCTCCTGATACGCACGATCGCGCAGGATCACTTCCACCACGGCCTCCCGCTGAGCGGCGGGCAGTCGCGCGAGCAGATCCGCCACCAGCAGTCCGTCTGCCAGGCTCTCCGCGAAATCGGGGCTGGCGTAGCGCACTTCGCCGATTTCGCAGAGTTCGTCCCATCGGACGTCGCCGGGCCTGATCGCACGTGAACGCGCGAGGTCGATCATGACGTTGCGCTGGATCGTCAGCAGCCAGGTACGGACCGAACCCCGGTCGGGATCGAATTGCGCGCACGAACGCCACGCTCGCAGCAGGGTTTCCTGCACCACATGCTCGGCCTGGCCGGTGTCGCCGAGCCCGCGCATCGCGCGCCAGTGCAGTAGCGCGCGATCGGCGGCGAGGACGGCGGCGATCCCCGCGTCGGTGCACAGCCCGGCACAGCGGACGCCACACACTTGCCGCGAACCCGCGTCGACCGAGCGAATGCCACTCACACCATCGATATCGCGGGCGAGCGCGGGAATGACATCATCGCGGCCGAATCCGCCGCCGATTCGATGCCCGATCACATCGGTGCGGGCGCGGAGCGAGCCGACCGACGTCGCTTTCCTCACGAAGAGGCGCGGCGCGTGGCGGATGCTCCCAGCAGCGCCTCCCGAACCCTGACGACGCGCCGCTATCGTCGGCCGCATGACGAGAAGCAAGATTCTGATCACCGGCGCCAGCGCGGGCCTCGGCGCGGGCATGGCGAGGGATTTCGCGCGCAAGGGCCGCGACCTGGCGCTGTGCGCGCGGCGACTGGACGTCCTGGAAGACCTGCGCGCGGAACTCACCGCCGCGCACCCGGGGATCACGGTCGCGGTGCGGGCGCTCGATGTCGACGATCACGCGGCCGTCCCGCTGATGTTCGGCGAATTGCGCGACGAACTGGGCGGGCTCGACCGGGTGATCGTGAACGCGGGCCTCGGCAAGGGCGCCAGGATAGGCACCGGACGCGCCGACGCCAATATCGCCACCGCGACCACCAACTTCGTCAGCGCGCTCGCCCAGATCGAGGCCGCGATGGAGATCTTCCGCGGCCAGCAAGGCGGGCACCTGGTTCTGGTCTCCTCGATGAGCGCGGTGCGCGGACTTCCCGGCACGAAGGCCGCGTATTCGGCGAGTAAGGCCGGACTCGCCGCGCTGGGCGAGGCATTGACGGTGGAACTGTCGCGCAGCCCGATCGCCGTCACCACCCTGCTCCCCGGCTTCATCGCCACCGATATGGCGGCCAGAGCCGGTGACGCGAAGCTGGTGGCGCCACTGGACAAGGGCGTGGCCTCGATGATTCGCGCGATCGAGAAAGAGCAGATCCGCGCCTGCGTCCCGGGCTGGCCGTGGCGGCTCATCGATCGGGCGCTCCCGCTGCTACCGCGCGCGGTTGTCGCCAGGATCGGGTGAAAGGACACCGATCAGCAAACTCGGATCACATATTCATCGCCAATATTGTGGATTACGCCACAGATATCGACGCTGAAAGTTAGCCGAATGTCCGAATTAACGATTTCATAACGCGATTCACTTCGAATTGACGCGCGCCTTACCCGTTTCGTTACCTCTCCTTAATCAGCGGAGACAAACCTACACACAGGTTCGCTTCTGCGAGCCGCGCCGGCTCTCGCCCCTCGGGGCCGAAGGTGCTCCTGCTGAGGAAAGTGTTCGACGTTCATGAAACTGATGAAGTTCGCCGCGACATCCGCGCTGGTAATCGCCGCTGTCGGCATCACGAGTGGCACCGCCTACGCGGCCCCCGCTCCAGCGCAGACACCCGGGACGACGGTCCAAACGGACTTGCTTCCAGGTATCCACTACACCGCGAATATTGTGGACAAGTCGGTTGTACTGAAGACCGATGCCGGATCGTTGACCACTCAGGGCACCCAGTTCCAGGTGCTGGACGATCGAGGCGACATGGTTGCTGGCATGCCGCTGACATATTTGAAGGACGGTATGGAATGGCCGATCGCCGCCCAGGTCGACGGAAATACCGCGACATTCACACCGAGCACCGACCCGGCTGACGCCCATCCGGCGACCATGTTGCAGCCCGTCAGCGCCCAGGAAATCGGCGGCGCGGACTTCAACACCTCGTTGAGCACCGCCGCCACCCAGTTCGGCCTGGCGACCGGTATCGGAACGCTGGTCGGCACCGTGGTCGGCGGCGTCCTCGGATGCGTCGCGGGCGCGATCATCGGCGCGCCGCTGGTCGTTGCGACCTTCGTCGCGGGACCGGTCGGCTTGTGCCTGGCCGGTGCGGGCGTCGGCATCGCCTTAGGCGCGGCGGCGGGCATGATCCTGCTCGGCGTTCCGGTCGGCATCGCCAGCGCGATCCAGTTCTACAACGCGGTCTACGGAGCCTGATCCCGGCGCACACCGTCGCCCGGCCGCCACCCATTCGGGGTTGCGGCCGGGCATCGATATTCCCCGGCGCACCGGACCATTACCTCCGGGGTAATCGCCCGGTGCGCGCGGATCGGGGACGATCGGCGAATGACCGATGAGACGGGAACCACGCTGTTCCATCAGAGCATGCCGTTCACCGAGCGGCTCGGCATCGAGGTGCTCGAACACGGGCCGCTGCTGGTGCGAAGCCGCCTGGCCTGGGACGAGTCCTTGTGCACGCTCGGTGGGATGCTGCACGGCGGAGCCCTGATGTCGCTGGCGGACGCCACCGGGGCGGTCTGTGCCTTCCTGAATCTGCCCTCGGGCAAGACAGGCACGACCACCGTCGAGTCGAAGACGAATTTCGTGCGCGGTATGCGATCCGGATACGCGATCGCGTCCGCGCGTCCCCTACACGCGGGACGTTCCTTCATCGTCGTCGAAACCGAAATTCACGACGAGGCAAGCAAACTCGTCGCGAAGGTGACCCAGACCCAGGCGGTGCTCTGACCTATTTGGAGAGGGTGAACTGCATGACATCGATATGCCCGCTCCGGAAATGCGCCGCGCACCCGGTGAGATATTTCAGGTAGCGGGCGTACACCTGTTCGGAGGTGATCCGCACCGCCTCGTCACGATGCGCGACGAGGGCGCGGGCCCACAGGTCGAGAGTGCGGGCGTAGTGGGCCTGCAACGGCTGGATCCGTTCGGTGCCGAACCCGTTCTGACCGGCCGCTCTGGTGACCTCCGCCGGCTGCGGCAACTGCCCGCCGGGGAAGATTTCCCGCTTGACGAAAATGTGGAAGAGAGCAGTTTCCCGGGTCACCGGAATATTCATCCGGCGCAGGTCGTTGAGAGTGAAGCCGACGATGGTGTGCAGCAGCATCCGCCCGTCCGACGGCAGCACCCGATAGCAGCGCTCGAAGAAATCCTGGTAGCGTTCACGCCGGAAGTGCTCGAATGCGCCGATGCTGACGATCCGATCGACGCGGCCGTCGAATTCCTCCCAGCCCTGCAACCGCACCTCCACCCCGGGCAACTCGCGGCGTTCGATCTCGTTCGCCACGTGATCGTGTTGATTGCGACTGAGCGTGAGTCCGACGACCCGGACCCCGTATTTCTCGGCCGCACGGAACATCGTTGCGCCCCAACCACATCCGATATCGAGCACCGACATGCCCGGTTCCAGGCCGAGCTTGTCCAGCGCGAGGTCGATCTTGGCGAGCTGAGCCTGCTCCAACGTCATGTCTTCGTCTTCGAAGTAGGCGCAACTGTAGGTCATAGTCGGGTCCAGAAATATCCGATAGAACTCGTCGGACAGGTCGTAATGCGATTGGACATCCTCGTAGAACGGCTTCAACGCGGCCATGCGTAACTCCCTCGTTGTGAATGACTTCAGGGGATACGATCAGACGAGCTCAACAGTTCGTTGCAATTGTAGAACCGTACCGGTAGTCTCGGTGCAGTCTTCTTCTAGTGGATTTTCTCCTTGTGGATGCAGACCAGATCTCCCGCAAGTGAGTCCGCGCTTCCTGCCGAATGGCCGCGCGCCGTCACGACGGACTTACCACTTCAGACATCCGCGATCACCCGGATCGGCATACCCCTCGCGGGTTGCGATCCGACGATTCCGGCTCGCTCGAACACTCGGCGACGCACCGGATCACCTTTCTCACACCAAGGAAAACTTTTGAAAGACAACACATCTACCCAGAACTCGACCGAAAATTCGCGTGCCGCAGAGCGTTCCGTCAGCGGAATTCTCGATATCGTCGGCAATCACGCGACACTGCGCGTAGAGGGCTATCTTCCCGACCCGCGTGACCTCCACGTCGCACCGCGACTGGTCCACGACAATGGTTTGCGCCGCGGCGATTTCGTCATCGGAACCGCTCGCGCCGCGACGAAGGGCGATCGTCTCGACCCGCTCACCCGGGTCGAGACCGTGAACGGCCTCGATCCGGCCCGGGCGAAACTCCGGCCCGTATTCGCCGATCTCACCCCGATCTATCCCGATCAGCGCCTCCGCCTGGAAACCGAGCAGCACGAGATGACCACGAGGGTCACCGATCTGGTCATGCCCATCGGCAAGGGGCAGCGGGCACTGATCGTCGCACCGCCCAAGGCGGGTAAGACCTCGGTTCTGCAATCGATCGCGCACGGAATCGCGAAGAACCACCCGGAATGCGAACTCGTGCTCGTCCTCGTCGGCGAACGCCCCGAGGAGGTCACCGATTTGGCGCGGTCCGTACCCGGCGATATCGCCGCCGCCACCTTCGACCACTCCCCGAAAGAGCACGTCGCCCTGGCCGAACTCGCCATCGAGCGAGCCAAACGTCTCGTCGAGATGGGCCGCGACGTGGTGGTTCTGCTCGATTCCCTGACCCGGCTCGCTCGCGCCTACAACCTCGCCGCACCCGCCTCCGGGCGCATCCTCTCCGGCGGCATCGACGCGGCAGCCCTCGCCCCGCCCAAGCGTTTCCTCGGCGCGGCCCGCAATATCGAGTACGGGGGTTCGCTCACCATCATCGCCACCACCCTGGTGGAAACCGGCTCGCAAGCCGACACGGTGATCTTCGAGGAGTACAAGAGCACCGGCAATGCCGAACTCAAATTGGATCGCGCCGCCGCGAGCAAGCGGATCTTCCCCGCAGTGGATATCGCCCAATCCAGCACCCGCAAGGACGAATTGCTGCTGGACCCGGACGAATTGGCGGCTACGCACCTCCTGCGCCGCACCCTCGCCGCGGTCGATGGCACCCAATCCCTCGAACTGCTGATGGAGGGTCTGCGCCGCACCCAGACCAACGCCGAATTCCTCGCCCAGCTCTCCGAAACCCGGCGCTGACGGCTCTTAAGTCCTCGTTAAGCCTCTGTCAAGGCCCCCAAGGCATATTTATTTCAGCCCCGGAGGGGCCTGTTCCAGGAGGGGGGAACAGGGCCCACCGGGGCCCTTCACGTTCGCCCCGCGCACCGCACGGTTATCCGAAGACCACCAGCGCGGACGCACCAAGGAATACCGAGTTGGACCAGGGTGCGCAGCGGCAATGGCATCGACTTCACACCGATGTCGGCGTGGGCCGCGTGGATATTCGCCGGGAACATCGCGATCAACAGCAGGGCCAGGCACTCGGCGGCGAGTTTCGAGGTCGACGCAATGAGCAGACCCACCGCGACCGCCAGTTCGAGAACTCCGGTGACGGTGACCAGCGCGGCCGGGTTCGGCAGTCGCCACGGCGCGATCGGGCCATCCAGTTGGCGGCCTGGTCGCTCGTTCGCGGCTTCGCCACGCTGTGGCACGAGGAAGCCCCGGTGAATTCGGCGCTGACCACGTCGGATGATCCGGAAACCCTGGCCAGGGCTATGCTCGCTACCGTTCAGTTCGATTGAGCCGCAACTGTTCCTGGTCACGAATTTCCGAGAACAGGACGCCACGCGTACCGCGTCGGTGATAGGCAAGGCCCAGTGAAAGGGGCACCATGGAAGTCCACGCCTATCCCACCGAAGCGGCCGTCCCGGTCGATCTCGCCGAAGCACGACGCATCGCCGATCTGCACCTCACCGATCCCGGTGACGCCGCGGCCGGAATCAGCACTGTGGTCACCGAATTCGATACCGGATTCACCGTGGTCGCCGTTTTCGGCGCCGGGGCGGCGCAGAAGGAGGGATTGCAGACGGAGGGATTGCAGACGGAGGGATTACCGCCCCCCGCGGTCGGCGGATCGGTCTGCGTCATCGACAAATCCACCGGCGCGGTGTCCTACTGGCCGAGTTATCCGACCGCGCTGGTCGCCGAGCAGTACACCGAGATGCTGCGCACCGGAAGGCTGGTCATCGAGGACGGCTGGCCCGACCCCGACGACATCGGCACCGAAGACACCGACACCGAGGACGTCCACTCCGACGACGCCTCCGGGGACGTCACCATCGACTACGAGTCCAGCTGACCCGCCACCCGCCTCCGATCCGCACCGGTCACCGGGAGCCGCACCACCGGCAGTAGATCCGGATTCTCCACCAGCCGAGGCGGATACAGCTCCGACTCGATCGGCCCGGCCTCGGGATGGTCGATGCCGATGGCGGCGGGGTGTCCTATCTCGCTGATCGTGAATCAGTTGTGTGCGGGAGTTCGCCAGGACTTGGTGCGGTTATCGTGAGGACGGCTTTGCCGTTGATTCGCCGGTCGCGCAACGCGTCGGTGGCCTCGAAGAACCGTTCCAGTGGCCCTTGCCAACCGATCTCGACCGGAAGAGCGCCGGACTCGACAAGGCGCACGAGATCGGCCAGATCATCGGCAGCCCGGCCCTCGATCAGAAACGATGTGAGCGATTTCGGCGACCCGATCGTCGAGTACGGCGGGAACACCGCGGGCTCGCCCGATGTCCAGCCGATGCTCTGGACGGTGCCGCCGGGCGCGAGAAGTTGCCACGCCGAGACCAGCTGCGGGCCGCCGACGTTGTCGACCACCACGTCGACGGGTGCGTCGATGCCGTCGAGACCGACCACCACCTCGTCGGCACCCAGCTCCTTCATGCCGACACCGCGTTCATGCCTGCCCACCGAGGCGATCACGTGCGCCCCGGCGATGGAGGCGAGCCGCACGGCGAACCGGCCGACACCACCGGATGCTCCGGTGATCACCACCCGTCGGCCGAGCAGTGAGCCGCACGCGCGCAGCGCCCGCAGCGCCGCCACACCGGCCACCGGGAGTGCCGCCGCGTGGGCGAGATCCACGGTGGTCGGCACCTCGGCAAGCGAACCGGGGGCGACGACGACCTGCTCGGCAAACGCTCCCGCCGCAAGCGCGACCACGCGGGTCCCAGCCGGCGGCCCGGTTGGACCCGAGCGCAGTACAACGCCGGCGATATCCGAGCCGAGTACCGCGCCCGCCGGGACTCGGCCGGATCGGGCGTCGTTCAAATCTCCGTGGTTCAACGCGGCGTAATGGACCTCGACAAGCACATCGTCGGTGGCGACAACCGGCTCGGCGATATCGGCGAGTCGTACCGACTCCGGCTGGCGCGGATCCACCACTAGTGCACGCATCTGAACAGCCTTTCGTGTCGAAATCATGATCGACAACGGTGGCCGAACCGGTGGTATTCCCGGATTCTTCTGTCTGCCACAACCCCGACCTCGACGTCGACAGCGACGATCGCCACTTTTCAGGCGACCTCCGTTTCCGGTGGTGTCGGCCGCGCGGGCCGAAGACGCCGGGGTTGTCGACGATTTCGGCGACCGTCCTTGGGATACTTTGCGCCATAGTCGATTTCGAAATGGGAAACACAAGCGGTGAACGACGACGACCACATCCCGAGCCCCCAACTGAACGTCGCCACCTATGTGCCGTTCCGCTCTCCCCGGTATGTGGCGCGGGATTCGCTACCATCTGGTTCACCCACGACGGCGAGGACTACGACTTTTCCGCGCGCGCCGCTACCCCCTCACCCAGCGAGCAGCCGCCCGGAACTGGGCCTTGCACACAATGGGTATCGCACCCACCGACCAGCCGTAGAACCGCCCTCACACGCCACCTGGCTGTGGGTCACCGGCTGGAAGCCCTGACGAAGCGTCGGGGCCGGGCGGACGCGAGTACGTCACCCGGCCGTCACCGCTCAGTCGGCGGGCAGATGCCGGATGGATTCGCCGCCCTTGGTCTGGTGCAACCGTCCGAAACGGCTGTCGAGCAATTTGGCCATACTGTCGGCGGCTCCCGTATAGGACGCTTCGACGGTATCGGCGCGATGGGTCACCGCCACCGGCTGCTGACCGTTGGGACGCGCCTCGAGCACACACTGCTTGTCCTCCGGGCCGCCCTTATCGGCGTTCTGGTCACTCAGATGGGCCTCGACCCGACTGAGCTGCGATTCGAAACGCTCGAGTATCGAGGAGATCCTGTCCTCCGCCCGCCGAATCAGGTCTTCCCCGCCGTGAATATTGCTGTCGGTGTTGATCTGAATCTGCACGCGCATCTCCCTTTCGTTCGGTGTTTTCACCCGCGTTCGTGCTGCTCGCCGCCGCGAGACAGTTACCCGCCCGCGATCTCGACAATACCTGCCGCAGGCGGGGTCAGGTCGCGGCCCGCACGGGGATCGGGGTCGTCGGCGTCTCGGCGTCGGGTACCTCGGTACCGCGCAGCGATGTGCCTGCCGTCTCCCGCAGGAAGGACCAGGCGACCAGGCCGACGAGGGACGCGCCGACCATGTAGAGCGCGGGGAACAGCGCCCAGTCGGTCGCCTCGATCACGGCTTCGTTCACCAGCGGCGCGGTGCCGCCGAACGCCGCGGTGGACACGTTGTAGGCGAGTGCGAACCCGGCATAGCGCACGTGGGTCGGGAAGATCGCGGGGAAGGTCGAGCTGATGGTGGACAGCTGCGGCACGTAGAGCAGTCCCAGCACGATGAAACCGGTGATGGCCCACAGCGTTCCCTGTCCCATCAGCCAGTACATCGGCACCGCGAGCACCGCGAGCCCGACCAGGGAGAACAACCACATCGGACGTCGCCCGACCCGGTCGGACAGACCGCCGAAGAAGGGCAGCACCAGCATCATCACCACCTGCCCGGTGAGCATCATCGCGGTGGTGGCCGACTCCCCCATCCCGATGGTCTTCTCCAGGTAGGTGGGCTGATAGGTGAGCAGGGTGTAGTTCACGACATTGAGTGCGACGACGAGACCGGCCAGCGTCAGGGTTTCGCGGCGATAGGTGGTCAACACCTCGCGCAGTCCGCCCGGCGGGCTCGGGTTGTCCGCGACTTCTTCGAAAACAGGGGATTCGTCCAGGCGCGACCGCAGATACCAGCCGATCAGTCCGAGCGGCACGGCGAGCAGGAACGGGATCCGCCACCCCCAGTCGCGCATGGCGTCCGAACCGAGCGCGAGCTGGCAGACCAGAACCACCGCCGAGCCGCCGACGAATCCGCCGAGTGTGCCGAATTCGAGGAAGCTACCGAGGAAGCCGCGTTTGCGATCGGTACTGCATTCGGCCAGATAGGTTGCGGCCCCGCCGTATTCACCGCCGGTGGAAAAGCCCTGCACCACGCGCAGCAGAATCAGCAGAATCGGCGCGGCCACCCCGATGGTGGCGTGACTCGGCACGAGCCCGATGGCGCCGGTGGCGGCGGCCATGAGCAGAATCGTGGTGGCCAGCACGGCCTTTCGGCCGACTCGATCACCGAGCGGGCCCCAGACCATGCCGCCGAGGGGGCGCAGGACGAATGACACCGCGAAGCCGAGCATGGTGCCGATGGTGCCGAGATCACCGGGGAAGAAGGCATCGGTGAGGTAGGTCGCGGTGGCGGCGTAGACGCCGTAGTCGAACCATTCGGTGGCATTGCCCATGGCCGACGCGGCGACCGAGCGACGGAGTTGCCCCTGCTCCGTGGAATTGTCGGTCATCGCGTCTCCTCTTCCGGCCCTGTCCCGCGGACCTCGATCGGTACGGCCGGTTCCGGGGCTTTCCCAGAACCGGCACGACAACGACCGATACCCGCGTTGCACCCGAGGCAAACAACAGGCGCGCTCGACAGAGCCCCCGCACAGCAGCGGATACCTGCGGAGATATGGGAAATAGCGATCTACGTCACAGCGGCGGCGGATACGAGCCGCGCCCGCTCCTACAGCGGGGTCACATAAGCCCCGGAAATGCCGCCGTCCACCAGGAATTGGGAGGCGGTGATGAACGAGGAATCGTCACTGGCGAGGAAGGCCACCGCGGCCGCGATCTCCTCGGGTTCGGCGAAACGGCCGACGGGGATGTGGACGAGGCGACGGGCCGCACGCTCCGGATCCTTGGCGAACAGTTCCCGGAGCAACGGCGTGTTCACCGGACCGGGGCACAACGCGTTGACCCGGATGCCCTGACGGGCGAATTGCACGCCCAGTTCCCGGCTCATCGCCAGCACGCCGCCCTTGGACGCGGTGTAGGAGATCTGCGATGTCGCCGCGCCCATCACCGCCACGAACGAGGCGGTATTGATGATCGAACCGCGGCCTCGTGCCAGCATGTGCTCGATCGCGTATTTGCTGCACAGGTAGACCGAGGTCAGATTCACCTGCTGCACCCGCTGCCAGGCGTCGAGACCGGTGGTGAGAATCGAATCATCTTCCGGCGGTGAGATTCCCGCGTTGTTGAAGGCGATGTCCAGACCGCCGTGGGTATCGACGGCCGTGCGGAACAGCGCGCGCACCTGATCCTCGTCGGTGACGTCGGCCCGCACGAACGTACCGCCCACCTCCCGCGCGGCGGCCGCGCCCGCCGTGGCATCGATATCGGCGACGACGACCGTGGCGCCCTCGGCAGCGAACCGGCGCACCGTCGCCAGGCCGATACCGCTCCCGCCGCCGGTGACGACGGCGACTCGATCCTGTAAGCGCTGCAACGCATCTCCTTTTCGGAAAGCCCGGTACTGCTAGGTGGCGATGAAGACGTTCTTGGTCTCGGTGAAGGCGATCGCGGCGTCGGGACCGAGCTCACGCCCGAGACCCGACTGCTTGTATCCGCCGAACGGCGTCCAATACCGCACCGAGGAATGGGAATTCACCGACAGATTCCCTGCCTCGACCCCGCGCGCCACCCGCAGCGCCCGCCCCACATCGTTGGTCCAGATGGAGCCGGACAGACCGTACTCGGTGTCGTTGGCGATCCGGACGGCGTCGGTCTCGTCCTCGAAGGGCAGTACCGCGACCACCGGGCCGAATATCTCCTCGGTCAGCAGCCGGTCGTCCGGTCCCGCGGGCAGCACCACCGTCGGCGGATACCAGAATCCGGGACCGTCGGGGCGGGCTCCGATGTAGGCGATCTTCGTCGACGGCTCGATGAACCCGGCAACGCGCGCCCGGTGCGCGGCCGAGATCAACGGGCCCATCTCGGTGGCCTCCTCATTCGGATCACCCACCCGCACGCCCGCGACGGCCGGTTCCAGCAGTTCGAGGAATCGATCGAAAACGCTGCGCTGCACGAGAATACGGGAACGGGCGCAGCAGTCCTGACCCGCGTTGTCGAAGACGCCGTACGGCGCGGTGGCCGCCGCGCGCTCGAGGTCCGCGTCGGCGAAGACGATATTGGCGCTCTTGCCGCCGAGTTCCAGCGTCACCCGTTTCACCTGGGCGGCGCACCCGGCCATGATCTGTCTGCCCACCTCGGTTGACCCGGTGAAAACCACTTTGCGCACCGCGGGATGAGTGACGAACCGCTGCCCGACGACCGCGCCGCTACCCGGCACGACCTGGAACACGCCCTCCGGCAGACCGGCCCGCAGGGCGAGTTCACCGAGGCGGATCGCGGTCAGGGGAGTCAATTCGGCGGGTTTGAGCACCACCGTATTCCCCGCGGCCAGTGCGGGAGCGAATCCCCACGCGGCGATCGGCATCGGGAAATTCCACGGCACGATCACCCCGACCACGCCGAGTGGCTCGTGGAAAGTGATGTCGACTCCGCCCGCGACCGGAATCTGGTTGCCGAGCAATCGTTGCGGGATTCCCGCCGCGTAGTGCAGGACGTCGCGCACATTACCCGCTTCCCATCGGGCGTTGGCGATGGTGTGACCGGCGTTGGCGACCTCGAGCCGGGCGAGATGTTCTAGATCGTCGTCGACGGCGTCGGCGAAACGGCGCAGCAATCGAGCCCTGTCCTCCGGGGCGATAGCGCGCCAGCCCGGCGCGGCTGACCGGGCACGCTCGATGGCGGCGTCGGTCGCCGCCTCGTCGGCGAGTTCGATCGCCGCCACGACCTCTTCGGTCGCCGGATTGATCACCTGTGCCGTTGTCACGCCGCTCGCTCCTCTCGCGCTACCGCCGCGGTGACCAATGCCCGCATCAGGCGATCGTCGGCGGCATTCTCCTCCGGATGCCATTGCGCGCCGACCAGGAAGGGACCGCTCGATGCCTCCACCGCCTCGATGGTGCCGTCCGCCCCGTGCGCGGTCGCGACCAACCCGGCGGCGAGCCGATCCACGGCCTGATGATGGTGACAGTGCACCCGGAGCGCGGACCCGATGATCCCCGCCACCCGGCTGCCCGGTGTGGTCGTCACGTCCACGAGTGTGAAAGAGCCGGAACCACCCGAATGGCCCTCGTGTCCGACTACATCGGGCAGATGCCGGACGAGTGTTCCGCCGAGCGCCACATTGACCAGTTGCAGACCACGACACACCGCGAGCACGGGCATTTCCGCCGCGCGGGCCAGCCGGAACAGCTCGAATTCGGAATCGTCGCGATCGGCCCTGGTGTATCCCCCGAACGCGGTGGCCGCGGGGGGCGCGCCGTACCGGGCGGGATCGATATCGGCCCCGCCGGTCAGTACGAGACCGTCGAGCCGCGCGAGCAGTTCCGGGCGCGCGACGCCCGCGGGCGGCAGCAGTACCGGTATCCCGCCCGCCCGCTCCACCATGGCGACATAGCTGTGGTGCAGGACGGCGCTGAGGGTGTCCCACGCGCCGAAAGCGGCGCGCTCCAGATAGGTGGGCAGGCCGATGACGGGACGGGGACCGTCAGAGTCGTTCGAAGCCACGGGTTCGCTCCCAATCGGTGACCGCGGCGTCGAAGGCGTCGAGTTCGACCTGTGCCGCATTCCGGTAGTGCTCCACCACATCATCGCCGAAGGCCGCGCGCGCCACCGTGGAGTCACCGAAGAGTTGCGCGGCTTCCCGTAACGTCCGTGGCACCCGTGGCCGCTGCGAACGGTAGGCGTTGCCGTGGAACTCCGGCTCGAGCGGCAGTGCGTGCTCGATGCCGTGCAGACCGGCGGCGATCGTGGCCGCCACCGCGAGGTACGGATTCACGTCACCGCCGGGAATGCGGTTCTCCATCCGCAGGGAATCTCCCCCGCCGACGACACGTAACGCGCACGTGCGGTTGTCAACACCCCAGGTCAACGCCGTCGGCGCGAAACTGCCCGGAGCGAATCGTTTGTAGGAGTTGATATTCGGGGCCAGCAGATAGGTGAACTCGCGCAGGCAGTCCAGCTGACCGGCCAGGAAATGCCGCATCAGGGCCGAGGTACCGGCCGGTTCGTTACCCGCGAAGACCGGCTCGCCGTCCATCGTGCGCAAGCTGAGGTGGATATGGCACGAATTACCCTCGTGCTCATTGTATTTCGCCATGAAGGTGAGGCTGCGCCCCTCCTGGGCGGCGATCTCCTTGGCCCCGGTCTTGTAGATGCTGTGGTTGTCGCAGGTCACCAGCGCTTCGTCGTAGCGGAAGGCGATCTCGTGCTGCCCCGGATTACATTCCCCCTTCGCCGACTCGACGTACATTCCCGCACCCGACATGTCGTTGCGGATGCGGCGCAGCAGCGGTTCGAGCCGAGCGGTGCCGAGCATCGAATAGTCGACGTTGTACTGGTTGGCGGGGGTCAGTCCTCGATAGCCGCTGTCGCGGGCCGATTCGTAGGTGTCGTCGAACACCAGGAATTCCAGTTCGGTGCCGACGTAGGCGCGCAACCCGTGCGCAGCCAGCCGAGCCAGCTGCGCCCGCAATATCTGGCGCGGTGACACCCGCACCGGCTCACCTTCGGGCCGCACCCGCTCGATATCGCAGAGCACAAGGGCGGTACCGGGCAGCCACGGCACCAGGCGCAGCGTCGCGAGATCGGGCCTGAGGACGAAATCGCCGTAGCCGGTTTCCCACGAGGAGTGCGCGAAGCCGTCGACGGTGTTCATCTCGACGTCGACCGCGAGCAGATAGTCGCAGGCCTCGGTGGCGTGGTCGAGCACCTCGTCCAGGAAGTACCGGCCCGAACAACGCTTACCCTGCAACCGGCCCTGCATATCGGTCATGGCGACCAATACGGTGTCGAGTTCGCCGGATTCGATCCGCTCCCGCAATTCCGTCGGTCCCAGCATCCCCGATCGCATTCGCAGCCCCTCTCGGCGTCACAACCGTGCCAACGCTAGAGGAAGAACAGGCCATGCGGGCCGGGACACGCAAACCTGGTCGATGCGCCCCTGGTCGAACGGCTCGCCCCGTTCGGCGCGGGCAGACACCGAGCCACCGGGGGCGGCTCACAGACCGCGTACCGTCTTGTGATACGGCCCATCACCGATATGCGGCCACACTAGATTTATTCGATTCAACAGGTCTTCGCTATTTACAGCGCGTATAACGGACAAATAGCTCGACGCCCACCGAATAAATCGATGGGCGTCGAGCGAATGCTATGACTTAGTCAGTAGCGGTGCGAGACTCAGAGGTACGCGCCGCATACCGGCCAAGCACCGGGACCCTGGCCCGCGAGCACGTTCTCGGCCACGCGGATCTGCTCCTCGCGACTGGCGTTCTCGGGCGAGCCCGATCCGCCGTAGGCGGCCCAGGTGCTCGGGGTGAACTGCAGACCACCGCTGAAGCCGTTTCCGGTGCTGGTGCCCCAGTTGCCGCCGCTCTCGCACTGTGCGACAGCATCCCAGTTGTGACCTGCGGCGGAAGCGGTAGCCGAGGAGAGGCCCAGCGGGATGGCTACGAGGGCGCCCACGATCGAGGCGAATCCGAGGACACGGGTGCTGATCTTGTTATGCGACATTCGAAGTTTCCTGCCTGCGCCCTTCCGACCCGGCGTTACCTCAACCAGGACCCTGCCCCCAGGAAATGTCGGGGATTCTCGAACCGTGGGGCAGGATTACGGTGTTCGGCGATTCGAGTTCGAGCCCATCTCGGTGATCCGGGCTGAGAACCAACATAACCAAGAGTTCGCGAAAGATCACGCACCGATAACGGTGACTAATTCTTGACCATCCGGTCAACACTCGGACATCAATGCAGTTCGAGACGCAAAAGTCATGAATGACATACATGTCGTTATAGCGTCGTTATGTGTTGGGGATCACTTCGAAATAGTGATCCGCGTCGCGCGAACACCCCCGATATGCCGCGCGGATCGCACCTCTTGCGCACCGGGCCGCACCCCTGGTGCCATTGCGCAGGCCCGCTCCGCACCCCCTGGAGGCACCCGTGTTATCGCTGCAAGAGATCTCCGACCGCCTGGAGATCCAGGACCTGATGGTTCGCTACGCCCACGCCGTCGACACCGAGCAGTGGGATCTGCTCGACGACGTCTTCACCCCCGACGCCCGCGTCGACTATTCGGCGATGGGCGGATCGGCCGGTGACCTCACCGAGACCAAGCGGTTCCTCGCCCAGGTCATGCCGAACTTCCCCGCCTTCCAGCACCTGGTCGCGGCCTCCTCCATCACCGTCGACGGCGATGCCGCCACCGCGCGCACCATCTGTCACAACCCCATGCTCGTCCCCGGCCAGGACGGCGCGAAGGCCCTGATGCTGTGCGGTCTGTGGTACCTGGACACGCTGGTCCGCGTGGACGGCGCGTGGCGGATCGCCGAGCGCGTCGAGGAGAAGAGCTACATGTTCCTCGTCGACGGCACGTCCGCCTAGCGCCGCGCGGGGCCTACCCGCGCCTGCGCAGCGTGATCGGCACACCGTCCTTCGGGAACGGCAGGGCGCTCATCTGCCACGGCATCTCGTAGTCCGCGGCGAAATCCCACTCGTAGCCGCACAGCAGCGTGTGCAGCATGACCTTGACCTCGTGCATGGCGAAGTACATGCCGATGCATTTGTGCACACCCGCCCCGAAGGGCATCCAGGCGTAGCGATGCGCCTTGTCCTCGCGACGTTCCGGGCCGAAGCGGTCGGGATCGAATTTCCACGGATCGGTCCAGTACTCGGGCAGGAAGTGGTTGGCGACGGCGCCGAGCACCACATTCGAGCCCGCGGGCACGTAATAGCCGTCGACCTCGGCGTCCTTGACGGCCTTGCGCATGATGAACGGCACCGGCGCGATGATGCGCATCGATTCCTTGATCACCAGGTCGAGCGAGGTGAGGGAATTCAGCGCGTCCACCTCGAGCGGGCCGGCGCCGAGCGCGAGGGATTCATCGCGAACGCGCCGCTGCCATTCCGGATGCTTGCCGAGGAAGTAGGTCGCGACGGTCGCGGTGATGGTCGAGGTGTCGTGCGCGGCCAGCAGCAGAAAGATCATGTGGTCGATGACCTTGCGGTCGCTGAAGCGCTGGCCGTCCTCGGTTTCGATATGACACAGCGCCGAGAAGAAGTCGGAACCGTCGCCGGTCCGCTTGGCCGGCAACATCTGCGCGAAGTACTGCTCGAGTTCGCGGCGTCCACGCAGCCCGGACTTCCACCGACTGCCGGGTACCGGGAATCGCAGAGGCGATTCGCAGGCCAGCAGCATCGCTTCGAATGCCGAGGCGAGGCGGTCGGCTTCCGGCCCGAGCCGCACGCCCATGAAGACATCGGCGGCGATATTCATCGAGAGCTTCTTCACCGACGGATACAGCTTGATCGGCTCTCCGGTCGGCCATTGCCCGATCCGCTCCTGGGCCAGTTCGGCAACCCTGGTGAAGTAGGCGCGCAGCCGGTCTGGCATGAATGCCTGCTGCATGATGCGCCGATCCAGCCGATGCTCGTCGAAATCCAGCAGGAGCAGACCACCGTGGAAGAACGGGTCGATGAGATCCTTCTGCCCGGTGATGAATGCCTTGTCGCGATTGCCGAGCACCGAGTCGATGGCCTCGCCGCCTGCCGCGAGCACCATATCGCGGCCGAATCCCCTCGACCACACCAGTTTTCCGAAGCGTTCGACCATGGCGAGCGTATAGGCGGACCCGTAGTGCAGCGATTGCAGCGAATCACCGATCCACGGCAGTCCGGCATGTCCCGGCACCGGTTTGAGACCGCTACCGGGCGGCGGCTCGGCGAGTACGCCGCGACGTTCGGGTATCCATCGAACGGCCCGGTCCAGCAGGCCGTTCGGCATCTCGACGAACAGCCCGTTCTCCGGGACGCGGCTCTTGCGGGATTGGAGTGCCACCATGGCAGTCCTCCTCTATCGATCGATCGCGACGCTCCTCGTCGAACGTGGCGACATGATGGGAAAGCTGTTGCGGCGCGATAGTCGGGCGGTCATTGTTCGACACCAACCCGGTGCGCGTCGGTCGCGTGGTCCAGTAGCAGCGGATTGAGGTGGCGGCGCGCGAAGGCGCGCGCGTCGGCCGGGTCGTCGATGGCGATACTGCGCGACGGAGTGAGCAGGAACGACAACATGATGCGCACGGCGAGTTCGGCGACGACCTGTAGTTCCGCGCCCGAACGATCCTCCATGGCGTCGCGCGCCAGTTGCACGGCGAGGAACGTGGCCCCGGTATCGACCAGACTGCCGCCGTCGGTGGTGAGATAGGGCAGCAGTGAATCGGGTTCGATCTCCAGCAACCGATTCAGCAGCGTGTTCTCGCGCAGAAACGCTACGGAGAAGACGAAACCCTCGGTGAGCTTGTCCTCGGTCGAGGAGAAACCCGCCATTTCCATCTCCAGCGCGATGAGGAAACGGCCCATCTCGCGCAGGATCACGGCCTCGACGATGTCGTCCTTACCGGGAAAATGCCGGTACAGCGTGACTCGCGCGAGCCGCGCACGACGGGTGATGTCCTCCACCGTGGTGCGTTTGATCCCGACGGTCTCGAACTGCGCGAGTGCGGCATCCAGGATGCGTTCGGCGGTGCCCACCGGCGCGTCCGCACCGGCCGATGTCACCGCCCTGGCCAGGATTCCACGCCGCATACCGCCTCCTGAAACATCGGGCGCCGTCACCTCGACCAGCGCCCTCACCAGGTGAATGAAACAAAGATACGCGGTATGTAACTTCATCCTCAAGGCTTTCAGCGAACGTTTTGTGACGCGGACCACCGCGATTTAGATTGTACACAATCTAATTGCTGGCTACCGTATTGTCGGTAACCAATCAGCCGCACAGAAGGAGTCCGACCCATGAAGGTTCTGTACACCGCGGAGGCCCTGGCGACCGGCGACGGGCGCAACGGACACGCCCGCAGCACCGACGGCCGAGTCGACGTGAACCTGGCCATGCCGAAGGAACTCGGCGGCGACGGCGAGGGCACCAACCCCGAGCAACTGTTCGCGGCGGGCTATGCGGCCTGCTTCCATTCGGCACTGCGACTGGTCGCGAAAGCCGCGAACGCCGATACCGCCGACTCCGCGGTCGGCGCGAAGGTCGGCATCGGCCCGAACGCCGACGGCGGTTTCCAACTCGCCGTCACCCTCGAGGTGTCGCTGCCACATCTGTCCCGCGACGAGGCGCAAGCCCTGGCGGACAAGGCGCATTCGGTGTGCCCGTACTCCAACGCCACTCGCGGCAATATCGACGTCACCGTCGTCGTCGCGGAGGACTGAGCGCACACCGACTTCTCGGGAGGGCCCGCCGCGGCGAGGCTGGCCGCACCGCTCGGTCAACCAAGCACTTGCTTGGGTCGCGTGGGTGCGCTATCAATAGGGAGCGGGCATCGTCTGCGCGCACTTGACGATCGTTCCCCCGCACCGAGAGGTAGAGATGAACGATTTCGGTCACCGATCCGGTGTCGCGCTCGTCCTCGGCGCCAGCGGCGGCCTGGGCCGGGCCACCGCACGCCTGCTGCTCGAACGCGGCAGCGATGTCGCGCTGACCTACTTCCGGTCACCGCGCCGGCTCGATGACCTGGTGGATACCGCCGGTGCGCTGGGTCGCACCGCCAGATCCTGGCAACTCGATCTGACCGACGCGGCGCGGACCGCGGCTGTCGTCGCCGAAGTGGCCGCCGACCTCGGCGGTATCCACACGCTCATCTACGCGGCAGGCCCCCACGTGCCCATGGTGCACTTGAGCCGCGTCACCCCCGACGAATTGCGGCAGCAGCTGGTCACCGACACCGTCGGCTTCTTCAACGCGGTGCACGCCGCACTGCCGCATCTGCGGGCGAGCCGGGGCAATATCGTCGCCGTCACCAGTGCGGCAACCACCCGATTCCCTATTCGGGACGGGCTGTCCACGACACCGAAGGCCGCGGTGGAAGCCCTGATCCGCGGCATCGCGACCGAGGAGGGCCGTTTCGGCGTGCGCGCCAACTGCGTCGGCCCCGGTATGACCACCGACGGCATGGCCGAACGCCTGATCGGCTCCGGCGAACTCGACGATCACGCCCTCGAGATCGCCCGCGCCAATATCCCGCTGCGCTGCTTCGGTGACGCCGAGGACATCGCCGAAGCCGTCTGCTTCCTCGCCTCCGATCGCGCGGATTTCATCACCGGCCAGAAACTCGATGTCGACGGCGGCTACAGCGCGTAGTCGGCGCGCCCATTCGGCAAATGGGTGCCTGCCACCGATAGTGGGTCGATGGCAACCGGGAGAGGAGTTCGATGATGGAGGTCGTCGAGATGGCGCGCGGTGAGGTCGAGCCGATATCTCATATCCGCTCGCGCGTCGGGCAGCGTTTCCGGATCCAGGACAGCTACCTGGTCGGGCGCGAGAAGGTCAGGGAGTACGCGCGGGCCGTCCAAGACTTCCATCCCGTGCACTGGGACGAGGACACCGCCGCGGCATACGGCTATCCGGCCCTGCCCGCACCACCGACCTTCACCTGCCTGCTCATGGGTTCGGTCCAGAAGGCCATGAGCGAAGTCCTCGTCGGCATCAATATGACCACCACCGTGCAGACCGACCAGGTCTTCCGTTATCACCGGCCGATTCTCGTCGGCGACGAGATCACCAGCAATGTCTCGCTGCATTCGTTCCGCTCGGCGTTCGGCGGCGACATGATCGTCATCGAGAACGCCATCACCAACCAGCACGAGGATTTGGTCGTCATGGCCTACACCTCGGTGATCGCACAGTCCGACGCCGCCGGTGAGGCCGACAGGATCGCCGCCGGATTGGCCGCGATCGAGCGTCACGACATGAGCAGCCCGGCCCGACTCCTGCGGTGGCCGACACCGCTGCCCGAACCTGCCGCGCCTGCGCCCGGCCCGCGCGCACGCGCCTTCGACACGGTGTCGGCCGGCGAGGAACTGCCACTGCGCAGGGTCGAGCTGTCCCTCGGCGATCTGGTGAACTACGCCGGTGTTTCGGGCGATCCCAATCCGATCCATTTCCATTCGGGCGCGGCCGAACTCGTCGGCCTCGACCGCGGCGTCGTCGCGCACGGCATGCTGACCATGGGGCTCGGCGCGGGTTTCGTCACCACCTGGCTCGACGATCCGGGTGCGCTGCGGCAGTACTGCGTGCGGATGACGAGCCCGGTGTACGTGGGCGCCGACGGCCGCAGCGTCGTCGAATTCCAGGGCAAGGTCAAATCCGTCGACCCGAGCACCCGTACGGCGGTCATCGCGCTCACCGCGACATACGGCGGGAAGAAGATCTTCGGACGCGCTACGGCGGTCGTCGGGCTGACCTGAAAGTCATCGCACGGCTGTGCATTACACTGCTGCTCCGCTGTGTGTACCCGCGCGGTGCGCGGTCGATGTCCGCATCCTCTGATGGTGATGGCCGACGGGCGTGCCCGCCGAGAGGAGTTGCCGATGGACGCCGAACACTTCCTGCCGTTTCGCAAGAGCGCGGTGATCTCGCTGTGTGCCGAGGAACTGCCCGATGCGGAGCGCGCGTCGTTCCTGGAGTTCGCGCGTCTATTGGCGGCCTTGCTGCATCACCGATTCCATGTGCGCGGTGACTCGGTGCTCGACGCCTATCAACTGGTCGATCCCGCGGAGGATGAGCGGACGATCCGTGCCGCGACACCTCGGGATCGGGCGGCGGCACGGGCGACAGTGGAACGTGAACTCGTCGCGCTGGCCGAGGCCGCCGACTTCACCCGCATCGACGCGGCCGAGATCGAGCGCTCCTTCGCCGAACACTCACTGGTGAAGGTGCGACTGGAGATCGACGACGACGATATCGACACGGCGATGTTCTTCCGGCGCGGAGTAGCGCAGCGCACCGAGAAGGTGAAGTGGCTCTACGGGTTGCGGCGACGCAGCGTCGAATTCACCAGCTACTCCAAGGTTCTCGTGTACATCGCGTTCACCGAGCGCCCGCAGGCGACCGCGGATCGGCCGAACGGCGGCGTCCTGCTGAAGATGTTCCAGAACGTACCGAGAAATGACCTCGAGATGCTGTACCCGAGAGTCCGAGTGCGGATGCGGCCGCTGGACAAGCTGCTGATCGGTGTGCCCGCGGTGATCTCCGGGATCATCGTTCTCGTCACCAAACTGATCGCCTCGCTGGGACTGCTGGTACTGCTGCTGGCGTTCTGGCTCGGGCTACGCGAGGAATCCGTGCTGCTCGATCAGACCGCGCTGGTCACCCTTGGCGCCGGGGTGGCGGCCTTCGGCGGATACCTGGTGCGACAGTTCTCCAAATTCAAGAACCGCAAGATCACGCTGATGAAGACGCTGTCGGAACACCTCTACTTCCGCAATCTCGACAACGACGCGGGAGTGTTCCACCATTTGCTCGACGCTGCCGAGGAATCCGAGGTGAAGGAAACCATCCTGGCCTACCACTTCCTGCGCACGGCCGACCGCCCACTGACCGCGGCCGCACTCGATCAGCGGGTAGAGAACTGGTTCCGCGCGCGGTGGGAAACAACCTTCGACTTCGAGATCGGCGGCGGGCTGCGCACACTCCGGGAGCTGGAACTGCTCACCGAGGACGACGACGGCACACTGGGCGCGGTGGCGCTGCCCGAGGCGAAACAGCGGCTGGACCGCCGCTGGGACAACCTGTTTCGCGCCGACATCCCGATATCCAGTGCGGCAAGCGCCGGTTCATGAGGCTCAGCGGGCCGACGTCGGTTCGCGGCCGTCCCTCGCTCAGGCGACCCGATACTCCTGGTCGTCGCCGAGCGCCTGTTCCCGCAGCTTCTTCAGGGTTCTGGTGAGGATGCGCGACACCTGCATCTGCGAGACGCCGAGGCGGTCGGCGATCTGCGCCTGGGTCTTGTTCTCGAAGAACCGCATCACCAGCACCCGGCGTTCCCGCTCGGGCAGCGCGGCGAGCAGCGGGCGCACCGCCAAAGCGTCCTCGAGCAGCCGGTAGGAGGGCTCCTCGGCGCCGAGCGTGTCCGCGATCGACGGGCGGGCCTGCTCATCGGACGAGCTCGCGACGGCGTCGAGGGAATTGGTCTGGTAGGCGTTGGCGGCCATCAGCGCCTGCGTCACCTCGACGACGTCGAGGTCGAGTTCGGCCGCGATCTCGCGCGCGGTGGGCATGCGGCCCAGGCGCTGGGACAGCGCCTCGATGGCAGGACGGATCAGCGCCTGCACCTCCTTGGCGCGGCGCGGCACCCGCAGCGCCCAGGTGCCGTCACGGAAATGCCTGCGTACCGAACCCATGATGGTCGGCACCGCGAAAGAGAGGAAAGTCGCGCCGCGCGACACGTCGTAGCGGTCGACGGCTTGGACGAGGCCGAGCCTGGCGACCTGCAACAGGTCGTCGAAATCCTCGCCGCGCCCGGAGAATTTGCGCGCGATGTGCTCGGCCAGCGGCAGGCACCGCTCCACGATCTGCGTGCGCAGGCTCGACCGGTGCGGGTCGTCCGCGTCGAGTGCGGCCAACTTGTCGAACCACGGCTCGATATCGTCGTAGCTGTCCCGACGGGCGGCGCTGTGCGTTCCTTCGGCAGAAGCTGGTGTCCTACTCATCCGATATCCCTCGTTCCGTCTCGAGCTCGGCGACGCCCGGATACCCCGGCGAACGCGATCGACACCTCTCGATTCGAGAAAATCTTCGAAATCGACCTGACCAGCATCTTTGCCGAAAGATTGAGCCGATGTCCGCGCTGACGGGCCGGTGTGGGCGGCGATCCGCGGGCCAGGACCGCGCCCCTGATCCGAGCGGGGTCGCGGATAACGTCTCAGGACGGCGCCGCGATCTTGGTGATGGCCATGCCGTTCGAACCCGCGGCGACGGTGACGAATTGGCGGTACGTGCGGGCGGGGGCGGCGGGGCGCAGTTCGGTGATGACCACGTCGAAGCGACCGTCGGCCAGCGGAGTGATCAGCACGCAGTGCTGTGTTCCCGGAGGGATCGAGGCGATACCCGCGCCGATCACCTCGGCCGTCGGTACCGCGGCGTTCTCGGTCGTCAGTGCGCGCGCCTGCGCACCCGACCGGCTCACGTAATAGGCGTGCTGGAAAGCGAGGATGGTCTCGGGACCGGTTGCCGTGGAGCCGACGCCATTGCCGCGCACCAATTGGTCGGTCCGGGTCGGCTCGCAGCCCGGCCCACCCCCGAGCACCGGATCGGCGGCCGTCGCCGCCTGGCGCGGCGTTGTCACCGCGCCGGAGTAGACCATCACCACCGCGACGGCCGAGAGCGACGCACCCAACGCCACCGATCCCACCAGCCAGGATCTGCGGCGGGGGCGACGCGTCGGCCTGCGCTGACGCCCTTTCGACGCGGGGAGCGTGCGTCCAGGCGACAGCGTGCGCGGCGGGGGCAGAGCCCGCGACGAGGGTAGTGTGCGCGACGGCGCCTCCCCGGACGCCGGAATCATTCCCGGCCACAGCGGAACCGCTCCAGACCGCCCCCGACCACGGGCGGCGCCCGTACGCAGCGCGCCGACACCACGCGTGGGATCGGACGTGTTCGACGACCTCATCACTCGCCGCACCCCCTTTTACCGGCGCCTTTTCGGCGACCTCGGGTTTCCCTCTCAATGCTGTTGAGCTCTAACAACATTGCACATCTCATCGGATTATGGCGGTCGAACGGCCGACGGGCCACCGATACCGCAGGACTCAGTGCGCGAGAGCGGATGCCAGTGCGGCACGCTCGTCGGGGCGCGGGTCGGGAATCAGCGCGGAGGCCGGGTCGTCGAAGTTCATCACCCGTTCGCCGTCGGCGTAGCGAGGCCAACCGGGGTCGCCGGAGGTGGCGAATGCGATCCAGGCCGCGTGCATTTCGTCGGCGAGGCGTTGGGGCGGATTCGGGCCGGTCAGCCGGGGACCGGCCGCGAGCGTGTCGAAGACGAAGGGTACCTCGAGAGCATGGATCGCGCCGAGATCGGCGCGCCGCCAAGCGAATTCGTAGAGGTAGGCGGGAGTTCCCGCGGCGGCGTGTGCCGACGCGATATCCCTGGTCGGGCTGCGGAACACCGCGTCGGTGACGATAGCGGCCAGTAGATCGCCGCCGGTGGCATCGGGCCGATTCGCCGCGTAATGCTCGATCACCGAGGCATCGATGCCGAAGCGCGCGAGGGCGAACGGCAGCCGCCGCATGGTGATCGCGGCGGCCAGACCGGTCGGGACGGTGAACAGCCGGAATTCCTCGGCCGTGCATCCGGCGAGCAGCGGTATGCCGCGCGCGGACCCCGCGGCGATGGCCGCGGCGGGTTCTTCGGTGAGCAGTTCACCGTCGAGCGTCGGGAAGAAACTCATGATGCCCGCCCCGCGCGCGAGCACCGACCGTCCCCAGCGGGCCGGATTCGGATCGCGACCGATATCGGCGGCGACGGCCTCCTGCGCGGCGAGCAGCACCGAGGGCGCCACCGCCGCACATGCTCGCGCCGTCGCGGGCAGTCCGAGCGCGTCGGCCAGCGCGCCGCCGAGCAACCGCGCGTCATCGAGGGTGGCCACCACGCCGCCGTTACCGCTCTGCATGATCGCCCGCGTGAACAGCCCGCGCGCCGCGGGCGAAGCGAGCAGCGATGCGACGCTCATCCCGCCCGCCGATTCACCGAAGACGGTGACATTGCCGGGATCTCCGCCGAATGCCCGGATATTCTCCTGCACCCAGGCCAGCGCGGCCAGCTGATCGAGCAGACCCCGGTTCGGCGGCGCGCCATCGAGCACCGCGAAACCCGAAGCGCCGAGCCGATAATTGAGCGCGACCAGCACGACGCCGTCACGGGCGAAGGCGGCCCCGTCGTATACGGGCACGGCATTGGATCCGTGCAGGAAAGCGCCCCCGTGGATCCACACCATCACCGGCAGGCCCGCGCCACCCGGATCCGGCGTCCACACATTCACATTCAGGTATTCCGGGCCTGACACGGTGTAGGTTCCGAGAATCGCCTCGATCGCGGGCGGATAGGGCCCCTGAACACAGGTCGCACCGAGCGCACCGGCCTCACGCACCCCGGCCCAGCCCTCGACCGGTTCCGGTCGCCGGAAACGCGCCTCACCCACCGGAGCCGCCGCGTACGGGACCCCGAGAAACGCGCTGATTCCGTCGATATTCCTGCCCCGGATCTTTCCCCCGGTCACCGCGACGATCGGTTCCACGATCCACTCCTGTCTCACCGGCCCGACATCAGCGTTCACAATCCCGCGTGATCGCGCGGGAGAATCGCCGGATCGCGCCGGGCGCTACTCCGCGCGGCGCGCCCGCGCGCGACGCTTCCCCTCGTGCATGGCCTGAACCCTGGCGACGGGGATGGTGTGGCCCTCCTCGATCAGGTCGGCGGGCAGGATCTGCGGGGTCGGCATTTCCGCGGCCCACGGATCGCGGTCGCCGAGATGTCCCGGCGCGGTGCGGATGGTGAAATCGGCCGGAGTCACATTCTCGAGGTCGGCCCACGGCACCGGGAACGAAACGGTGGCATCCGGGCGCACCCGCGGACTGTAGGCGGCGACGACCGTCGCACCACCCGCCCTGGTCGAATCGAGGAATACCTTGCCGCCGCGGTCTTCTCGGATGAAAGCGGTGGTCGCCAGATCCGGATCGATGCGTTCGGCGCGGGCCGCGATCGCACGGGTGGCGGCGGCGGCATCCTCGAGGGGAAGGCCCGCGGTCACCGGGATGAAGATGTGAACCCCTTTGGCCCCACTGGTTTTCACCGCGCCGGCCAACCCGTCGTCGGCCAGTGCCCGCCGGATCAGCGCGGCGGCCAGCACCGCCTGGCGAAAAGGCGCGCCGGGCGGCGGATCGATATCCAGTACGAGATGAGTCGGGCCCGCGGTGTGCTCGGCGAGCAGCAACGTGGTGTGATACTCGACCGCCCGCTGATTGCCGAACCACAGCAGCGTGCGCAGATCGTCGCAGAGGGCATAGGACACCTCGCGCCGGGAACTGTCCGCCCAGATCGTCACCCGGTGTACCCACTCCGGCGTGTACTTGGGCAGATTCTTCTGCATGAACGGTTCCTGGCCGGGCCGGATCCGCACCACCGACAACGGACGATCCCGCAGATTCCGCACCATGCGCTCACCAACGGTCTCGAGATAGTCGATCAGGTCCCGTTTGGTGGCCTGCGCGCCGTCGAACAGCGGCTGGTCCAGGTTGGTCAGTTCGACGCCCGCCCGAACCTCCGCGTTGCCCATGGACCCACCATGCCCGGCGCGGCGGGCCGGGTCAACCATCCGAGCCGCCCGCTCCGCCGGGGACCGCACCGCGAAGACGGGCGCGCACCGCTCGGCATCGTGACCCCCTCGGCCTCAACGAATTCCCGGTGTCTGCGGGTCGGGGCCGATACAGCCGAGGACGAAACAGCCCGGCGGCCAACCGGCGATCGGCGGACCGAGCGGTTTCCCGAGGCAGCTCACCGGGCCGCACCCCGGATAGGCGGAGGGACCGATGCCGAAGGCGGCGAGGGTGGTGGACGGATTCGAGATCGTCGGATCCATGAGACTGATGTCCTCGCGTGGAACATACGGGCCGGGGTCGGCCAGACGCGGTTCACGGAAGGCCGCCGCGGTGTTGCGCAGGACATCGTGGGGGAAGCTGACCGACCCGCCGGGCACGGTGACACCCGTCCAGCTGATCACCAGCCCCAGACTCGGCGCGATGAAGACGTCCTGGCGCAGCATGCCCGACATCTGCACCGCGTCCGGCGGCAGTCCGGGAAACAGGACTTCGCAACCGGGACCGTTCACGACGAAGAGAAATCCGTAGCAGGGATTCGCGGGCGAGGGTTCGGTCGCCCGCGTGAGGTATTCGGCCGAGATGACCTGCTGATCGCGCCATGCGCCCTTGTTGAGGACGAGCAACCCCAGTTTGACGAAATCGTCGGGCGGCAGGATCAGGTGGGCGTAGCCGTAGGTGTTCCCGCTGCGGTCGCGGCCCCAGTGGTAGTCGGTGCGCTCGATACCCAAGGGGGAGAACAGTTTCCGCTGCGCGAATGCCTGAAGATCTTCGCCGACCGCCTGCTGCGTCACATAGGCGAGCAGGTCGACGGCACGCTGGCTGTACTGCCACACGGTGCCCTGCGGATGCTCGATCGGCATCGCCATGGCCTGCGCCACCACATTCGGATCGAGTTGCACGAGTCCGGTGACGCCCTCCGACGCGACCGCGACCTGCATACCGGAGGACTCGGTGAGCAGACTCCGCACCGTGATCGCCCGGTGCGCCTCGTCACCGAGTCCGGCGGGCAGGTGCGCCCCGATCGGATCGTCGAGCCGCAACCGTCCCTCGTCGATCGCGATACCGGCGACCATGGCGACCACACTCTTGGTCACGCTCCACATATTCCATGGCTGCCCACCGGTTTCCGCGTTGTGCGGTCCCGTCGCGATGAGGCAGTTGTTCCGGAAGACCTGGACATTCCTGCGCGTCGGATCCGACGCGAATGCCACCGCGGCGGCCAGTGCGGCCGAATCGATGCCCACCTCTTCGGGTATCGCGGTCTGGGGCACCCGACCGGAACCGACTTCGCAATGCCACAAGCCGTCGGGCGCGCCCGCGGCCACCCCGGCCACCCCGCCCGCCAGCAGCAGCACCGCGAAAAGGGGTACCGCCAGTCTCACCAGATGATTCACAACGTCCTCCGCCGGTCGTAGCTGATCAACTGCGACATCGAGCGGGAACATTCACCGGTTACGTGATTCGGACCCCCCACTTATCTGGGCGGAGGTTCTGGGGACACCCCCGTCGGTTCTCGACACTCAGTCCCGATGGGCCATGTCGTACCACTGATTCGGGATCGACCAATCCCACGCCTTGGCCTCGGCCTCTTCGCGCACCGATTCCTGGTAGCAGTGCATCGAGCCGCCGACGCTCGCGCCGTACAGGAGCAGGCCGCGACGGATGTGGCGCCACAGCGCGTGAACCGAGATGCGTCGTTGCATCGGAAACCTCCTCGAGTTCGGTGCGGTCACAATACCGACATAGCTCACGTTTCGGGCGGGAATCGCAATATCGGCGTGTACCACTCCTTTCTTCGGAAAATGAACTGCCCCGACTTGCCCACCCGATAAAATCACGCAGGCGATGCGCAAACTGATTATCCCGACCTGGATCCGCACAGATCGCTCGTTCTTCACGACGATCCTCTATATTCGGCGACGTACTGGACGCATCACCCTCGCAAAGCGACACGAGGGCAGCGGGAAAAGGGGTTCTCATGAGCATCAAGAAATCACGCGGACGGGCGGCTGGATATGCCGTTCTCGCAGGTATCGCGGCGGCGGGCTTCACTCTCACCGCGACGGCGCAGGCCGAGCCACTGTGGCCGGGCGGCCCGGACGTGCCGGGTCTGCCCGCACTGATCCCACCGCCGCCACCCGCGCCGGTATACGCGCCATGTGCCGCCGATGCACGGTTCTGCCTGCGGCTTTCCACCAACGAGGGCTGGTTGATGGAGGACGGGAAAGTGACATACGGCCCGACCCCGATCTCCCACGGTCGGCCGGGTTACGAGACACCCCCCGGCAGGTTCCGCGTCGCGTTCAAAAAGGAGGACCACTGGAGCACGATGCATAATGCGCCGATGAAGTGGGCGGTCTTCTTCAACGGCGATATCGCGACCCATATCGGGCCGATCGAGGAACAGTCGCACGGCTGTATCCGGATGACGCCCGAAGGCGCAGAAGCGACCTACAAACATCTCTCCCCCGGCGACATCGTCGAAGTCGTGGAATGACGTCGATCCGGTAACGAAATGGCCGCCGCATCTTGTGCGGCGGCCATATTCATGCGCCCGTATTCGACGGAGTTAATTCAGGCAATGTCATCCGAAGTTCGGCCGAATACATTCGCTCGGGCATTTACCATGTGACACCAGGATGGAACCGCGCGTCAGGAGGCAGCCGTGCCAGCACGTCTTCGTCACCGCGGAGCACGGTCCGGATGGGGATTCGCGGTGAGCGGAATACTCGCACTGGTTTCGATTGCCGCCTGCGATTCCTCCTCCGAGCAGCCGCTCGCGATTCCGCCGCCCGCTCCCGCTCCGATATCCGCCGTCACCATCACCATCGACGATCTCGCCTTCAGCTCGCTGCCGACGATCACTCCCGGCGCGGTCGTCACCGTCGTCAACCACGACGCGGTCCGGCACAGCGTCACGAGCAGACGCCCCGGACTCTTCGACGAGCAGGTCGAAGCCTATCGAACCATCACATTCACCGCACCCAGCGAAATCGGCTCGCACCCGTTCTATTGCCGCTACCACGCCTTCATGGAGGGCTGGTTGAGCATCAGGCAATGACGGTGGCCGCGGCCGGTATCGGGCGCTGGCGACCGACGAAACCTGGCTGAGGGAGGAAAGCCGGTGCGCGGCGCGAGCTATCGTGGATTCGTGGGCGTTTTCGGAGAGTTGTTCCCCGGCAAGAAGCTGACCGACGAGAGCAGCCAGTCCGGCGACGGTGAGCAGCACCGACCGCGCGTCGAACTCGACCTCGACGCCGGGGTCATCCGCGTCTCGGGCAAGGCGGCGGATCGCGACGACGAAGGGTCCGACTGATCCCCGGACGATCGGCATCCCGGCCGCCCTCGCGCAGTGGTGCCGATGCTCACCCGAGATCGGCGAGTTTGCGCCCGAGCAGCACCCGCTCCCGCTCGTTCGCGCACAACCCGATCGCGCGCTCGAATTCGGTCCGCGCCTCCTCGGTGCGACCGAGGCGCGTGAGCAACTCCCCGCGCACACTCGGCAGTAGATGCGAATTCGCCAGCGCCTCTGTCGCGACCAATTCGTCCACTATCGGCAGCGCCGCGCCCGGTCCCTGCGCCATCGAAACCGCCACCGCCCGGTTGAGGTCGACCACCGGCGATGGAGCCAGACGCCCGAGCGCTTCGTAGACCAGGACGACCCGCTCCCAGTTCGTGTCATCGACCGAGGCGGCGACCGCATGACATTCGGCGATCGCCGCCTGTAGGCCGTACACCCCCAAACCCCTGCCGATCTGCGCGGCGCGCGCCAGGGCCGCGCGCCCCCTGGCGATGGCGGCGCGATCCCACCGGCGGCGGTCCTGCCGTTCGAGCAGCACCGGTTCACCGTCGGGCCCGGTGCGCGCGGGGAAACGCGCGGCCGTGAGTTCGAGCAGCGCCGAAAGCGCGTGCGCCTCCGGCTCGTTCGGCATCAATCGGGCCAGCACCCGCGCGAGACGTTGCGCCTCGCCCGCCAGGTCGAACCGAATCAGCTCGCCGCCGGAACTGGCCGAGGAGCCCTCGGTGAAGATCAGATAGACGACGCTGAGCACGGAACCGAGCCGGGCGCGGCGCTCCTCGGCGGGCGGGGCCTCGAACGGAATCCGCGCCGCCCCCAGCGTCTTCTTCGCGCGGGTGATCCTGGCCTGCACGGTCGCGGTCGGAACCAGGAACACCTTGGCGATCTCGTCGCTGGTCAAGCCGCCGACCACGCGCAGGGTCAGCGCCACCTGTGCCTCCCGTGACAGCACGGGATGGCAGGAGATGAACATCAGGGCGAGGATGTCGTCATCGATCTGGTCCGGGTCCCACAGCACATCGTCACCGTCCTGATCCGCCTGTGCGCGGTCACTTCCCGCGGCGACGCCGCCCTCTCCCAGATCGCGGGCAAGGGCGGCGTACCTGTCGTCCAAGGCGCAACGGCGGCGGAACGCATCGATCGCACGGCGACGACCGACGGTGAGCAGCCATCCCGAGGGATTGCGCGGCGCTCCCTGCCGCGGCCAGGTCACCAATGCCTCGGCCAGCGCCTCCTGGGCGAGGTCTTCGGCCAGCGCGAAATCACCGGTATAGCGCGCGAGCGCACCCACGATCCGCGCCGATTCGATTCGCCAGACGGCGGCGACGGCCTCGCGACCGGTCGGATCAGCCATCGCCGGATATCTCGCTCAGAGCTGGCCGGTGGCCTCGCGCCATGCCCGCTCCTTCTGGATCCATACGTTGTCCTGCGGGAATTCGTCGATGGATGTCACGCGGCGGATCTCGGTCTTGAATCCGGGTCCGGTCACCGGCAGGCGTTTGGCCCACTCGACGGCTTCCTCCTTGGACGCCACATTCAGGATGTAGAACCCGCCGAACAGTTCCTTGGTCTCGCCGTACGGGCCGTCGGTCACCACCGGCGTCTCCGAGGAGTAGTCGACGACCACGCCTTGCGCGGCGTCATCGAGCCCCTCCGCCGCGACCAGCACCCCGGCGCGGATCATCTCGTCGTTGAACCTGCCCACGGTCTCGAGCATCTTCTCGAAGTCGACATCCGCCATTCCCGCGTATGCCTCGTCGGTCGCGCGCATCACCAGCATGAACTTCATGGTCGTTTCTCCCTGGTTATCCGGATCCCTGTCGGACCCTCTCATAACAAGGTCGAACGGGCGATGGCGCCGATCGACACCGTCCCCGATTTTTCTGGCGAGAGTTCTTTCCCGAGGCGGACAACGTCGCGTTGAGCCAGTCGGATACACGTCAGCGAGGTGCGAGAATCGCGAGAATTCCCGACCTGACCGGCCGCGGTTGCCGCGCCACGGCCTTGTGTTCGTCGTCACGCAGGCGACTCGACTGAAAGCGCCGGGGTAGTGCTAACTTCGAAAGTTAGATTCTCAAATTAGAGAATGCAATTATCGCCGCGTGCGGTCCACGGGATCTCCCCCGCGTGCGCGCCCACCACCATGAGGAGACACCGTGACGATCGTGCCGAGCAGCCTGGACAAACGCGGACAGATCCTGCGCGAACTGGCCTTCACGACCCGACGCGTGGGCGAGGAACTGCACGGCTCCGCCGAGATCACCCCCGAGATGCACGTGCCCGGCACCACCATTCTCCGCACCTCGATCCTCGCGACCTGGGCCGATACCGTCTCGGGCCTGCTGGCCTCCCTGGTGATGGGCCCCCGTGTTCCGGTGACACTCGAACTCGATGTCAACCTGTATCGTCCGGCCCCCGGCGAGGGCACGGTGCTGGTAGTCGGGCGAGTCGTCAAAGTCGGCCGGTCGGTGTTCGTCGCCGAATTCGAATTCACCGTCGACGACGAACCGATCGCTGTCGGCGCCGCCTCCTTCATGGTCGCGCCGAACCCGGACGTCCAACTGCCGCCGACGCTGAGTGTCGAGCTGCCCCCCACAACGGACCGGCTGCCGATGCCGCTGGCCGAACGGGCCAACTGCGAACGAGTCGGCCCCGGAACGGTCCTGCTGCCCTACTCGATCGAGGGACTGAACGCCTCCGACACGATCAATGGCGGCCTCATCGCCCTGGCCGCCGAGGAGGCCGTGCTCTCCCTCGCCCCCGGCGACAGCCTCAGCTTCCTCGGCCTGCGCTATCTGCTGGGCGCTCGAGTGGGCCCGGTCATCGCCGAGGCCCGCCTGCGGGAAGGCGTGGGACGAGTAGAACTCCGGGACACGGGTAACGACAACCGCGTCACCACCCTGGCCACGGCGCGCACTTTCGGCCGCTGACGGCTCTTGCCGTGTTCACCGAGCGGGGCCGGGGAGGCCACCGTGCCTGCTGCCCGGTTGTCGAATCAGTTGTCCGGCAGACTGATACCGTGCTGCGTCACCCTGGCCGCCACCGCATCGGGAAAGATGTTGCGCAGCAGGAACAGATCGCGACCGAGCTGCCATCCCGGTGCGAGTTCGATGGCGTACCGCTCGAAATAACCCAGTTGCTTGCACATCAAGATGAGCTGTTCGGGCCCGGCGACACCGCGCCGTTGACCGAAATCCAACAGCGCGGCGGTAATCACCTGTAGGTCGAGTCGAGCGAGTTCACCGGACAGAATGGGACCGAGCACGATGGCCAACTGCCTGCCGATCGCCGAATCGTCGGCGCGCTGTTCGGCGAACAGATTCAGTTCGCGCAGCGAGAGCGCGACCGGGGTGAAGTCGCCGTCGAAGGCGCTGGCGTAGAACATCGCGCGCACCATCGCACGCCACGGCGGCGCCATGGTGCCGACGATTCCGAAATCCAGCATCGCCAGCCTGCCGTCATCGAGGAGCCACAGATTTCCCGCGTGCACATCACCGTGGAAAAGGCCGTGCACGATGACCCCCTCCAACCAGACCTTCACCAGTCGCCGGATCAGCATCTCCGGGTCGGCGTGCGCCGCGGCGACGACGTCGAACCGATCCAGCGGAACACCGCGCAGCCGCTGCATGCAGATCGTGCGTGGGCCGCAGAACTCCCAGTAGACCTCGGGGACGACGACTTCGGTGTTGTCACCGAAGGCGTCGAGATTGGCCCGGATGCGGCTCTGGTTGTCCGCTTCGAGGAGAAAGTTCAACTCGGTGACGGTCACCTCGTAGAGGTCGCGCACCACGCCGACGGCATTCACGACCCTGGCGGATTCTAATCGTCGTTCGAGCAGTCGGGCCAGCACCAACGCGGCGCGCAGATCGATGAACATCCGGCGCGCGATCCTCGGACGCTGCACCTTGACCACGGCCTCGCGCCCGTCGGCGAGTACGCACGCGTGCACCTGCGCGACCGACGCCGCCGATAGCGGGGTGCTGTCGAATTCGAGGAATACCTCGGACAGCGGTCGGCCGAGATCCTGCTCGACGATGCGTCGAGCCATGGCCGCGGGAAAGGGAGGCACATCGTCGAGACAGCGCAGGCACGCGTCGGATAGTTCACGGGGGAACGCTCCGGAGGCCGAGGCGATCAACTGCCCGAGTTTCACGAACATCGGGCCGAGTCGTTCGAATCCGTCGACGATACCGTCGGCGACGACCTCCCGCCGAGTGGGCCGCTCGGCCCCGCGCCGCAGAGTCGACGCGAGCCACCCGAGCAATCGGCGCGCGATCATCGCGCCGAGCACGAGGCCGATGGTGACCACGCGGATCGCTTCGCGCACACCGAAGGTATCGAGCCGGGGCCGGTCGACGAGGAAATCCGCCGCGGGCCGGTGCTGACGAATCCGCGGTTCGTGCACGAGGGGGGCGGGTTCGGTACTCACGCGTGCCGCACCGCGGGGTCGGTGCGGCGTGTCCGGATCCGGGCATGCCGGGTGAGAGTCGGGTTCATGATCGGTCCTCATCTGTCGCTACCTACCGGAAGACAAGCCTGACGTCATGGTCGCCGAAGGCAATCGAATTCGACAGTGCGACATCCACGCGCCGGGCGGTCGTTCGACGGTCACGGCGGCGAGCCCGTGACCAACGGCGCGATGGCGTGACGGGCGATGCGCCGCGCGGTCAGCTCGTCGTCGAGGTCGTAGCGGGTGCTCGGCAGCACGAGGTAGCCCAGTGTCAGCCGGATGATGGCGTCGGCCTGGATATCCGGATCCGATTGCGGGAGCACACCTTCGGCTTGTCCGGCGACGATATGGGCCGCGATGAAACGATGTCCGATATCGAGCGGTGACGGGTCTCCGGCGGACAGCATCGCGAGCAGCTCGGCATTGTGCGCGGCGTCGGGGTTGCCCGCGATGAACCGTCGACGCAGCCGCAGGCAGGCGACGAAGGCTTCCACGATGCGCTCGGTGGGGTCGGTCACGGTGAGGAATGTGGTGGCGATCGCGGTGAGGAATGTGCGCAGCGTCTGCGCCATGGCCGCTTCGAACAGCGCGTCCTTACCCCCGAACCGGCGAAACAGGGTCGCGCGGCTCACTCCGGACCGTGCGGCGACGTCATCCATCGTCGCCGCCCTGGTGCCCCGCTCGGCGAGCACCGTCAGCGCGGCGTCGAATACGTGGTCATCGCCGACGACCGTGGTAGCGCCGGAGACCGCCTGTTCGATCGCGCGTTCGAACAGGCTGGTCAGCGGCGCACCCGGGCGGGTCATCCGATCAGTATTGCACTTGAGACCATTATGCTAATAATAGTCTCATGACTGATGTGGTGGACACGCGGGCGGCGACCGGCAATGAGCCGACGCCGCTGGGACCGGATTCGGTGGCCTGGTCGGTATTCGGGGATCTCACGTTCGTACTCGGCGCCTCGCGCCGTCTGCTCATCGATGTGGCGCATCCGGTAGTCGCGGCGGGCGTGCGCGAGTTCTCGGTCTTCGAAACCGATCCCTACGGCCGTGCCGAGCGCACCCTGGACATGATCATGGGTGTGGTCTACGGGCGCGAGGACTCGCTGGCGACCGCCCGGCGGCTGCGCGAGCTGCACCGCGAAATCAAGGGCACGAAACCGGACGGATCGCGCTGGAGCGCACTGAATCCCGAAGCGTTTCACTGGGTGCACGCCAGTCTCGTCCACGGCGTCTACACCCAGCAGAAGGTGCTCGGCCGCGGCTGGCGTCCCGGTGAGATCGAGCGGTTCTATCTCGAGATGCGTCAGGTGGGACGACTCTACGGTGTCCGCGAGCAGGATATGCCGCCCGACTGGGCGGCGTTCACACGATGGTTCGAGCAGATGGCGGCCACCCGGCTCGAACGGTCGGATATGACCGATCGGGTACTGGCCGTAGTCGATTCGCCGAAGCCACCGCCGGTTCCCGTGCTGCGCCACGGCATCGTGTGGAACTACACCGTGCGGCCGGTGGCGGGGCGGGTACTCGCGCTGATCACCGCGGGACTGCTGACGCCGGAGTTGCGCGAGCTACTCGGGGTGCCGTGGAATCGCAGCCGCCGGTTGGCCTTCGACGCGCTCGCCGCGGTCTCGCGCAATACCGTGCCGCGGCTGCCGCGTTCGCTGCGGCTGGTGCCACAGGCGCGACGCGCGATGCGACAGGCACGGCGCGCCGGTTCTGCGGGGTCACGCGGCGACGATTCGGCGTCGCCGGCGGGCCTACCCTTCGAGGTCGTCGACGTCCGCAGCGCGGACGGGACACGCCTGCACGTCGAGATCCACGGTCCGGCCGACGCGCCGACGATCGTGCTCGCCCACGGCATCCTGTGCTCACTCGGATTCTGGCGCAAACAGATCGAGCGGCTCGGCAGCGAATTCCGGATCGTCGCCTACGATCAGCGCGGACACGGCCGCAGTGCTGTGGCCCGCGCCGGGCGCTACAGCATGGATCATCTCGCCGACGACCTGCACGCGGTGCTCGCCGCCACGGTCCCGGCGGACAGGACCGCTGTGGTCGCCGGGCATTCCCTGGGCGGAATCGCGGTGATGGCTTGGGCCGCACGCTATCCGGCCGATATCGCCGCCCGCGCTTCTGCAGTCGCCCTCGTGAACACCACTCCGGGTGCGATCCTGGACAATGTGAGGTTTCTCCGTGGCCCCGACAGCTTGATCGGCCTCCGTCGTCGCCTAGCGCAGACCGTGGTGCCACTGGCCGGGCTGCCGATGCCGCGCCGTATACCGTTGCGCCGCAAGTTGTTGACGCAGATCGCGGTCGGCGCGCCCGCCGCGGCGGAGATCGGGCTGCAACTGGATCGCATGATCGGCGCGACGTCCGCCGGTGGGCGCGGCGGTTACGGGGCCATGCTGGTCAATCTGGTGACGACCATCGACGCGGCCTCGGTGAATGTCCCGGCCCTGGTGATCGCCGGGCGACGAGACCGGATCGCGCCACCGGCACGGTCGCGCCTGATCGCCTCCCAGCTGCCGGAGTTGCTCGACCTCATCGAACTGGACTGCGGGCACTGTGCGCCACTGGAATTCCCGGACGCGGTCTCCGACGCCCTGCGAGAGCTGGCTACCCGACCGACCGGGACGGCCCGGATTCACCCCGTACCCGACGAAGCCGCCCACCGCGACGCAGCGGCAGCCGGAAACCACGCCACCACTGACGAATTCGATGCCGATCGGGAACACTCCGATCGGGTGAGCACCCCCGAACGATAGGACCACCGATGATCACCGGGCGAGACAACGATGTCGCTATCGACCGGACGCGCCGATGGCGCGGACCCAGGCCCGGTGAACCGCCGCGGTGGCGGCGCAGGTCGGTCGCACAGGCGGCGAGCACACTCGCGGCGGCGGCCGTCCTGGTCGCGGGATCGGCCGTCGGAACCGCCGCACCATCCCATGGCATCGATGAGTTCACCGGGGTGTGGCCGACGGCGGTGGACCCGGCGTCGTGCCGCGCGGGCGATCTGACCGAAACCGGCATCCAGGGCGAAGTCCCGCTCGCTGACCGCGAATCCGGCCGCAGCACAGCCGGATACAACTGCAATATCGATCTGATCGGGCAGTACCAGGGACTCGGCGCCGGACCGGTGAGCCCGTCCTACGACCACTGCGCCTACCTCGCGTCGACCTTCCCGACCAACCTGCTCGGCCCCGACGCGGGCGTGCACGTCATCGACGTCAGCGATCCCGCCAACCCGGTCCGCACGGCAGTGCTGTCCGAACCGGCCATGCTCGGCGGCACCTGGGAGTCGCTGAAGGTGCACCGGGGCCGCGGCCTGCTCGTCGGCACCGGGGTCGGCCTGATCGAGGGCGCGGGTTTCCTCTCCGTCTACGACATCTCCGAAGACTGCGCGCATCCGCGACTGCTGAACACCACGACCGGCTCGATGCTGAACATGCCCGTCCCGATCACCACGCACGAGGGTGATTTCTCCCCGGACGGCAACACCTACTGGGCTTCCGGTATCGCGCCCGGCTGGATCAGCGCCGTCGACATCACCGATCCCGCCCAACCGATGGTGGTGTGGGGCGGTCTCACCGGAATCGAGGCCCACGGTATGGGTTTCACCCCGGACGGCAACACCATGTTCCTGTCGAATCTGACCGGACTGACGGTGATCGACGTCTCGGCAGTGCAGAATCGTATGCCGCACACCGTGATCGGCCATCCGCTTCCGCATATCGGTCAGAAATTCTGGACCGACGGCCAGATCACCCAGCACAGCGTTTTCGTCACCTACGACGGTCGTCCCCATATCTTCACCGTCGATGAGGGCGGCTCGGGCGGGGTGAAACTCTTCGACATCGCCGATCCGGCGAATCCCAGCTGGCGCAACAGCGTCAAGCTCGCGATCAACCTGCCCCAACACCAGGATCGTTGGGCCTCGAGCAGCGCGGGCAACGGGGCATTCGGCTACGACGCGCACTACTGCTCGGTCGATCGGCCCGACAATCCGCGCACACTGGCATGCGGCTGGATCCAATCCGGCATCCGGGTTTTCGACGTCAGCGACCCGGATCATTTCGCCGAGATCGCCTACTTCAACCCGCCCGCGCAAACGGGCAAACATCTGCGACTGCCGAATTCGCTGCACGCCACTCTCGGTTCGATCATCGGGCCCCCCGTAATCGGCACCCTCGCGCTGGCGCGCGCAGTCCTGCAGGGCCAGACGGGAATCGACGGGGTCATCAACGATCAGAGTCGGCTCGTCGGCGGTGACCTGTCCGCCGACTGGTGCCTGTCGCCGCCCGAATTCCACGGCGACACGCTGTATGTCGCGTGCATGGACAACGGATTCATGGCATTGCGGCTCGATCCCGCCGTATATCCGCCGCGATGAGGACGCGACGGTGGCACACGCCGGTCGCGCTGGTGGTCGCGGCGGGCGTGTGCGTCGCGGCCGGAGTCCTGATCGGCTGGTTCGGGCGCGGCGAGCCGGAGACCGGGGCGACGCCGATTCTGGCTGACGCCGATATCGTTTTCGCGCAACAGATGTCGGCGCATCACCAGCAGGCGATCACGATGGTGGACATGCTCGGCTCCGGGGCCACGCCCGATGTGCGTGCGGTGGCCGAGCAGATCAGGGCGTCTCAATGGCGCGAGATCGGTACCCTGACCGGCTGGCTGGAGCTGACCGGAATGCCAGTGCAGCAGCCCGGAGCTCCCGACTCCAGCGGCGACCACCACGGCCACGCCGCGGGAATGCCGGGCATGGCGTCGAACGAGGAACTGACCCGGCTCTATCACGCGACCGGCGACGAGCGCGACGTGCTGTTCCTGCAACTGATGATCCGTCATCATCAGGGCGGTGTCGCCATGGCGGCGGCAGCGGCGGAGGTCACCGCTGTCCCCGCTGTCCGGGCCCGCGCGATATCCATCGTCAACGGCCAGCAGCAGGAGATCACGCTGATGACGGTGTCATTGGACAAGCGAGGCGGGTCGGCGCTGCCGTATCCGTGACCGCGCGTTCCCGAGGGCATTCACGGCTGTATCCGATCGGATGTCCTCGAGGCGAGCCGCTCGATCAACGGCGTCAGCCGATACTCGACCAACTCTCGCATCACCAGTGCCGTATTGGTGCGTTTGACGCCCTTGATTCCCAGGATCCGACCGGCGATCCGATAGAGGTCATCGGCGTCACGCGCGACCACCTGGATCAGCAGATCCGACACACCACTGAGCCCGTGTACCTCCACCACCTCGGGGATGGTGTCGAGCGCAGCCGCGACCTCGCTGAGCAAACGCTGTTTGACGTTGGTGAAAACGTAGGCCCGCAGCGGATAGCCCAGGAATCCGGGTTCCACGCGCCGCTCGAAGGACCCGAGCACAGCCGACTGATCCCAGCGCGCCATCCGGGCCTGAACCGTATTGCGGGAGACACCGATGCGGTCGGCCAACGCGATCGTCGGCGCTCGCGGGTCCTCCCGCAACGCCCGCAGCAGTCGACCATCGATGTCGTCGCCGGTGGTCTTCCTTGTCATTCTGCTGACCTTTCACCGAGGCAATCGACCGGAATGCGTGCACTCTGATCAAAAATACCATCGATGTTTGCGCGGATCTTCCAAGAATGGTGCACTCAGCTAACAGTTCTGCATAAACATGCCGTGATCGTCTCCAGGGAAGTCACCATGACCGCACCGTTTCCGGCTCCCCCGCCGGACGCCACCACGCGGGTCCACGATCGCCACCTCGACATCCTCGAAGAGATCGAGCGTCGAGTGCTGTGGTTGTCGACCGGAATCGTCCATCACGCCAACCGGATACGTCCGAATCCGAGCGGACTCAAGGTCGGTGGGCACCAGGCTTCCTGTGCGTCGATGGTGTCGATCATGACCTCGCTGTGGTTCGAACAGCTCGGCCCGGACGACCGCGTGTCGGTCAAACCCCACGCGTCGCCGGTGCTGCACGCGATCAACTATCTGCTCGGCGCACTCGACGAGCGCTATTTGCCGACCCTGCGCGAGTTCGGCGGGCTGCAGTCCTATCCCAGCCGCGCCAAAGATCCCGACCCCGTGGACTATTCGACGGGATCGGTCGGCATCGGCGCCACCGCCCCCATCTGGGGCGCCATCGCGCGACGCTACGTGAACGCCACAACCGGCAGCACCGGAACCGGACGACAGTATTCACTGGTAGGCGATGCCGAACTCGACGAGGGGGCGGTGTGGGAAGCCATCCTCGACCCCTCCGTCGCCGAACTCGGCGAGATAGTGTGGATCGTCGACATGAACCGCCAGTCGCTGGACCGTGTGGTTCCGAACATCGCCGCCGCGCGACTGGAGAGCATGTTCGCCGCGGCGGGCTGGCAGGTGCTGGCAGTCCGGTTCGGCACACTGCTGGAATCACTGTTCACGCGTGCGGGCGGCGAGCATTTGCGCACCAGAATTCTGGCGATGCCGAATCCGGAATATCAGCGTCTGCTGCGTTGCGGCGCCGACGAGCTGCGGCGGCGACTGCCCGGCGCCGGGGCTTGCTCGGCGCCGATCGCCGAATTGATCGCCGGACTCGACGACGCCACACTCCGTCGCGCCATCCGCAACCTCGGCGGCCACGATCTCGACGCATTACGCACGGCATACGCGCAGATAGACGACGAGCGACCGACCGTGATCATCGCTTACACCATCAAAGGTTACGGCCTGCCCACCGAGGGGCATCCGCAGAACCATTCGTCACTGCTGACCGTCGATCAGTTCGCCGAATTGGCAACCGCCCTCGGGATGGACCCCGCAGATCCGTGGCGCGGATTCGATGAACGAACGCAGGCGGGCCAGCTGTGCCGATCGGCGGCCGATCGGCTGCGCAGGACCGAATCCGCCTATGTCACACCGCCTCCCGTGCCCGCAGACCTCGGCCGCACGCCCTCGGGCACCGCCACCACCCAGGCCGCGCTCGGACGGACCCTGCTCGACTTGTCGCGGCAGGCGCCCGACGCCGCCGAACGCGTTGTCACCGTGAGCCCGGACGTCAGTTCGAGCACCAATCTCGCGGGCTGGCTCAACAAGGTCGGCGTATGGGCGCCGCACGAACGCCACAACTGGTTCGCCGACGACACCGAGACCATCATGCACTGGCGGGAGAAGCCGACAGGTCAGCACGTGGAACTGGGCATCGCGGAAACAAATCTCGTCGGTTTGATGGGTGAACTCGGCGCCACCTGGAGCCGGTGGGGCCAGCCGCTGTTCCCGATCGGGGTGCTCTACGACCCATTCGTCGAGCGCGCACTCGAACCGTGGTCCTACGGCATCTACGCGGGCGGCCAATCGATCCTCGTCGGCACGCCCTCCGGGATCAGCCTCGCCGCCGAAGGCGGTGCGCACCAATCCATCACGACGCCATCGATCGGACTCGAACAGCCGGGCTGCGTCAGCTACGAACCGGCCTTCGCCATCGAAGTCGAATGGATTCTGCTCGATGCCATCTCCCGACTCGGACGCCCCGACGGCAGCTCGTCGTATCTTCGGTTGTCGACCCGGCCCGTCGACCAGAGACTGGCCGCGGTCCCGTCCGATCCGACCGCACGTCAGCGTCGCCGCCGCCATGTGCTCGCGGGTGCGTACCTGCTGCGCAAGGCGCCGCGACCAGCGGTCACCCTTGTCGCGATGGGCGCGATGGTTCCCGAAACCCTGTTCGCTGCGGACCGGCTCTCGGCTCAGGGTGTGGACGCCGACGTCGTGTGCGTCACCAGCCCCGGCCTGCTCTTCGAAGCAGTGCAAGCCCGGCGTGGCGTCGGCGCGGGCCACCCGTGGGTCCTGGAGAGGGTCTTTCCTCGGGAGCGGTCCGCGCCGATGGTGACCGTCCTGGATGGGCATCCCCACACCTTGACCTTCCTGTCCGCCGTCAATCAGGTCCGCACGGTGTCGTTGGGGGTCAGCGGATTCGGGCAGTCGGGCTCGCTCGCGGATGTCTACCGACATCACGGCATCGACGCGGACGCGATCGTCGGCGCCGCGCTCGACCTCGCCGACTGATCGCGGAGGTGGTCGCCCCGGACAGATCCCGCGTAGGCCGGACAACGTTGACAGCAAAGCGTCCAGCGGAGTTGACTTAAAGATCTACACTTGAAAACCGCTGGTCATCCGCCATAGGCAATGACGATCCGGCCGGAGTCTTCATGAGGCGGTGCTCGCGTATCGGGCAGCACCGCGACGAACTGCCGCAGGCCACGAGGGCGCCCGATAGACGACTGCCGGATCGGTCACCAAGGAGAACCGGACATGAGTATCACCAAGAAACTCGCGTACAAGTTCGAAGCCGTCAAGGGCAGCGCCAAGAAGAGGGTCGGCCGCGTTACCGGAAATACCCGCCTCAGGGCCGAGGGGCGCGGCGGCCAGATCGCGGGCAACACCAAACAAGCCGGCGCCAAGATCAAGGACGCATTCAAACACTGACCGGCGCCATCCGCGGCCGGAGTCCTCCGGTCCCTCCCTCGAGATCAAGAGGTCGCCATGATTATTCTCGGAATCATCCTGCTCGTCGTGGGATTCCTCCTCGATATTCCGATCCTGTGGACCATCGGGCTCGTCGTCCTGGTCATCGGCCTGGTGCTGCTATTGCTGGGATCGATGGGCCGCGCCGTCGGGGGCCGCCGCCACTACTACTGACCTGTCCGCACTTCTGACCTGTACACGGGCCACATCGCTCATCAGCAACCAACTCCAAGGAGCTGAAGATGGCCACCAGCACCATCGTTTGGATCATCGTCATCGCGGTCGTCGTAATTCTGCTCTTGGCAGCGCTCGGATGGGCGCTGCAGCGCAAACGCACGCAGCAGCGCCATGCCGAAGCCGAGCAGATCCGCGCCGAGAACGTCAAACAGTCCCGGCAGGTCCGGCAGCGTGAAGCGCTCGCCGACGAGACCGCCGCGAAGGCGCGCGCGGCCGCCGCCGAGGCCGACGCCAAAGCCGCCCACGCCGCCGGATTGGAACAGCAAGCATCCGAACACCGCAGTGCGGCCGCGTCCTCGCGCGACGCGCTGAACCGGGAACGTGAACGTGCCGATCAGATCGACCCGGCATCGAAGACGACCGACGAGTCGGAGCATTCGCGTGGGAGTGATCGCACCACCTAGCGCGACACCAGTACCGAACCGGCCTGCGACGCAACCGATCAGCGGTTCTCGGCCGCGCTCACGAGAACACTGACCGGTAGGCGCTACTTGTACGGCTTGGGCGGCTTGGCAATGCCAATGCCGTTGCCATTGCTGTTGCCATTGCCGTTGCTACTGCCAATGCCGTTGCCGTTGCTACTGCCATTGCCATTGCTGCCGTTGCCATTGCCGCTGTTGCCGGAATTGCCTTGGCCCGAGCTACTTCCTTGGCCCGAGCTGTTTCCTTGGCTCGGGCCGGAGTTGTCGTCGACCCCGGGTGCGTCCATGTTCGGCTCGACCGTAATGGGCTGCGGCGGTACCCGAGTCCAGCTCGCGCTGTCACCGGAACCGGTGCAGTGCAGCGATACGCCGTCGCCGTCGAATCCGGTGCCGTACACGGCCGGATCACATGGCTGCCCGACCACCGGAGTGCTCACGATCGCCGGCGCGGCGATCGGTGCCGCGGTGGGCAGCGAAGGGACTGCCGTCGGGGTGCCGGGCCGGGTGGTCGGTACGGCGGAATCGGTCTCGGCGGCGCCGGGCCTGCCGAGCCAGAGCGCGCCGCCGATCACCGCGGCGAGAACGGCCAATGCCGCGACGGCGAACCGCGGCCGCTCGCGCAGCGGGCCGTATGTCCTCGGGCGGGTGGTTGGTCGCGTCGAGAGCGGAGGTGCCGCGCTGCCCGGCGCCGGTGCGGACTGTCCCGCGACGGAGTGTGCGACGGGAGTCCGCGCGGCATCGGCCGCGATCCAATTGGTCGATGTCGCGTGCAGCGGGGCCGTCGCGTGGACTGTTCCCGAGTACGCGGCCGGGGCGACCGCGGTCGCGATCACCGCTGTCGGAGTGGCCACCGGCGAGATCTCGACGGTCGGCATATCCTTCCCCGTCGCCGCGGCATAGGCCGCGGCCGCGAATTCGCCGGCGCTGGACCAGCGCTGACCCGGGTCCTTGGCCATGCCGCGGGCGATCACCGCGTCCAGCTCGGCGGGTACGGCAGCGACCAGGTCACTCGCCGCCGGTGGCGTCGCCAACAGGTGGGCACACATCTGCTCGGGCGAATCGCCGTCGCCGAAGGGCCGTCGGCGGGTGAGCAGTTCGTAGAGCACACACGCCAGTGAGTACTGATCCGAACGCGCGTCGGCGGCCCCGGCGAACCGCTCGGGCGCCAGGTATCCGAGGGTGCCGACCATCTGGCCGGTGGCGGTGATCGGGGGCTGGCCGGTGCGGGTGGCGATGCCGAAATCGATCAGGCAGACAGACCCGGTCGGTGTCACCATCAGGTTCGAGGGTTTGACGTCCCGGTGCACGAGACCGATCCGGTGCGCGGCATCGAGCGCGGTGGCGGCCTGTGAGACGATCCGGACCGCCGGTTCGGGAGCCAGTCGCCCCTCGCGGCGCAGCAACACGGCCCCGTCGATTCCCTCGATGAATTCCATGTCCAGGTAGAGGCGGCCGTCCAGCTCGCCGAAGCTGTGGATCGGCACGGTGTGCGGGCCACGCAACAGGGCGGCCAGGCGAGCCTCCCGGGTGAAGCGCTGCCGGTATGTGGGATCGGCGGCCAGCTCGGCCGCGAGCACCTTCAGCGCCACGTTCTGATCGGTGCGAGTGTCGCGTGCGAGCCAGACCCTACCCGTGCCGCCGCTGCCGAGCAGTCGCTCCAGGCGGTAGTGGCCGAACCACATCTCGCCCATGTTCAAACCTCCCCGCTAGCCTCTTCCTCATGACGGAGTACCCGAAATCCGCGTAGGCACCGCGGAGCGCGAACAATCGCTACAGCGGTAGTCCGATCATTTCGCAGTGGGCGGCTCAGCGTCGCGGAATTCGCCGAACGCGGCGCGATGATCGCCTCCGCCGTCCCCCTGGCAATCTGGAGCAGGTGCTCACTGACCTCCTCGAATCGGTCACGGCTGCGCGACACCGAGTTCCGAGGCGCGTCTCGGTTCGCTACTGGCGCCCACTCATCGAACCATCGCGGGCTCGCCGACTCGCACGCGGGGGGAGGAATCGTTTTCGTTGAGCCACAGTCGATTCCGAGTGTGGCTCGAGGTAGGGACTGGCGTGCGCCTCATCGTGTCACGTCCGGGTGGGGAGTTCTATCGCAGTTCCCACCCGCCCTCCCGTGTACGCGGCACTTGACGTCGGGGGTCGATCGGGGGTGGTGACCTGCGCGTTCGGAGCGGTCAGCAGGCGCGGACTCGACAAAGCCCCCGAGCGAGCCGTCCGGAACGCACACAGGGTCGACCACCCACGATCAACCGGCCGGATTCAACGCGCTGTCTGCACCGCGCGACGTGCGCGTTCGCGATAGCCCGCCATCTTCTCCTCGGCCGCGACGATTCGGTGGCTGCGCGACCGGATGCTCACATCGTGTCCGGCGACCGATCGACGCAGAGCACCGACGGTGGCCTGCTCGCGCGGGATGTGGGCGAAGGGATCGAAGGAGTACCACCGCATCGCGTTCTCGTGGGTGATCTTGTCGATGTCGGCGTCGGGGACGTGATCGGCGGTGAACACCTCGTGCAGTTCTTCGGGTGCGTTCGGCCACATCGAGTCGCTGTGCGGGTAGTCCGCTTCCCAGCAGATGTTGTCGATGCCGATGTCGTGGCGCAACCGGACACCCAGCGGATCGCTGATGAAACATGTCAAGAAGTGCTCGCGGAATACCTCACTGGGGCGGCGGCCACCGAAGTCCTGCAGCGTCCAGGTCGAGTGCGTGTCGAAGGTGCGATCGACGCGCTCCAAGAAATACGGAATCCAGCCGGTGCCGCCCTCGGACAGCGCGATGCGAATACCCGGATAATCCTTGATAACCCGCGACCACAGCAGATCCGCCGCCGCCGACACGATGTTCATCGGCTGCAGGGTGATCATGACGTCGGGTGGCGAATCCACCGCAGGCACCGACAGCCGACCGGAGGAACCGATGTGCACGCTGAGCACGGTGTCGGTATCGACGAGGGCTTGCCACAACGGATTCCAGTACGGATCGTGGAAACTCGGGTAGCCGAGCGCGGCGGGGTTCTCGGTGAAGGTGAGCGAGTGCACTCCCTTCTCGGCCACTCGCCGTACTTCCGCGGCACAGGCCTGGGCGTCCCAGATGACCGGCAGCGCCATCGGTATGAATCGACCAGGATAGGCAGCGCACCATTCATCGATGTGCCAATCGTTGTAGGCGCGCACCAGCGCCAGCGAGAAATCCGGGTCGTCGGTGGCGAACAGCCGGGCGGCGAAGCCAGGGAACGACGGAAAATTCATCTGCGCCAGGATGCCGCCCGCACTCATATCCTTGACGCGTTCGTGCACGTCGTAACAGCCGGGACGGATCTCATCGAGCCCCTGCGGCTCCATGCCGTATTCCTCTTTGGGCCGCCCCGCGACCGCGTTGAGCGCGGCGTTGGGAATGACTACGTCGCGGAAGGTCCACACGTCCGTGCCGTCGTCTCGGTGGACCAACCGCGGCGCGTCGGCCAGATAGCGGCGCGGCAGATGATTCGTGAACATCTCCGGGGGTTCGATGATGTGGTCATCGACGCTGATCAAAATCATGTCATCGAGATTCATGGACTTCTCCATTGTTGTGCCGAACGGCGGGATAGGCAGGGGTGTCACATCTTTCGGAAATCCCAGCTGGTGAACTTCTGTGGTTCCAGACGCAGCCAGGCGTGACGGCCGTCGTAGTGCATCTCGTCGCGGCCTGCGTATTTGCGAGCGAACAACCGCTCGGGCGTCGCCAGGTCGGGGTCGGGCGTGCCAGTACGGGGGGCCTCGCCCACGGGGGTCAGCACACCGCGGATCTCCACCCCCCGCAACTCGTTGAATTCGCGGCCTGCGTCGATGAGCACAGCGACCCGAGGGTCGCGCACGATATCGGTCCAGCGTTGGCTCTTCACCACCGAGTTGAGCCACAACGCCGTGCCGTCCCAGACGAACCAGAGGGCGGTCAGATGTGGCCCGTCCGGGCCGGCTGTCGCGACGCGGCAGGTCCGCTCCTCGGCGAGGAATGCATCGATCTCGGACGGGGTCATGGCGATCTTGCGTCCTCGCCGCTGCTGCTTCATCGACCGATACCTCTTTCGGTTGCCGTGTGGCACCCGCTCAGCGCCCGAGCATGAAGCTGCCGATCACCGCTATGCGATCATTGCTCCCATTTCTGATTCGGTAGTATGCGAGCGTTGATCGCATACTGTCAAGTGATGTCCACACGAGCGGATGGAGCCGGATGCGCTGTCTTGAACCGCACCTCGCCTCGGCCGACCACGGAGCGGGGATATGACCCGCGCCGCCCTCTCTGGCAATGAATCCCTCGAGCCGGGATCGTCACAGTGGTGGGCCGAACGCGCCGCGGCCGAGAACCGACGAAGGCCGCGTGACGGCGGCTTGTCGACCTCGCGGATCATCACGGCCGCAGTGGAACTGCTGCGCGAGGAAGGTGTCGAAGCGCTGACCGTGCGCGGGGTCGCCGAGCGCCTGCACACCAGCAGCGCCTCGCTCTATCGTCATATCGCCAGCCGTGACGAACTGATCGCGCTGATCGCCGACCACGTCATGGGCGAGATCCGTCTCGTGCGCACCGACCGTGGCTGGCGCGCCGACGCCGAAGCGCTGATGCACGAGATGCGGCGCGTCATGCTCTCCCAGCCACTCCCCCCCTCGGTGGGCCGCAATACCGCCGGATACGGCCCCAACACCCTGCGCCTCGTCGATGCCGCGTTGGAGCTGTTCCTCGAAGCGGGCAACACCCCCGAACAGGCGGCCTTCACGACCACGACGATGATCCAATTCGTCGCGGGCGCCGCGGACATCCAGCGCAGCGCTGTCGGACGCGGCCCACACGGCGCCACTCGCTCCGACGGGTTCGCCCGGCTGCTCGATGGCCTGCCCGCCGACCGATATGCCGCCCTGCGCACCGCGGGCGCCGTCTATGTCGCCGCCCCTGCCGACGAGGTCTTCGCCCACGGAGTCGCGATATTCCTGGAGGGAGTCGCCGGTCGACTACGGGCTTCGGGCCTCGCCGACGAGCCTGAACGCGGCATCAGGCCGTCCACTTAGCGCACTCGCTGGCGCGTTCGCTCTCGATGACGCTCGGCCCTCGTCGAAGACGACGACACGAGCTGCTGCCTGAGATTCGACACGGCCGAGCGACTACCGGCCGTCGATACCGATCACGATGTTGCCGCGGGAACGGTGACCGAACATGTGCGCCACCGCGCGAGCGGCTTCCTCGAACGGATAGGTCCGCTCGATGATGGAAGCGACCTCACCGGAGGCGAGGAGGGCCGCGATGGCGGCGAGGTTCTCGCGGTCGGGCACGCAGGTGACGGTGCGGACGTCGGTGGAACCCCAGCGCATGGTCATGGCCCGTGCCACGCGGGGCAGCCCCCCGAGCAGGCCGCCGCCCGGCCCCACGCTGTTCGGGATGAAGATGCCCGCGGCCGTGAGCATTCGGGCGGTCGCCGCGGGCGGGTGGTTGAGTACGTTGTCCAGTATCACGTCGTAGCGGTCGTTTCCTCGGGTGTAGTCCTCGACGGTGTAGTCGATGACGTGATCCGCGCCGAGGGATCGAACGAAGTCCACGTTCCTGGTACTGCACACCCCGGTGACCTGCGCGCCGAGCCGCGCGGCGATCTGCACCGCGAACGTCCCGACACCGCCGGACGCGCCATTGATCAGCAGGCGGGTGCCCGGCCCGACCCGGCCCACGTCGCGCACGGCGGTCAGCGCGGTGATCCCCGACATCACCGCCGCGGCGGCCTCCTCGAACGACAGGCCAGGGGGCTTGGGGGCGAGCCGGTCGGCGGGGACCACCACGTATTCGGCGAATGTGCCGGACCGGCTCCGGGCGCGGTTCTCCCACACCGCGCCGAAGACCTCGTCGCCGGGCCGCAGATCGGTGACGTCGCGGCCGACGGCCGCCACCGTCCCGGCGACGTCGCTGCCCCGCACCGGCGTCGCGGGTCGGCGCAGTCCGGATCCGAGCCGCAGGATTGAGGGGGTCCCGCTCACCGTCAGCCAGTCCGGGGTGTTCACGCTGGTGGCCGCCATGCGTACCAGCACGTCGTCGTCACCGGGTACGGGCCGGTCGATCTCGGCCAGTTCGAGCACCTGCTCCGGTGGGCCGTAGGCGCGCTGGACGATGGCTCGCATCGTCGCGGTCGATGTGGTCACGGGGTTCCTCTTCGATCGGTGATGAATGGTCAGGGCGGCTGCGCCGCGAGATGACCCACTCGGCGACAGCGAGGTTGAGGGTCCATGCGGCCGCGTGCAGCAGGGCACGGGCGAGTACTGCGGGCTCCCCCGCGACGGCCGCCCAGAATCCGAGGAACACCGCCTGTGTTCCGGCGCCGAGACCGATCGCGTAGGCGCGGGTCAGCCAGGCGCCGTGCCGCGCGAAGTCGCGGCGGCGCAACGCGTTCGCGCCGAGTACGAGCGCGACCACCATGGCCGAACCGAATACGGCTCTGAACACGCCGAGTAGGACGCCGTCGTGCGCCGGGTGCGGGAAGAACGCGGTCATCCATAGGCCCGACAACGCGGCGGCGAGCCCGAGCGGGACCAGGACGCGGCCCGCGCGGCGATGCCAGTGGCGGCGACGTAGCGTCGGCGCGAACTGTAGGGCGCCGACCACGGTGAAGAGGCCGGCCGCGATCACGTGCACCACGATCGGCACCGGCGCGGCGGCGAAGCGGGCATCGTCGGTGGTCACGTCGGCCACGCCGGACAGATCGGCCAGGCGCAACGCGGCGGCCAGCGCGGGCACGGCGCTGAGCAGGATCAACCCGGCGGGCACCAGCCGGTCGGCGCGAGTGGAGGCCATACCCGAAATCCTCGCCGCCGGGGCCGCCATCGCACATCGGACTCACGGCTCGATCCGGACCATCCGAAAGTTCGGTCTCGCCTCGTTCTTTCGGCCGATCAGCGCCCGAGACGCCGGGTCTCGTAAGCCCAGATGGCGATCTCGACGCGGTTGCGGGCGCCGACCTTGGCCATGAGGCTCGCGATGTGGGTCTTCACCGTGCTGAGGCTGATGTGGAGTTCGGCGGAGATCTCGTTGTTGGTGCGTCCGCGCGCGACCGCGGCCAGAATCTGCTCCTCGCGCGCGGTGAGCGGGCTGAGCGGTTGCGCCGGAACGGATTCCGGCCCGGAACCGGCGAACGCGGCGAGCAGCCGAGCGGTGATGTTGGGTGCGATGAGCGCGTCACCGTTGGCGGCGGCGTGCACCGCCTGCACCAGCAGATCCGGTCCGGCTTCCTTCAGCAGGAACCCGCGCGCCCCGGCCCGCAACGCGGCGTAGACGTACTCGTCGAGGTCGAAGGTGGTGATCACGACCACGGCCAGCGGATTCGCGACGCCGGGCCCGGCGAGCTGCCTGGTCGCCTCGATACCATCGGTGCCGGGCATACGGATGTCGAACAGGCACACGTCCGGGCGCAGGTCGAGTGCCAGCGTGACGGCACGAGCCCCGTCCGCCGCCGCACCGACCACCTCGATGCCCGGCTGGGCGTCCAGAATCATCACCAGCCCGGTGCGGACTATTTCCTGGTCGTCGGCCACGATCACGCGCAGCGTCTCACCGGTCACGACCCCGCCTCACGCGGCAGCATCGCCGTCACCATCCAGCCTCGACCGGGAGACGGCCCCGCCGCGCAGGTGCCGCCGAGCAGCGCGGCCCGCTCGATCATGCCGGAGATCCCGAACCCCGCCATCGGGATCGTGCGGCCGGGGCGGCTGTCCCCGTCGTCGCACACCAGCAGCCGCACCGTCGTGTCCTCGGCCGCGACCCGTACCCGCACACGAGTGGCGTTCTCGGCGTGGCGCAGCGCGTTGGTCACCGACTCCTGCGCGAGCCGGAAGATCGCGGCGCCGACCGCGGGCGACAGATAGTCCACCGGACCGCGGCATTCGACCTCGACCGACGGGCCGTCACCCGGTCCACGGGTGAGTCGTTCCAAATCGGCGATCCCCGGATTCGGGTGCAGATCGATGACGTCCGGAGGGCGGTCCATGCGGAGAGCGCGCACGATGGTGCGCATCTCGGTGAGCGTGCGCGCGGCCTCGGTCTCGATCACACGCAGCGCGTCGGTGGCCGCCTCCGGCCGCGCCGCCGCTGTCGCGAGACCGGCCTGCGCGCGGATCGCGATCGCCGACACGTGATGCGCGACGGTGTCGTGCAGCTCGCGGGCCAGCCGTTCGCGTTCCATCAGCTTCACCTGGTCCAGCTCACGCGCCTTGGCCCGTGCCCGGTACCGCAACGCCAGACCCAGTGCGATGGCCGAGGACAGCACGGTGAGCCCGCCCAGGGCATCGGCGGCCCGCAGACCGGCGGTGACTATCCCGACTCCGGCCCCGGCGAGGACGACCACCGAGCCGATGACGATGTCGCGGCCGGACGCCCAGCGGAACAACGCGTACGGCAGCAGCAGCATCGCGGCCATCGTGTCGATACCCGACTGCTCGCCGCCCAGCAGCACCGTCGTCACGGCCGAGGCCAGGAAGGCGACGGTGACCGTCGGCAGCGGCTTCGTCCTGCGCCACGGCAACGTCACCAGGATCGCCACCGTGACCAGCACCCACACCGCCCGGTGCGGCACCTCGGGTTTCAGCGCACCCTGCACCAGCGTGAGAGCCACCAGCACGCCGACCAACACCCGGTCCCGCCACATCGGTCGCGGCGGATCCGGTTCGGCGGGCTCGCTCCAGATCGAGCGCACGAAGTGACGCACCAGATGATCGTACGAGCGCGGCCCGGTTCCTCACATCCACCCGTTCGTGGCCGACACTTCCGGCAGCCCCCATATCGGCGCGCGACCATAGGAAACAGGTGGGCTCGTATTCCGACACCCGGTCGAAATGCCGCCGAAGTGGTTGCGAGACAAGAGTATCGGAGCAGGGCAGATCGCACGGTCGGCTCGGAGGTGGTTTCGATCCGAACGCAGTAGGGTTGCGGCCATGAGCGGGGATACCGAGGACAGGGCCGCTACGGTGGCCAAACGTGTGCCCGAGGGCGCAGATCCCAACCGGCCGAACGCGGCGCGCGTCTACAACTACATGCTGGGCGGCAAGGACAACTACGAGGTCGACCAGCTATTCGCCCACCGGATGCTCGCGGTCGCACCGGATACCAGGACCACCGCCTGGTTCAGCCGCCGTTTCCTGTTGCGTGCGGTGGAAATGGCCGCACGTGCGGGCGTGCGTCAATTCATCGACATAGGTGCAGGCATCCCGATCTCGCCCAATGTGCACGAGGTGGCCCAGGAGATCGAACCGACGGCGCGGGTGGTCGCGGTCGACTACGACCCGGTCGTCCACGTGCACGCCAATGCGCTGCTGGCCAGTTCGCCGGGTGTCACATCGATGTTGGGCGATATCCGCCAACCGGACATCATCATCGAGCGGCTGCGTTCCGAACAGCTCATCGATTTCGATCAACCGGTCGCGATTCTGATCGTCGGTGTCCTGCACTACGTGATGGACGACGAGGATCCGGCCGGAATCGTCGCGCGCTTGCGCGACGAGCTGGCGCCCGGCAGTTATCTGGCTTTCACCCACGGCAGCGTCGATACGCACGAGGATTTCATCGCCCAATCCTCCGACACCACCGCGGGCAGTTCCTCGCAGCCGCGCTACCGCACCGGAGATGAGGTGTCGAGACTCCTGGATGGTTTCGACCTGCTCGAACCGGGTGTTGTCCCCGTGCAGGATTGGCTCGACGACGATCTACCCAGCACCAATCTGGTCCTGCTCGGCGGTATCGGCCGCAAACGCTGATCCGCGGTGGCGCGTCAGTTCACCTCGGCCAGGGCAGCGGCGCGGGCAACCATGGCATCGGCGATCGCACGCGGACGCCGACCGAGGCCGCACGCACTGGCGATGCCGTCGAGTCGCCTGTCCAGTGCCTCCTCGATCACGCGCAATGTCGTGGATTGTTCCTCCAGAGAAGGACTTTCGTGCACGAATCCCGCGATGAACCGGGTGCCTGGCGCCAGGTCGAGATCGGACAGCGGCGCGTAGAACCGCCGATCGGCGGACGGCGGAACATCCCCGGCCGCGAGCGGTCCGTGGAGGTATTCGAGCGGCCGGTCCGACGGCCAGTGGCGTGCAATCGAATTGGCGAGATCGACCAGCGGCCGTGCGTCCCGCATGGTGGCGCGGGACCGGTTGTTCATACTGCCGACGCACAGGTGCACACCGAAGCGGGTGCCCGCGGGAGCGGCTGCGGCCGATGCGGCGATTCCTTTTCCGATGCCGAGAATCGAGTCCAATCCTCGATGCAGCGGTGCGGATTTCGCGGTCAACACCATCTCGGCGGTGGCCTCCAACTGCACGATCACCTCCTCGCCCGCCAACTCACGAATCGCCGCGATATCGCGGACCGTCGCATCCCGAAAGGCATCACGGTGCGAGCGGATACCGTCGATGCCCATCGCGATGAAGGCCAGCGTGAAATCGGTCGGCATGCCGATCTGCAATGGCAGGCCGGGTAGATCGCGCTCGGCGCGCAGCCGACGGTAGATCGGCAGCGCCTCCACCGCCTCGCCGTGATATCCGAGTTCCATGGAATCACCGGTCAATTCGGTGCCGCGCGGCACGCGATACACGGTGCGCTCCCGGCTCGAATTCCACGATCCGGCCCGCTTGACCTCCAGCACCCCCTGCGCTGCCAACCCTTCGATGATCGGCTGGATGTAGTACTCGTAGCGGCTCGTCTCCCCGGTCGGGAGAGTCAGCAGGCGCGAACCGGCGCCGTCCAGCATCGCCAGCATCGCCTCCTCCGCAGTCTCCGCCGGATAACTGCCAACGAGGTGCACCGCCCGTGTGCCCATGTCGTGCATCGTCAACCGCAACCTTCCAGAAACATCCTCATCGCCCGGCACAGGTCGACGGCGATTCGCCGTACCGACCGGCCCCGCCGTGGAGCATCGCACAATCCTTTACCGCGCGATAGCTGTGAAACCAACCGGGTTCTATAGAGATTCGCCGAGGTGTCGCTATCTTGCGTAGCGCGGGCACGGCGCTATAACCTGCCTCACCGATAGTCACAGGTCGGCGCTCATCGTCGCCACCCAAGGGAGCTCCTCGCGTGCGAACCTCGGTCCGAACCCTGGCCGCGTCCGCTGCGGCAATGCTGCTGTGCCTCATGTGCCCGGGTACCGTCGACGCCGAACCAACAGCGCCGCCGGATCAGTGCCGCGAGCTGAGTTTCGCGGCGCCCCAGGGCATCCTGGCCGCCAGCCTATGCCTGCCGGATCGGCCCACCGACACCGTGATGGTTTTCATGGCGGGCTCCAACTACAACCACACCTACTGGGACTTCCCCTATGCCCCGGAAACCTACAACTTCCGCCGGGCCATGAACGCGGCGGGCTACGCGACCCTGGTGGCCGATCGACTCGGCAACGGCGCGAGCAGCAAACCGCCCAGCGTGTCGCTGACCGCCACGGCCACCGCCGAGGCCCTGCACGGCATCGTGCAGGCACTGCGCCACGGCGTCACCGGCGTCGCGCCCTTCGCCACAGTGGTCACCGCCGGTCACTCGCTGAGTTCGGGCACCTCGGTCATGGAGGCCACCGCTTACCACGACGTCGACGGCGTCCTGCTCACCGGATACTCGCACGCGCTGGACATCCCCGAGGTGCTGGGGGTGATCAGCACCTACCATCCGGCCGCCGACGATCCCGTCTTCGCTTCGCGCGGACTCGATTCCGGCTATCTGGTGACCCGCCCCGGCACCCGCGAGCGCGACTTCTACGGCGACGGAAATGTGGATCCACAGGTGCTGGCCCTCGACGAGTCGACCAAGGAGACCTTCTCGCTCACCGAATATCCCGACGGGCTCACCTCCACCCTGCCCGGGATGTCCTCGCTGATCAACGCACCGGTCCTGTTGGTCAACGGCAGCCTGGACCGATTGTCCTGCGGGCCCGGGTACACGATCTGCCGCGACAGCGCGACACTGCTCGACGCCGAGGCCCAATACTTCACTCCCGCCGCACAATTGCGCACCTTCGTCCTTCCGCGCAGCGGCCACTCGGTCAATCTCGCGCGCAATACCGTCGCCTATCAGGACGCCGTCGTCGACTGGATGCGGACCGTCGTCGGACGGTGATACCCGGTCAGCCGGTGCTCATCAGCGCAGAATTGACCGGCGCCGATGATCTTTCGTGGCCGAGGCGGACTTCTCCGGCGGCGAATGCGGTTTGGATATCGAGTAACACCGTGTCGTCGATACGGTGTTCGTCATGCAGCCCTATCACGGTGGCGCGTTCGCGGGCCAGCAAGGCCAGTCGTATTGCGGTGTACTGCTGTTCGTGCCGTATGGCCGGTTCGTCGGCCTGAAGATTGTCGGCGCCGAGGGCTCGAAGGTGTTCGGTGTACTCGTTTCGCAGCCGCTCGGCGACTTCCGGGTCCATGCGTACCGCGATGAGCACGACAGCCACGACCACGACCAGCAGTAGAGCTGTGGCGAGGGTCAGGCTCGTCAGATTGTTGATGAGGCTTTCCTCGCGCGGCAGCGTGATGTTGCGGCTCGGCAGTATCCGCCCAAGCACCCCCACCACGGTCGCGTCACTCCGACACCTCCGCTGGGAGGTCCTGGATTACCTGACTCAGCAGACCCTCCCACCGCGACGACAAACACGGTTTGCTGGGTATTACCCCGGTGAGGCGATCGGCCGATGACAAGTCGACGCCCTCTCTCCCTGCCATTCACCCAGACGGAAAGGCGGATCCACCCGATGTGAGCAACGTGGATGTACGGCCCCGGCGACGTCCGCGTCGAGGACATCGCCGACCCGAAAATCGAACAACCGACCGACGCTGTCGTGCGAATCGTGCGCTCCTGCGTCTGCGGCAGCGACCTGCACCCCTATCGATCGATGGCCCCCTCCGAACACGGCACCGAGATGGGGCACGAATTCCTCGGCATCATCGAGGACGCGGGCGCGCAGGTACACAGCGTGCACAGCCTCCCGAGATTTCGACCTCACCGCCGCCGACATGGCCGACATCGCCGCCCTCGACACCGGCGAGACCCAGTTCTTCGACCACCACGACCCCCCGGTGGGTCCGCAGCCTCGGCATCCGCCGCATCGACTGAGGACACCGCACCGAGACTCGGACCCACCCTGCTCAACCTCGATTTCCTCAGCTTCCGATGCCTCGATGGCCGTCAGGTGAGTCCGATGAACACCGATGAGTTTCGAGCGTGTAGGAGGTCTACCAGGTCATGAGGAAACTGATCTACGGATTCGGCGTGTCCCTCGACGGCTACGTCAACGACCGCGACGGCAGCATCGACTGGACTACCCCGGACGAGGAGCTGCACCAGTTCCACAACGACCGCTACCGCAAGATCGAGATCTCGCTGCACGGCCGCCGGCTGTACGAGCTGATGGCCGAGTACTGGCCGCACGTGCCCGAGAACGCGTCGCGCATCGAGCGCGAGTTCGGCGAGCTCTGGACGAACAAGCCCAAGGTCGTCTTCTCCCGGACACTCACCGAAGTCCAGTGGAACAGCACCCTGGTCAGTGCGAACGCGGTCGAGGAGGTCCGCAGGCTCAAGGCCGGAGGCGATGGCGTCATGGAGGTCGGTGGCGCGAACCTCGCGGCCTCGCTGATGCCACACGGGCTCATCGACGAGTACCAGCTGTTCCTCTCGCCCATAGTGCTCGGCGGCGGCACACCGCTCTTCCCATCACTGGACAAGCGCATCGGGCTCCGATTGGCCGAGACCAGGCACTTCAACACCGTGGTGATGCTGCGCTACCTCGCCGACTGAGGTCCGCTCAACCGCGGCACCCTCGTTCGAGCGCGACCGTCACCGCAGCGGCGCGATCGTCGACGCCGAGTGTGGTGAACGCGTGCGCCAGGTGCGTCGTGACAAGCGAATCAAGCTGTCCGACTGAACTATCGACGCCGAATTCGCCGACGCCCGTATACCATCGTCGTCCACTGTGCCGAACGCCGAGGACTGCGGGCGTCGTGATGTTTCGCCACGAAGCCGTGATCACCGTGCTGATCGAAGGTAGAGGCAAGGAGGCGTTCGCGGATGACGCCGAGTACCATCTGTTTCGCTCTATGGTTCCGAATAAGACTCCGCTTCGACGACTTCCGAACCGCCCTGGCGTGCGAGCAAACGCATTTCCATGCGATCTTCACGCGGAAGCCACCCGGGCACTCAGATGTTTACTGTACGGTAGCCATGGCTAATCCGTGGCCGGGACCTCCCTGTTTCACGCTATCGACACTGCTCGACCTCTCACTGATGCACCCCTGACCGATTACTCGGTCCGGACCGCATCGGCCGCAAGTCAGAACGTTCGTCGAAAGGACTGAGGGACAGTGCACTACCTATTTTCGAGCTCGGCCATGGTGTCGTCGGCCGGCGGTGGCCGGTGACAGCCGAGATGGAAATCCTCGAACTGACAGACGACTTCTACCAGGATCCGCATGCGACCTATCGGGCGCTGCGCGAGCGCGGTCCCCTCCATCGCATTCGATTGGACGGTGTGGTCGGCTGGTTGGTCGTCGATCACGACGTGGCCAAGCAAGCCTTCGCGGAGCCGACCATCAGCAAGCGCATCGGGTCGCCCGAGGGACAGGCCGTGCTGGCCAAAAACGGTGCGGCCGAGATGTTCGACACCGCCATCAACGACAACATGCTGTTCGCCGATCCGCCACAGCACACGCGTCTGCGCCGCCTCGTGGCAAAGGCGTTCGGGGGCCCTGCCATCCGCGATCTGCAACCGAGAATCACCTCGATCGCCGACACCCTGCTCGACGACATCAGCACACGAACGACTGTCGACCTCATCGACAGCTACGCGTTCCGGCTGCCGATCGCGGTGATCTGCGAACTGCTCGGGGTGCCCGACGACGACAAGGCAGACTTCCGTTCGTGGACCGCCGTCGTCGTCAGCGACACGGCCACGAACGAGGAACGCGCCGCCGCCGGGGTGAAATACTTCACCTACCTGACGGCGTTGATCGCCGAACGCACCGACGACCCCCGTGACGACCTGCTCTCCCAACTGATCATCGCGAAAGACCACGAGGACCGGCTGGACCAGCAGGAGCTCATCGCCATGCTGCTCCTGCTGCTGATAGCGGGGCATGAGACCACCGTCAATCTGATCGGCAACTCGGTACTCGAGCTACTCCGCGAGCCCGCGATCGCCGAGCGGTTGCGCGCGGACCCCGAAGCGATACCCGCCTACGTCGAGGAGATCCTGCGCTGCCAGGGGTCGCTGCACTTGGCCACGGCTCGCTACACCACCGCCCCGATCACGCTGGGCGATCAGGACATCGACGCGGACGAATTCATCCTCATCTCGCTCGCCGCCGCCAACCGCGACCCCGCCCGGTTCGCCGAGCCGGACCGCATCGACCTCGAACGACCCGAGAGCCGGCACATCGCCTTCGGACACGGCATCCACCACTGTCTCGGTGCCGCCCTGGCACGCATGGAGGCCACGACCGCGATCTCGCGGCTACTGGCCACTTTCCCGGATATGTCGCTCGACGGAGCATTCGGTGATCTGACGTGGCGAAAGAGCCTATTGATTCACGGCTTGACCAGTCTGCCGGTCCGACTGGCCGCACGCACAGATTCTCGGACCGGGCCCATCACCGACACGGACCGCGTCTCCGTCATGGCCTGACCCGGCCGTCGACACCACGAGTGCCAGCTTGGCCGCCTGAGCGAAAAGCCTAGACATCGCGTCATCTCGCCAGGCGTTGCTGGCTCGGCGGCGCCGGTTGGCCGCGCGGTTGGGCGATGTCGAGCAGGTGCTGATCGGATCGCTGATGGAGCAGGCTCGGCGCTGCGGCAAACCGGGGTGCGGCTGCGCGGAGGGCGACCCGCATGGCCCGTATGTCTACTTCACCCCGAAACCCGCTGGTCGGGGTCGTTCGAAATACGTGCCGTCGAGCCTGGTCTCGGCGGTGCGGACGCGCCTGACCCGTGGAGAGGAGGTCGCCGAAGTGTTGTCGGGCATCTCGGCGATCAACACCGCACTGTTGACCCGGCGAGAGCTGGGATAGCCGTGACCGCGCTCGCGCCGGGTGTGGTGTTGGTTGGGGCCGCACGCACCGAAGTTGTTGCGGTGCTGGCCAATATGGCGATCTCGGCGCTGGAGAGCTGCAGTGATGAACGTCGAAACGAAGATCACCGGGGCGCATCGGGAGCGGCTGGCGGTGATCTATCCGCGTCAGTCGTCGATGGCTCAGGTGCGCGAGCACACCGAGTCCACGACACGCCAGTACGGTCTGGTGGAGGAGGCGGTGTGGCTGGGCTGGGCGCGCGGCGATGTCGTGGTGATCGACACCGACCTGGGGGTCTCGGGCCGGTTCGGTGTGGTCCGGGCAGGTTCACCGAACTCGTGAGCGGGGTCTGCTCCGGGGAGGTGGGGGCGATCTTCGGGATCGAGATCTCGCGGCTGGCGCGCTCCAACGCGGAGGTTGCGCGGTTGATGGAGTTCGCGGCGATCACCGAGACGCTGCTGATCGATGCCGACGGCATCTACGATCCCGGCGATGTCAACGACCGGATGCTAGTACTCCGCCTGGATCACCAGCCACCCGCAGGAAAACAGCAGTTCATCCCCGTTCCTATGTTCGATGTGCCCCGCCGAGGGCACGAACCTGCGACAAACTACCTTCGGGACTCGCTTGTGCTCCGGGAAAGCCGGCTGTCGGCGACGAGGGATCGGTCGGGGCGGGCGTCGGCAGTTTGACGACCTGCAGGCTGACGTGGGGAACTCGGCCGTCGGACATCGCGTATTTGCCTGAGCCCCGAGTCATGTCGGACAGTGCAGCGACAATGAGGGGGTGATGGACTGGAAGTCTTTTTCGGAGGCCCTCGCACCTCCGCCCGTTCCGCGCAGGTTGACCGTCTCGGTACGGACCGTTCGGGCGGCGATCGAGTCGGTACTCATGGGGTTCACCCGCGTAGAGCTGGAGGTGGTGCTGGCGGATGAGCTGAAGTTGTCCTGGACACAGGATGATTCACCATCGGACCTCTCCTACTCCAAGCGCGACCTGATCCAGGCTTACACCGATGAGTGGGCGCTTCCCCAACTGATCGGCCTGGCCCGCAGGATTGCGGCGGACGGCTATGCGGGCACCGAGGTGCTGCCTGCACTGCTGGCCGAATACGACAGAGGTGGTGGAGTAGGGTCGCCAGTCGAGAACCTCATCTTCGCGGCGAATGGCCCCAAGCCGGAGCTCGTACTTCGCGATGCGGTCAATAACGACATTCAGATCATCAAGAACGCGGAACACTGCCTCGTTTACGACCAGTCCCTTCCTGCGGAAGGGTTGACCTTCCGGCATCTGATCGAATGGTGGAGAGCCCGTGAAGGTCTCGGAGATCAAGATGACCGGGCGGTGGGACTGTCGCTGCACCGCCGACTGAGTGCAAGCCTCGCCGAAAACGACGCAGAGCGACTGATCTTCACCACCTACGGTGAGCGGTATGCGAAGTTCGGTTCGGCATTCCAGCATTGATCCCGCAGGTCTACCTCCACTACGACCCCTACACGCTCCGCCAAAGAGGTACCAGGACCGGGCCTCTGGCGAGGCAACGGATGGACTTCCTGTTGTTGTTCAGCGATCGCCAGCGTGTTGTGATCGAGCTCGACGGCCGCCAGCATTATGCAGATGACCGCGGCATAGCTGACCCATCGCGCTACGCCACGATGATGATCGAAGATCGTCGACTGAGACTTGCGGGCTACGAAGTCTACCGATTCGGCGGGCAAGAACTGGTTCGAAGTGATGCAAAGGCCACGGTGGCCGCCTTCTTCGACGCACTCCAGGAACGCATGAGATGAGCAGACGTCGACGCCGACCTGCGTGATGTCGGAGCGAAGGACTGCGGCAGCCTCGTCGAGCGCTCGACGGATGATGTCGATCGACGCGTCGGGATCGGAGCTGCCCAGGATCCGAACGTCATCGTGCCGAGGCACAGCGGGCTGACCAAGTGGTGTACGACCGCGTCAGCCCCACCACCGGCCAAACAGAATTCAGAAGCAAAACGGGGGGTAAACGGGGGGCAAGACGCGAAAAACAGGTCAGGCCCGGTCTGAGACCGGGCCTGACCTGCAATTTCTGTGGAGCTAAGGGGACTCGAACCCCGTCCCCTACTCTACAGAAATGCCAGGTCAGCGGACTCGCGCGTAGTCATCCTCGCTGGTCACATGCTCTTTCAGGACCGTTCGCGTCGATTCGTGACTCAAACTAGCGTCGATGTGGTGACGGCGTCAACATCGCAGGTCACCACCCCACCCTTTCTCAGGGTGGTGACGGCGTCACCACCACTCAGGAGGACGATCCGACGTAATCCGGTTGACGGACCGGCCAGGCGCGGAGCAGTCGAAGAAGATTGCTGTCCATGAGATTCTCCTACTGTCGATATTGTGTCAGCTGTCCTGTCCGGTGCTTCAGACGATGTCGGCGACGGCCCGCCCCTGCGGGGCGGTCGAGCCGACAGAACTGTTCGGCGCGAAGACGAGTTCGGTCCGATCGCGGTGGAAGCGGCGGATCTCAGGACGTCCAGGAGCAGGTCGTCGGTGGGGTCGACCACCAATTCGACGTTGTCGCCGCCCAGGATCCGGAGCGGCTCCAGCGCGGCGTCGACGATTCCGCGCAGGGCTACCGCTTCGTCGGAAACCGAGGGCTGTATGCGATCGACGACCAGTTTGCTTAGACCGTGTCTCACGTCGCGGATTTAGTCTTGGCGAGTTTCTTGTAGCCGGTAAGGGCCGCGGCGAGAGTCAGGAAGCCGAGGAAGTGGGTGGCCTTGCGGTCGTAGCGGATGTTGAGTCGGTGATAGCCCGTCAGCCAGGAGATCGTCCGTTCGATTACCCAACGTTGTCGGCCGAGGCGGTCGCTGGATTCGATGCCTTTGCGGGCGATGCGGACGACGATGCCGCGGTCGCGGACCCACCTACGCAGTTCGGTGTGGTCGTATGCCTTGTCGGCGTGCAACTTCGCCGGTCGACGCCGACGTGGACCACGTCGCGACCGCACCGCCGGGATCGCGCGGACCAGTGGGCGCAGCGCTTCGGCGTCGTTGGTGTTGGCTGCCGAAATCGCTACGGCCAGAGGGATTCCGGCTCGATCGGACAACACATGCAGTTTCGAGCCGGATTTGCCGCGATCGACCGGGCTCGGACCGGTCATAGCACCCCCTTTTTGGCTCGTATCGAGGCCGCGTCCACCACCGCCCGCGACCAGTCGATCAAGCCCTTGCTACCCAGCTCGTCGAGTACCGCCCGATGTAGTCGCCGCCACAGACCTGCTTCGGTCCACGCGGTGAACCGGCGGTGCGCCGTGGGAACGGTGACCCCGAACGAGGGCGGCAGCATCCGCCACGCGCAACCGCTGGTCAGCACGAACACGACCGCGGTGAACACCGCACGTTCATCGACCGGCGCGGTCCCGCCACCTTGGGCACGGGCTTCGAACTTCGGCAACAACGGCTCGGCCAGCGCCCACAACCCGTCGGGCACCAGACGCTGCGACAGAACATCGACCACGACCAGACATCATGCAACACAAACAGTTACGACACACGATGAACGATCCAACGCGACATGAGACACGGTCTTATAGCGCCGCGTTTCTCGATAACGAACCATGCCACGACGGTGTCGGTCCGCTCCCCGATCGCCGCATAGCGGGTGCTCGGTGAATTCCGGTGTCGGTGTCGGCCCAGGTCGACGCGGGCCAGGTACTGGCCGTGGTCCAGGACGGGCAGGTCGGCGAATGAGCGACACGGTGCGGTACGAGATCCGCGACGGCGTCGCCTGGCTGACCATCGATCGCCCCGAGCATTCGCCCATCGCCTCAACGGTATGGACGTCCCCGACGAGCAGGTTCGCGTGGAATTGGCCGCACGCGAGTCGACCGAGACCTCTGGACCTGGGGTCCCGAGGACGCCGTGAACCGGGTGTCCGGGCCCGCGGAGGATTTCGTCCTCGTCGTCACCCAGAGGCGCCATCTCGACGACACCGCGCTCCTCGTCGAGGGTGCGGTCGCCGCGTCCTGGTTGCGGGTGGCACAGGCCTTCGGCGGCGCGCCGGGACCCGGCCGCTCCAGCACCTCCGGCGCATCCCGAAAGGAAACCCGATGAACGAGACGGCCGCGCCGCCCGGTGCGTATCGGCAACGCGTCGGCCTTCTACGGCGACCGGATCGCCTCCTTCCGTGATCTGGTGGAAGGAGGGCCGATCGATGTGGTGACCGGTGACTACCTCGCCGAGTTGACCATGCTCATCCTGTGAAAGGCCAGGCAGAAGGATCCCGAATCTGGTTATGCGCGAATGTTCCTGACCCAGTTCGCGCAGTCGGCCCGGCTCTGCGCCGAACGCGGCATCAAGGTCGTGGTGAACGCCGGTGGCCTGAATCCGGCGGGGTTGGCCGACCGGGTGCGCGCGCTCCTGCGCGCCGACGGCATCGAGATGACCGTCGCGCATATCGAAGGTGACGACATCGCGCCCCGGCTACCACGACTACGGGCCGCGGGCCATCGATTCCTGCACTTGGACACAGGGCAGACACTCGAACAGTCCGGAGCCGAGCCGGTATCGGCCAACGCCTACCTGGGCGGCTGGGGAATCGCCGCCGCGCTGGCCCGTGGCGCCGATGTGGTCATCGCGCCGCGCGTGACCGATGCCGCACTGGTTCTCGGAGTCGGTGCCTGGTAGCACGGCTGGCAGCGTACGGATTTCGACGCACTCGCGGGCGCGGTGGCGGCCGGGCACATCATCGAATGCGGTCCGCAGGCCACCGGCGGCAACTATTCACAGATCCACGAGATCGCCGACCGGCGGTATCCGGGTTCACCGATCGCCGAACTCGCCCATGACGGCAGCTTCGTGATCACCAAACACGAGGACACCGGCGGATTGATCTCCCCGGGAACCGTCATCGCGCAGTTGCTGTACGAGGTCGACTCCCCCGCCTACAAGAACCCCGACGTCGTCGCCCACTTCGACACCTCGAACTGACCAGGCAGGGGCCCGACCGCGTCCTGGTGCGGGGCGGGCGACCGGTTCGCCGCCACCTCCGACGCTCAAGGTCGCGATGAACTACATCGGCGGCTACCGCAACACCATGACCTTGGTGCTCACCGGCCTCGATATCGAGGACAAGGCACGCTGGGCAACCGATCAGCTGTTCGAGATCCTCGGTGGCCGAGCATCTTTCGAGGAGGTCGATGTCCAACTACTCCGCTACGACACCGTCGCGCCCACCCGGATCGGTGAGGCGACAGCGCATCTGCGGATCACCGTCAAGGACCACCGCCGGGCCAAGGTCGACCGCGCGTTCTCCAATGCCGTGCTGGAACTCTACGTCGGCGGATTCGCGGGCTTCCACACCACGACCCCGCCGTCCTCGGCCTCCGAATTCGGCGTGTATTGGCCGACAACGATTCCGGCCGCGGAGATAGAACACGTCGTCGTGCACGCCGACGGCAGCCGGGAGTCGATCGCGCACGGCCCCGTGTTCCAAGAGCACCTCGCCGACCGCCCGGCCGACCACGAGAAGTTGCGCGAAGCAACAGATTTCGGCCCGACCACGCGAGGACCGCTCGGCGCGGTCGTCGCGGCGCGCTCAGGTGACAAAAGCGGCAACGCCAATGTGGGGGTATGGACGGACAGCGCCGAACGGTGGGACTGGCTGCGCACCCATCTCACCACCGAGAAATTCCTGGAACTGGTCACCGAAGCGCGGGGATTCACAGTCCATCGCTACGAGTTCCCGAACCTGCGCGCGCTGAATTTCGTCATCGTGGGCTTCCTCGGTGACGGCGTGGCCTCTTCGACACGGACCGATCCGCAAGCCAAGGGGCTGGGTGAGTATCTGCGCGCGGTCCACACCGATGTGCCGGAAGAACTCCTCGCACAGTCCCGTTGACCCTTCGGTGTGCCCGATCCGCTCGGATCGGGCACACCGACCGAACACGCTCAACCACCCGGCGGTCGATATTCCGCCGCGCGACCGACAGCGTCATCGATCTGTTCCGGTGTCAACAGCGGTACCGAATGTGAAGAGGCCGCACCGGAGGCTGCCGTTCGGATAGCAAGGGCCGCAGCGGATTCGGTGTCCTGGACGGTGCCGATGACGAACAGATCCCGCGCGCCCAACGCGAAATAGCAGGATTCGACGGTCCCGCCGACGCTTTCGACCATCCGCACGATCGCGTCGCGCCGGGCCTTGCCGCCCTCGACCAACAGGCCGCTCGCACCCGCCGACGAGTAGCTCACCTCCCCCAGAAACCGCTGCATATCACCCACCGAAGTCAGATGAAAACGCTTGCGCCCATCGTCGCCCGGCGAAGCCGCGATCGGCAAGGCACCACCCCGGAACGGCGATCACAGTTCACGCACAACCGGGTGCGAATCCGCCTTCACCGCGAGGGCGACCGAGCGATCAGCGCACACGATCGGCAACTGTTGTCTAGAGTCCGTCTGTGACAACCCCACCGGCTCTGCCGTCACACCGGCAAACCCATGAAGCCACTCAGCAATCCTCGCCCGTCGCCGCTGCCGGAGGTCCGCGCGTGCCCTTGTACACGCCCGGATTCATGGCCGATACGCACCGGATATACCGCGAGATGCGCGACCGCCACCCGACGCTGGCACCCGTCGAATTGGCACCGGGAGTTCCCGCCACCTTGGTGATCGGCTATCGCGAGGCGCTACGAATACTCGACGACGAAGCGCACTATCCCGCCGATCCACGGATGTGGGAGCAACACATCCCCGGCAGCTGTCCGGTGTTGCCGCTGCTGCAATGGCGGCCGATCCCGCTGCGCAATACGGGCGAAGCGCACGTCCGACTCCGGAGCGCGGTCACCGCCGCCCTCGGGCGCGTCGACATGCACACGCTGCGATCGGTGGTGGAACGCACCGCCATCCCGCTGATCAACACATTCTGCGAATCCGGATCCGCCGAACTGCTCACCCGGTACGCCTTCCCGCTGACTTTCCGTGTATTGAACGAACTGCTGGGATTTCCCTCCGAGCAGGGGCACAAGGCCCAGGCGGGGATGGCCGCCGTCCTGAACGCCGCCGATACCGAAACCGCGCAGCGCGGCAACGAGATATTCGAAGGCGTTCTGCTGGAGGTCGTGCGGCAGAAACGGGAAAATCCGGGCGAAGACCTCACCTCGTGGCTGATGGCCCATTCCGCGCACCTCGACGACGTCGAAATGGTGCACCAGACAGCGCTTCTGTACGCGGCGGGCACCGAGCCGACCTGTGGATTGATCCTGAACACGTTGCTGCTCATGCTGACCGACGACCGCTTCGGCGGCAATGTACTCGGCGGGGCGATCTCCACCCGCGACGCGATCGACGAAGTCCTGTTCACCGATCCCCCGTGGGCGAACTTCTGCGTCAGATATCCGCGCAATCCGCAGTTGCTCAGCGATGTGTGGTTGCCAGCCCATCAACCGGTCGTCATCAGTTCGGCCGCGTGCAACAACGACCCGGAGGTCGCCGGCGACCGCACCGGCAATCGCTCTCACCTCGCGTGGGGCGCGGGCACGCACAGTTGCCCCGCGCAACCGCTGGCGATGATCATCGCCCAGGAGGCGATCGACCAACTCCTCGACGCCCTGCCGGAGATCTCACTGGCGGTTCCGCCGGACAGGCTGACCTGGCGACCAGGACCGCTGCACCGAATGCTCGACGCACTCCCCGCCGTCTTTCCCGCATCGGTGCCACTGTCCACCGCTTAACCAGCGTCCAGGATTCCGCGTCGATGAATTGACCCTAATTGATTTGCACAGCAGTCAATTACGGAGAGAGGTCGGCACTCAGTCGCGTATCGGCGAACTCGTGCGATCAGTCCGACCCACCGCCGAAAAGCGTCCGCGATCAAGGATTACCGACGGTTAGACCGCGAGGTTCGCGCGAGCCTTCCACGAACGGTCCTCGAGCGCGGGTCGCGACATGTCGAATACAGGTTCGATCACCGCTAGTGCGTTGACCACTTACGTTTGCCGGTCAGGCAGCGTTCGTGGTGGTTCGGGGTCGGCCCCAGCGTTGTTGGCGTTCGCTGCGGATGCGGGCGCGTTCGCGGCGTTGGGCTGCCAGCACGTCGGGGTGGCAGGCGTTGGTGTTGCGCCAGCGCAGGTAGTCCTGCAGGCGGCGGGCCAGTGCCGGATGGTTGGGGTGGTCGGAGTCACCCATGACGAAGGCACGTAGCGGCCCGAATTGGGCCTCGATCGGGTTCGCCCAAGACGCGCTGGTCGGGGTGAAGCACAACTCGACGTTGTTTCTCTCTGCCCAGCAACGGATTCGGGGTGTCTTGTTCGCCGACAAGTTGTCCAGGATCACCTAGATCGGTTCACCGTCGGGACGAGCGGCGCGGATCGATTTCAACGCCGCGAGGCTGTGGTCGCCACCTTTACCTCGGCGGGTGATGCCCCACAACTGGTCATCGGCGAGGCTGTAGCAGCCGTGGAAGTAGCGGATACCGTGCGTGCGATAGTAGGTGGCGGGCAGGCGGTGAGGTTTGCCGGTCGGCGCCCAAGCCGAGCCGTGGCAGGGCCGGATCGACAGCGGCCCGAATTGGTCGAAGGCGAAACACCGATTCAGATAGTCGGTGGTGACCTGCTCGATCCGATCCAACTTCGCCTCTTTGTCCGGGTCCTTGGACTCCTTCCAGGTGCGGGTCCGCTGGAAGGTGATCCCGCGCTCGTGCAGGATCTGGCGCAACCGTTCCCGCCCGACCCGCACCGTGCGCCCGGAAGCCGAAGCGAGGTAGCCAGCGAGTTTGCGCACACTCCAGCGGGTGAAGGGCATACCGAGCCTCACCAGGCGCGTGGTGGCCGTCGCGACGACGAATTCGATGTCGTCATCACTGATCAGGCGGGGACGGCCTCCCGCCCACCGAGGGTCCAACGCGGCCAGGCCCTTCTCGTTGAAGGCGTGGATCACCTCCCGCACGGTATCGGGGTCAGCGGCGACCAACCGCGCGATCGCCGCCACCGGCGTACCCGATGCCGAGACCATGATGATCATCGCGCGACGCACTCGTATCGCCGACCCCTTACCCCGACGCACGATCTGTTGCAGCCGTTGACCTTCCACATCGGTCAACCGACGCGCTCGAACTGGTTCCGGCACCGAACACCACCCACACTCTCGACAACCATTCCGTCATCGACAGTGCCGCAACAACCACACCCGCCACAGGATTCACCACGGCGTGTCACCCAACCGGTGAACGTTCGTGGTCACCGCACTAGCGTCCGCGCCACGACTGCCCGCTGCTGCGGTGATCCCAACACCGCGAAGCTGTCGCCGGGTGAACGGTGGATTGCATGGCACGACCGTGGAACGCGGACGTGATCGACGATTCAGCGAACCGACGCAGCGCGGTCCGCACTTCCGTGTGCTGTGACAAATCACCATACCGCAGCGGAAAATGTTGTTACACACAGACTTTACGGCCGCCGCCGATTCCGCGCGTACGATCCGAACATTCGAAAGACGGACAACGACATCGGGTCACCGCCAGCAGGTGGTACCGACACTCCGCTTCCATCCCCATCCCACGGAGGAGACAGACCCGATGGCGATTTCGAACCCGGACGGACCGAAGTTCAGCACACAACGCACCGCCGCGACGGCTCTAACCGCACTCCTAGCGATCGTCATCGGTTTCGCCGCCCCGGCGCACGCATCAACTACGCCGTCACATTATCTACTCGTCGCGAGTAGCAGGTCGAACACTATCGCCGTCTTGGGAGTCGATGGCGACGGAACGCTGTCGAACGTCCCCGACAGCCCCTTCCCCACCGGCCCCGGTGTGCTGTCACTGGTCGTCTCACCCAACGGCCGCACCGTCTACGTTCCACACATCGACGACCGATCGGTCACCGGCTACCGACTCGACGACAACGGAACCCTGCACACCGTAGCGAACATCACCTTCCGCACCCCACCCGCAGCCGTGTATCTCTCACCGGACGGCTCACAACTGTTCGTGGTGATCAGCGGTGTTCCGGCCCAGATCTACCAGTATTCGATCGCCCCGTCCGGAGCGCTCGTCGGGACCGGTGCACCTCCCGTTCGGGTCAACCGACTCAGCGACTTGCGCACCGCAGGCATAGACGTAACCGGACACTCCCTGCAACTCGCGTCCTACCTTGCTGTCACACTGTCCGCCACCTCGATCCGAGCCGACGGACGAGTCACCTCACTCGACGCGACCGGCGGGATTCTCGGACCCGTCGCCCCCGTATACACCCCTGACGGGCGCTATCTGTACCGCAGCGACGGGGTCGGCGCGACTGTCTCGGGCTTCTCGATCGGCGAGAACGGCAACCTCACGCCCACCCCCGGCTCGCCCTACCCGACCGGTGGCATTGCCCACGGCAACGTACTCAGCGGCGACAGCAAACGACTGTATGTCTCCAATACCTCAGCCGCCGGGTCGGGTGGAGGTTCGGTAGCGGGATTCCAGGTCAGTGATGACGGCGAACTGCTCGCACTGCCCGGCTCCCCCTACCCCGCCCCGGGAGGTATCTCGTGGGGACACATCACAGCGCATCCTGACGGCAAATATCTCTACCTGGCCGATACCCCCACCACACACGGAACCACCAGAATGCACACCTACGAGGTCCACGACGACGGCAGCCTGATCCCCTCCGGCCGAGAACCGGTCGACACCGGCGTAGTCGTGTCCGACGGCCCGACGATCGCCATGACACCCTAGCCTGACATCGTCACTACCTGCCTCGGGCGAGGTTGCGAGCAACGCGACGCTCACCTGGGTGGCGGCATCCTGCCAGTCCGCGACGTTTCACCCCCGCGCGTGTCGTCGCCTCGGCAACCGCGGCGGCGTACAGCGCCGCGGGCGAAGCGGACTCCCGCGTTGCAGGCGAGGGTGTTCATACCGGGTGCGAGCCGGTAGTCGACTGACACCACAACGATATTCAGGTCCCGGCCGACCAAGCTGCGCGGCCAATCGCTGGCAGCCAACCCGCCGACCGTCCAGCCTCTACCGTGGCAATTGACGACTGCGGTTCGAGGCCCCTGCGGGTTCCTCCGGCCGGTCATCGAAGAGCTATGTTGCCTTTTTTCGTGTCGTAAATCTGGATTTTCACGAGCTGGTCCATCGACATCTGCGACACAGAAGGTCCGGTACGAACGAGGTTCCAGAGATTCTCATTCCTGGTGCGAGCGAGTGATTCACGGAAGTCCTTGGCTGAATATCGGTCGTGTGTATCGAGTGGACGCTCTTTGAGAGGGGGACGGCGGAACCGCCGATGTCAGGGTAGTCCCGGGTTCGTGTCCGATGACTCGTCCCCACCCGGACGTGCGTCGCTGGTAACGGCGAGGTGCGGAGGCCCGGTTCGAGGCGAGATCCTTTGGGTTCCGCCCGGGCCGGGGCTGTCATGCGATCGGGGTCATCTATAACACGCTGTGCGGGAGGAATACTCGCATGATGTGGGTCCTCGACGCTGATTTGGCGGCGGCGGCGTTCGATCGCGTCGATCACGATCACCTTCTCGACCAGTTGGGCACCTTTCCCGCGAGGGAGATGGTGCGCCGATGGTTGAAGGCCGACGTGGTCGACCGTGGACGGTTCACTCGAAGTTCTACGCAACCCTGGACACACACTCAGACTACCAGTATAACTAGGTGGTACATGTTCGTCGGTGCCCGGAGATTTTATCGACCGAAGATGGTCGACCGGTAGCGAACCGATACCGGCAGATGTGCCGGGGAAATCGAACCGAGGTGGGTATGCGATTCACGAAGTCGGCAGACTCGGCCAGGACAGCCATCGCGACACCGGCGGCTCCTCGTCCCGTCTCCCCATCAGCCGTCGGTTCGCTCCAGTTCCGACAGCGATATCTCGCGAACTCCGTCGAGGCAGATGATGACAAACCATTCCTGTGATGTCGACCGACGTGCTCACTCCGTTCCCGCAGCTGCCGAATACAGTGATCCACTGCGGAAGGTAAAGGATCCTTCTTCCAAACCATCACCGGAACCGAAGCCCGGCAGAAGTCCCGCCGCGTCGACCGACTGGATTCCAGCTGAAGGGGACATACATCTACGAATTTGGCTGGCCGATCAGGTTTTCGACTACATGGTCGCCGTCTCAGCGATAGACAATCTGATACAAGATTGGATGCGAAGACGCTGGTGCACCCTCGAAATTATCCGTGGTGATGCCGAACGTTCGGAGCTCATACCACGTCTACCTTGTGAACGACTGTTCCAGGGGAAGTAGCCCGCAGGCGCATTCTCGCCGGACCGCTGGCGACCCGCCTGCATCCACACCCGAGGCACGGTCGGCACCAGTGAGCGAAAGGAAATATAGATGGTGGCCCGAACAGAATCACCCTCGCTTCCACATCCACTTCACCCCCACCGGCGCCAGCTGGATGAACCAGGTCGAACGCTGGTTCGGGCTACTCACCGACAAACTCATCCGCCGCGGCGTCCACACCTCGGTCAAAGCCCTCGAGCACGACATCACCGACTGGATCGCCACCTGGAACGACAACCCACACCCCTTCCGCTGGACCAAACTGCAGACCAATCCTCAAATCCCTCGCCGACTACCTCGCCAAGATCAACCCGAACAACCCCCAAAACAAATCAACAACTTAATTGCCAAATTTCAGACGCAGCACACTAGTCCCCGCCGCGTTACCGGACGCACTTCGGATTCGATATTCCGAACCCTGGGATGGAAGCGACAGCACACCGACAGTCGGCCGATGTCGCGAACTCTCCCACCACCAGATCGGCCTCAACCACATGGAGAATCGATGTCGTCACAGCTTGTAATCCTTGAGCAGCGCTCGACCGATGATTGTCTTCTGGATGTCGCTCGTGCCTTCACCGATCAGCATGAAGGCCGACTCCCGGTAAATTCGTTCGATCTCGTACGCTTTGGAGTATCCATAGCCGCCGTGGATACGGAACGACGCCTCGACGACCTCATTGGCGTACTCACTGGCGAGCATCTTCGCCATGCCCGCCTCGACATCCATTCGTGCCCCGGAGTCCTTGAGCCGGGCAGCACGCACCATCATCGTATGCGCGGCCTCGACCTTTGTTGCCATCTCGGCCAAGCGGAAAAGGATCGCCTGGTGCTCAGCTATCGGTTTACCGAACGTTTCGCGTTGCTGAGCGTATGAGATTCCGAGCTCGAAGGCTCGGATCGACAATCCACATGCACGCGCGGCGACATTTACCCGGCCGACCTCCACCCCGTCCATCATGTGGAAGAATCCGCGGCCGGGTGTGCCGCCGAGGATCTGTCCCGCGGAAATCCGGTGATCGTCCAGGATGAGTTCGGTCGTCTCGACCCCGTTGTAGCCCATCTTCTCGATCTTGCCGGGCACATTGATACCTTGCGCCGTCCGGCCGAATCCGCGCTCTTTCTCCACCAGGAACGTCGTCATATTCTTGTAGACCGAATCCGCACCCTCATCGGTCTTGCACAACAGCGCCACCAGTGTCGAAGTAGCACCGTTGGTCAGCCACATCTTCTGCCCGGTGATCGAGTAGGTTCCGTCGTCGAGGTCGGTGGCTTTCGTCGAGACAGCGGAAACGTCGGAACCCAGGCCGGGTTCCGACATAGAGAAGGCACCGCGCACCTCCCCGGTGGCCATCTGCGGCAGGTACTTCTGTTTCTGCTCGTCGGTGCCATGCCGAATGAGCATGTAGGCGACGATAAAGTGTGTGTTGATCACCCCTGACACGCTCATCCAGCCGCGGGCGATCTCCTCGACCACCAGCGCGTAGGTCAGCAGCGATTCTCCGAGTCCACCGAACTCCTCGGGGATGGTCAGGCCGAACACCCCGAGTTCCTTGAGACCTTCGATGATCTCGGTCGGGTACTCGTCGGCGTGCTCTAGTTCCTGGGCGACCGGAATGATCTTTTTGTCGACGAAATCGCGTATCGTTCCCACGATCTCGGTCTGAACATCGGTCAGGTTCTCGGTGTTGGCCAGTCGTCCCATTATCAAACCTCCTGCGCCTGCTGGGCGCGTTTGACCAACGAACCGCCGATGATGAGCCGCTGGATCTCGCTCGTTCCTTCGTAGAGCCGCAGCAGTCGCACGTCGCGATAGATGCGCTCGACAGGAACTTCACGCATATACCCGATCCCTCCGTGCACCTGGACCGCGCGGTCTGCGACGTCGCCTGCCATTTCCGTGCAGTACAGCTTTGCCACCGAAGGCCCGACGCGCCGGTCCTCGCCGGTGTGATACTTGCGGGCGCACTCGCGGGCCAGTGCCTCGCCGGCCAAGACCCCCGTCTGCATATCGGCCAAATGTGCCTGGACGAGCTGGAAGTTGCCGATGGGCACCCCGCCCTGTGTCGCGGCGGCGGCGTAGGCCACCGACTCGTCGAGCGCACGACGTGCCGAGCCGACCGCCAGTGCCGCGATGTGCACTCGGCCCCGGGCCAGCGAACTGGTCGCTGCACGATAACCCACTTCTTCGGCTCCGCCGACCAGCGCGGCAGCGGGCACACGGACATCGGCGAACGTGATATCGGCTGTCCAGGCGCCCTCCTGGCCCATTTTGCGGTCCTTCGGGCCGACCTCGATCCCGGCAGTGTCTGCTGGGACCAGGAACACCGCGATACCCGGGTCCTTCTCCTGCGGTTCCCGAGTGCGGGCGAAGACGATGAACAGGTCGGCCCACGGCGCGTTGGTGATGAACCGTTTACTGCCGTTGATGATCCAGTCGTCGCCGTCGCGGGTTGCGCGAGTCCGCAGCCCGGCGGGGTTCGAGCCGGCACCGGGTTCGGTCAACGCGAAAGAGGCCATCACCTCGCCGGAGGCGATCCGGCTGAGCCACTGAGTTCGCTGCTCATCAGTACCGTAGCCGACGAGAACCTGACCGGCGATGCCATTGTTGGTTCCGAACATCGACCTCAGCGCGAGGGTGGTGTAGCCGAACTCCATCGCCAGCTCTACGTCCTGCATGAGGTTGAGCCCGAGGCCGCCCCATTCTTGGGGGATCGCGTACCCGAACAGCCCCATTTCGGCGGCCGCGACGCGCAGGTCGTCGGGCACACGATCGGCGTCCATGATCTCCAGTTCCCGCGGAACAACTCTGGAGCGCACAAACTCTTTGGTGACCCTGAGAATATCGACGAAATCCTCTGCGCTGACCTGCTCGATCCCGCGCTGGGTGCGGGAGTCGTTGACAACGGTCATGATAATTCCACCCTGACGGTATCAGCGGGCGACTCCCCGATCACCGGGGTTGTGGGGTCGGCAACACAGTCCGGTTTGACCGCGCCGTCTGCGGTGATGGTGAACCGCGTGGTGATGGATGTGCCCTTGACGTCGGTGCGGACGTCGATGATCCCGGCCGATGCCCGTAGCGTCGCCCCGGCCGGGACCGGTGCCGGAAAACGCACTCGATCGGAGCCGTAGTTGAGCCGAGCCGTCCCGAAGTTCCAGGTGATGATCTGTGCCGCGAAGTAGGGTATCAACGACACCGTGAGGAATCCGTGCGCGATGGTTCCTTTGAACGGACCACCCGCAGCACGCTCGGGGTCGACATGGATCCACTGATGATCGCCCGTGGCCTGTGCGAAGAGGTCTATTCGGTTCTGGTCGACCACGAGCAGTTCGCTCGGGCCGAGGCTCAGCCCGATCAATTCGACCGCCTCCGTACTGGAGGTGACCACTTGACTCATGCCGCCACCTTCTCGAAGATTCCGGCCAGCCCTTGCCCGCCGCCGATACACATCGTCAGTAGACCGTAGCGCCCGTCACGACGGTGAAGTTCCCGCGACAAGGACGCCAGCATACGGCCCCCGGTCGCCCCGACCGGATGCCCCAGCGAGATCCCCGAACCGTGTGGGTTGATCCGGTCCTCGCTCGGAGCGACACCCCACTCCCGCATCACCGCCAGTGCCTGCGCGGCGAAGGCCTCATTGAGTTCGATGACATCCATATCCGCCAACGTGAGACCAGCCGCCGCCAGTGCCCGTGCCGTGGCTGGGACGGGCCCGATACCCATACGGTCGGGAGCTACGCCACCCAGACCCCACGAGTGCAGCCGAACGAGCGGCCGCAAACCCAACTCTGCGGCCCGCGCAGGCGTCGTCACCAGCGCCATGGAGGCCGCATCGTTCTGCCCGCTCGCATTCCCCGCAGTGACCGTCGCCTCCGAGTCGCTCGACCTCAGAATCGGCCGGAGCCGAGCCAGGCTGTCCAGGCTCATATCCGGACGAGGGTGCTCGTCGGTGTCGATGATCTCCTCGCCCGTTCGGCGTTTCACCACGACCGGAACAATTTCCTCAGCGAACAAACCATCGGTTTGGGCAGCTACTGCCCGGGCGTGCGACTGGACGGCCAGCACGTCCTGCTCTTCCCGGGTTATCTCGTAATCTCGCCGAAGATTCTCGGCGGTTTCGAGCATGCCGCCCGGCACTGGATAACGGGAACTGCCAGCGGTCTCACGGCCACGGACCAACCCATCGTGGATCCGCACGCCAGTACGTGCCCCACCCCACCTCATATCACTGGAGTAGAAGACGACATTGCTCATCGATTCCAGACCACCGGCGACCACCACCTCGCTGGCGCCGGACCCGACTTGAAGTACGGCGTTGATCACCGACTGCAGGCCCGAGCCACAGCGCCGATCGATCTGCTGGCCACCCACGGAAACCGGGAGCCCGGATTCCAGAGCGACCACCCGGCCGATCGCCGGTGCCTCCGACGACGGGTAGCAATGCCCGAGAATCACGTCGTCCACAGCGGTCGCGTCGATACCGGTTCGGCTCAGCAACCCAGTCAGGGCAGCGGCACCGAGATCTACCGCGCTCAATGACTGGAACACCCCGCCATACCTTCCGATAGGAGTGCGAACGGGTTCACAAATGACGACCTCACGCATGGTCATGGCCTTACTGCCGCAGGTTGGTGAACAGTGACGGTCAAGCCGCAGTGAATCGTGTCGCCGGACCGCAGTTGCAGGTTGAGTTGACGACCAGGGGCTTCCCGCTCGGGTTCCGCGCGTTCGACGCGGGCATCGGCACCGCAGAACAGGGGCGCTCGGTGCCGGTGCTCGACCCTGGTGACCGCGCCGCTGACGGCCGGAGTGTTGGACATCACAGGTTCGAGCTGGACCACCTCTGCCATCACGATCGACATGAGCGGACCGTGCACTACGAGACCTTCGTACCCCTTGATCCAAGTGGCATATGGATAGTCGTAGTGGATTCGATGGGTGTTGGCGGTAGCCGGGCTGAACCGCATCAGTACCGCCGGATCGGTGGTCAGGAACCAGTTCCCACTTGCGTCACGTGACAGTAGAGGGCCCGAGAGGGGCTCAGAATCCACCTGTGTGGGCATGGCCGGGTAATTCCTCGTCGGGCTAGCGACCGCGTTCCAGTAGATGAGGTCCTGACGTTCGGTGACGCACAACGCGCTCGACTCATCGAACAGCCGCGTCATGACTTCGACAATGACCAGGTCACCGGATCGGCCACTGGTTGTGCAAACCGAGCTGACCTGCTGCTCGCGCAGAATCGTCGATCCGATAAGCAGATCGGCGTGGAGATCGACGGAGCCGGCGGCGAACATCCCTCGTCGGCCCGGCAGTGACGGTAGGAACGGCGCGATGGCCGGATGCCCGTCTGCGCCGACGCTCCCGGACGGTGCCCAGCTGGCCGAGGCCGCCCAATGCCACAGCGGCGGTAGCGGGTCGCCGGTACTGAGCTGGGCCAAAGCGTTCCGGTCGGCCGGGTCGATGCCGAGTTCGGCGGCAAGATCGAACGAGCCGAAGACCAGTCGGCATACCGATGGGGCCGCGGCCACCGTACGTGCGTCCGGCGCTCCGGCCGCCGTTTCGATCAAGGCGATCGACGGGGACGGCCCGTCACCGAGGTTCTCGAGCCCGGCGCCGGCAGCAGCTTGCGGCACCATCAGGATCTGATCGGGTGCCGCGCGCGCGGACACATCATCGCTGTGCCACGGCGTGCCTGCTCCGTTTATCCGTACCGCCATACGCGAGCGCAGCGCGGGGTCGGCCTCCTGCCGCCAGGGCTTCACGATATCGCGCGCCGCTGTTTTCGCCTCGGCGAAAACAGCATCTTTTAGGTCGATCACCCCCAGATCCGGCTCAGCTGCCAGTGCTTTGTCGAAGCGCTCGGGCCGGGTCGCAGGGACGAACAACAGGGTTCGAGCGCTGATCGCACTGTTCATGCCACGTGTCCTTCCGCAAACAGGCGAGCACGCTCGTCTTCACCGATTCCCAATCGGGCGAGAACCTCACCGGTATCCGCCCCGGTCCGGGGCGCCGGTTCGGGACCGACGAGGCGATCACCCATCACCGGCGGCGAACCAGGAGCCAGGTACCGGCCGGCCCCGAGGTGATCCACCTCGCTGAACAGTTCGTATCGACGCAAGAGTGCGGCGGCAGCCAGATCGTGAAAGGAGCGGTAAGGCCCGAACAGTGCTCGGCTGGATTCGAGTGCACCCTGCACTTCCAGCCAGTTGCGGCGAGCGAACCATGGCTCCAGCAGGGCCTCGATCACACCACGATACTGGAAACGCTGCGTTTCCTCGGTGAAGTCCGCACCCAACGCCTGCTCGATGCCGCGCATGGCATCGAAGAGTCCGGTGGCTTCCAGAAGTCTGCGCCAGTGCCCCGAGGTGAGCACAACCACCATGAAGCGCACCTCGTCGGCGGTCACGAAGTCGCGGCCGAATGTGCCGTATACCTCGTTGCCCGAGCGTCTGCGCTCGGTACCGCGAAGCTGTGCCTCCGCGAGGTGTCCGAGCAAGCCCGCAGCGGCCAGTGCGACGTCTTCCAGCGCTACCCGCACCTGCTGGCCGTGGCCGGTTTCGCGCCGTTCGTGCAGCGCGGCGAGGAGCCCGACGGCCAAGTAGAGCCCAGCGGCGATATCCCAGCCGGGAGCCGCCGAGTTGGTCGGGCCGACAGCGTCTCGCGGGCCAGCCACTTCAGCGAATCCACTGGCGGCCTGCACGGTGTAGCCGACGGCGTTGCCACCATCCCTGGTGCCGGTCAGGAGTACGTGAATGATGTCCGGACGCCATGCACTGAGGCCGGCAAGCGACAGCCCCCGATAGCGATCCGAATTGGCCAGCAAAATCCCCGAACCGCCGGTCACCAGATCGGCGACAATCTTCTGCCCCTCCGCGGAGCCCAGGTCCACCGCCATATCCTGCTTGCCGCCGTTGAGGCCGCTCCAGTAGAGACTGGTGCCGTCCGCTGCCAGCGGCATACGGCCGCGATCCGGCGCTCCACCGATCGGTTCGACCCGGATGACGTCGGCGCCGAGCTGGCGCAGGACCATGCCACACAACGGCGTGGCGACATAGCTGGACAGTTCGACAACGGTGAGGCCCGACAGTGCGCCCGTCATCCGATTATTCCTTGATCGTAGAGCTCGCCGAGGCGGGAGGCATCGAGCCCGAGCGTGTTGGCAAGTACTTCGGCGGTGTTCTGTCCGAGGGCGGGTATGTCGCCCATGACCAGTTCGATGTCCGCGAAGGTCATCGGCGGACGCAACGCCCGGATCTTCCCATTCTCGCTGCCGACCTCTCGCCAACGATCACGGTCCGCGAGCCGTGGATGCCCGACCAGGCCCGCGATATCGTTGATCCGAGCCGCGGGGATTCCGGCTTCGTCCAGACGCCGTTCCAGGTCTTCACCGCGCCACGTGCAGGTCTGTGCAGCGACTTCGGCGTCGCATGCGGCGCGGTGCCGGACGCGCATTCGATTGGTCGCGAAGCGCGGATCCTCGGCCAGATTCGGATTGGAAAACACGTTGCGGCACAAGGCATCCCATCCGCGATCATTCTGGATACCGATGAGCACTTCTTGTCCGTCGGCTGTCGCGTAGCCGTTGTAGGGCGCGATCGATGCATGACTCAGACCCATCCGGGGGACCTGCCGTCCTGCATACATCGCGAGATACATGGGATGACCGAGCCATTCGGCGGTCGCGTCGAACATCGATACGCTGACCTCAGCGCCGACACCTGTACGTGCACGACGCAGAAGCGCGCTGAGCACTGATACGACCACGTACATGCCCGCCGCGATATCGGAAGTCGGAACCCCGGTTTTGGTAGCCGCATCAGGCGTTCCTGTCACCGACACCAGCCCGGTCTCGGCCTGCACGAGCATGTCGTAGGCTTTTCGCGTGGCCAGCGGGCCGCCGTCGCCATATCCGCTGAGGTTGGCCACGATGAGCTCCCGGTGGCGTTCCCGAAGAGCGGAAGCGGACAGACCCAATCGCTGCGCCGCCCCGGGGGCGAGATTCTGGATGAACACGTCGGCTCGGGCGATGAGGTCGGCGAGCAGTGCCACACCGGCTTCCGATTTCAGGTCGATGGCCACCGACTTCTTGCTGCGGTTCAGCCAGACGAAATGGGACGACAGCCCGTGCACTGCATGGTCGTACGCGCGGGCGAAGTCGCCTTCCCCTATCCGCTCGATCTTGACGACCCTCGGCGCCCAGATCGGCGAGGTGGCGGGTAGCCAGAGGCGCTGCCACGGCTTGCTCGACGGCAACAACGCGGATGCCCGCAAGGGGGAGGCCCTCTGCGGTTCCTCCTGCATTATCCACATTGCGAGAATGACAAGATAATAGTTTCCTATCAAGCGCATAATCGGCAATAGACTGGTGCGGAGGTGGCAACAATGGAACTGAAACATGTGAAGGCGTTCCTTGCCGTGGCCGAAGAGCTGCACTTCGGCCGGGCCGCGGCCCGGCTGCAGATGGCATCCGCCCCGCTCAGCCGCATGATCCAGCAATTGGAACGCTATCTCGGCGCGCGGCTCTTCGTTCGCACGACTCGGACAGTGCGGCTCACGGCCGCAGGCCGTGCGCTGCTCGGACCGGCCAATGACATCATCGCCGCGTTCACAGCTGCGGAACGTTGCGTCACCCACGCCTGCCAAGGGGTGATCGGTAACGTGTCCGTCGGCTTCGCCGGTCCTTCGACGCACAGCCTGATCAGCACCTTGGCGCAAGCGATCCGGATCGAGCAGCCCGGCATCGAACTATCATTGAGCAGCACCATGTACGGTTCCGGCACTCTCAACCAGCTCAGCGACCGGAACCTGGATCTGGCGATCGTGCACTGGGACTCCACACCGGTGGGGATGGGATCGCGAGTAGTGAGCCTGAACTATTACCGGATCGCGGTGCCCGCGAATCACCGGCTCGCCGATCGCTCAGAGGTCGAGTTCGCCGAACTGGCCAACGAGGCATGGGTGCTACTGCCCTCGTCCGGATCGCTAATGCGGGAGGAGACGATTAAGAAGGCCGAGGCGATCGGGTTCACTCCCCGCGTAGTTCAGGAAGCGCCGGACACCTCGACGATCATGGCGCTTGTAGCGGCGGGGGTCGGCATTACGATGACGGTCGACACCGCAGTTGCGAACGGGGCTGCCCAGGGCATCAGGGTGCTCTCGATCGCCGACGACCGTGCGGTGGCACCATGGCGCCTTGTCTGGCGATCAGACGATGACAATCCGGCCCTACAGCGGGTCCTGGAGATCTCGAATGCGGTTTTACCGACCCCGCCGGGGTTCGATGACCGCCGAGGGCGCGCAGCATTCAGGGCTGCTGCTCGGATAGATGACATCTATCCTGTCGGCGGATAGAACGCCTGGATGTCACTGTGCCCGAGGGTTATGGCGGCCAAGCGCTCAAGCCTCTTGGGCGGCAGCGGCCTCGCGGCACAGCGTGGCCAGTCTCCGCCCAGATTGGCCTGATGAGGGCAACCGTAGCCGAGAAGGCGCCCGGTGCCGGCGGTCCCACCGCGCCGACCGACATCCCTGACCGCCGCACGGCTTCGCAAGCTCACCCCAATCGAATTTGAGACAATAAACCGGTCCGCACTCGCGGCCCGATAGACCAAACCCGCGAGTCCACCGAACTCGGGGCAGTCCCGCTCCGCGTCACGGTCGAGTGCGCACTCCCGGCCAAAGGTGAACAACACCTTCGGGATCGCGCGGCCTTCTCCGGGTCCCACACGTTGTGGGCCAGATGCAGATACCGGACCGTGCCGGACTTGTTGTCCCGCTTGGTCGTTTTCACGTACACGACTCCAGAGGCTACGACATACCAGCTGATCACGCGACACGAGAACAGATAATCGCGTCTCGAGGCGATTTCGAGGATTGCTCTCGTTCGGAGCACTGTGCCCCTGGAAAACGGGCTGTTTCGGGCTCCGGAACCCCGGAATTGCGCGGAACGCGGGAGAATCGGATCGATGACAACCCAACCGGGTTCACGGAGTTGACGCAGTTGCTCACCGACGCAGGCGACACCGCCGAGGATCCGATCCCGAACGCGATCGAAACCCCGCGCAGACTGGTGGTCGCCGCTTGGCGCGCATCGGATCGTCCAGTGTTCGCCATCAACCCGATGGCGGTGGCCCGCTATCGGGAGCGCCACACCATGACACGCGCCAAGTCCGACCACGTCGACGCCATGACCCTCGCCAACATCCTCCGACTTCCAGCGTCTCCACCTTGTGACCTTGCCGCCGGCACCTCTACGACAGAAGCAGACGAAGATTACCTAGAGAACCTCGTTTACTATCTGCATTGCTGCAGTATCGGCCTTCATTGAAGGCTCGATCCGAGGGGAGCAGTAGTCAAACTCGGCAGTATGCCGCGCTCAGAGCGGACTTCCCCACACCACTCGGGCTGCACCCCGGCCTCATCCCCGCCGCGAGCGGGCACCCCGTAACCTAGAGGCTCAACGAGAACCAAGTAAACCTAGATTTCTTATTGACACATCTATTTTTCCCACCTAGGTTTACCTGGCCTCAGGTTTGTGACTCACATCACCGATCTGCTCCGGCAGCCCTAGCTTCATGAGAGAAAGCAGCACGATGATCCACAAACGTGACCATTGGCGTTCGATCAGGAACTTCGGCCTGATCGCTCTCGTTCCCGCTATCGCACTCGCCACGGCCTGTAGCAGCGGAGACGACTCGACGAGCAGCTCGGCCGACGCCCCGAGCAGCGCCTTCCCCGACAAGCCGGCGACGGGTAGCACGGTCAAGATCGGGCTGATCAATCCCGAAGGTGGACCGGCGATTTCGCAGCCGTCGAATCGGAGTGCCGCCGAAGCTGTAGTCAAGTACGCGAACGCGAATCTGGGCGGCATCGCCGGGCACCGCATCGAACTCGTCACCTGTGCGGCGAAGGAAGATCCGGCCTCCAACCGCGACTGCGCCAATCAGATGGTCGAGGCGAAAGTTTCCGCGGTCGTCGTCACCACCACCGCCAATGGCGACACTATGGCCCCGGTCATCGCAGGAGCGGGCATTCCGTACTTCACCCCGGCCGGCTCGAGCGCTGGGGAATTGACTACTCCTGACGCTTTCTCTCTCACCGGCGGATTCCCGGGCGGGCTGGCGTCGATGGCGGCCTATTCCGCCAGCAAGGGATACAAGAAGGTCACCGCATACGTGATCGATGCCGGCGCCGCAGCCGCCACCGCAAAGGCATTGGGTGGGGCCGTCTTCGGCGCAGCGGGCATCGATCTGCAGGTGGTGCCGATTCCGCTGGGGACACCAGATGCAACTCCACAGGTGAGCTCCGGAATCTCCGGGGATGTCGGTGCGGTCGCCGTCGTCGGCGACGCCACGATGTGCACCGCGGTCGTCAAGGCACTCGGAACCATCGGCGCGAAGCAGGACAAGATGCTCATTCAGCCGTGCTTGGACCCCGCGACCGTCGAGGCCGTCGGCGACGCCATGGACGGCGCTCACGTCTTCACCACCGCAGATCTGGTCTCCGATGATCCCGAGGCTGTGCTCTATCGCAGTGTGATGAAGAAGTACTCACCCGATACCGACATCGCCGGCTACACCTACACCGGTTACCAGGGCATGCTCGGCTTGGTTCGGGCCACGCAGGGGCTCACCGGCGATCCGTCCGCCGCGGCCGTCTCCACTGCGATCAAAACTGCCCAGAATGTGCCGCTTCCTGCCGGGCACGGCATCACCTTCACATGCAATGGCACCGCGATGGCGCAGCTGTCCGCGATCTGCAGCATGCAGATGGTGAGGGTGACCGTCGTAGACGGCAAGCCCACGGATCCGCAGGTCACCAAGTAGATCCACAAGTTCGGCGAAACCTGCTATATCCGAGAGGGCTTTTCGTGACCGACCATCTGGTGTTCCTGACGCTCGGGCTGGGCAACGGCGCGGTCTACGCGGCGCTGGGCTTGGCGCTGGCGATGACATTCCGCAGTTCCGGCGTGGTGAACTTCAGCACCGGCGCGGTGGCGTTGTATGTGGCCTACACGTACGGGCTGTTGCGCAAAGGTGAGTTGCTCAACCCGATTCCAGGAATGGCGAAGTCTGTCCATCTCGGAGGACGCCTCGGCCTCTGGCCCGCGATGGCGATATCGCTCGTCATCGCGGGCGCACTTGGAGCTCTGATCTACGCCATCGTCTTCCGGCCGTTGCGCACCGCACCTCCCGTCGCGAAGGCAGTGGCCTCGATCGGTGTGATGCTGTTCGTACAGGCACTGCTTGCGGTGCGGGTCGGCACCACGCCGGTATCAGTGAAGGCGATCCTGCCGGCCGGATCCCTCTCCGTCGGTGATGCTCGTATCCCCTTGGACCGGGTGTGGTTCGCCGGTGTCATACTTGCCCTCGCCGTTGTTCTGACCCTGTTGTTTCGCTGGACCCGCTTCGGACTGGCCACCCGTGCGGCCGCCGAATCGGAGAAGGGGGCGCTGGTCACCGGGCTCTCCCCGGAACGCCTCGCCTTCGGAAACTGGGCGCTGAGCACTGCGGTGGCCGGATTGAGCGGGATCCTGATCGCGCCGATCGTGCCCCTCATACCGGTCTCCTACACCTTGTTCATCGTGCCGGCGCTCGCGGCCGCCCTGGTCGGCAACTTCAACACGCTGGGACCTACTGTTGCCGCCGGTCTCTGCATCGGCATGCTGCAGTCGGAGACGACGTATCTGCAGAGCACCGTCGACTGGTTTCCGAAATCAGGTATGGCGGAACTGGTTCCTCTGGTATTGATCCTCATCTTCTTGGTGGTCCGCGGCAGGCCGCTGCCGTCCCGCGGCGCCGTCATTGTCCGGACCCTGGGCCGGGCACCGAGGCCGAACAACCTACTCGTTCCTACCGTCGTCGCAATAGTGGTGGCGCTGGTCGCATTGCTGACGACATCGGGCAGCTACCGTGCCGCCGTCATCACCACCTTGATCCTTGCGGTCGTCGCGTTGTCGCAGGTAGTCGTCACCGGATTCGCGGGACAGATTTCGCTGGCACAGTTGACGCTCGCGGGCATCGGCGCATTCACCCTCAGCCGTCTGACCACCGACCTCGGCATCCCGTTTCCGATCGCACCCGTGCTGGCCGCCGCAGTGGCTACGGTGATCGGCGTCGTCGTGGGGCTGCCGGCGCTGCGAATCCGCGGGCTGCCCGTCACCGTGGTCACCTTGGCGTTGGCGGTATTCCTCGACGCGTTCTGGTTCCGCAACAGCAACCTCAACGGTGGCCTGAACGGCGCGCACGTCGAGAATCCGAGCCTGTTCGGCATCGATCTGGGTATCGGCGTGGGGCAGTCGTATCCGCGGATCCCGTTCGGCATCGTGTGCCTCGTGGTCCTGACGCTGGTCGCGGTGGGCGTCGCCAAGCTGCGGACCAGCCGCCTCGGCGCCTCGATGCTCGCGGTGCGGGCCAATGAGCGCTCAGCGGCAGCATCGGGAATCGACGTGTCCCGCACGAAGATCGAGGCGTTCGCCATCAGTGCCTTCATCGCCGGGCTTGGTGGAGCGCTGATGGGCTACCAGCAGACCGTCGCGACCGCGGAATCATTCTCGGTACTGGGTGGTGTCGGCCTGTTCGCAATCGTTTACATCGCCGGCATCACCTGCGTCTCAGGCGGCCTGCTAGCCGGTATCATCGGCTCGGGCGGTGTCCTGTTCATTTTCATGGACCGTGAGCTGCACCTCGGCGAGTACTACTCGATCATTTCCGGCATCCTGCTGGTACTGACGGTCGTCCGATACCCCGAGGGCCTTGCAGGCCACATGCATCAGTACTCGGCTTGGATCCGCCGACGGCTCCGCCGAAACCATCCCACCGAGCCCAAGCGTGCGGCCTCGACTCCACCGCTCGAGCCCGCGCGGCGGTTGCCGGAGTCCTCCGATGAAGTCCTGCTCGCCGTCCGAGGCATCGGCGTCCGTTACGGCGGTGTCGTGGCACTCGACGATGTCACCTTCGACGTGCGGGCCGGCGAGATCGTCGGTTTGATCGGCCCGAACGGCGCTGGCAAAACCACCTGCATCGACGCGATCAGCGGGTTCGCCTCCACCTCGGGCACGGTGACGCTCGATAACCGGCGGGTCGACAGCCTCGTCCCACATCGGCGGAGCAGGCTCGGCCTCGGCCGGACCTTCCAGGGCGTCGAGTTGTACGACGATCTGACAGTGCGTGAGAACGTCGAGGTCGGCACGGTTGCCGCTGCCGAGCGCTCCCGCGGTTCCGCGCACTCCGATATCGAGGCTCTGTTCAGCGTCCTCCATCTCGACGCGGTCGCCGATCGTTCGGTCAACGAACTGTCGCAAGGTCAGCGTCAGCTGGTCTCGGTGGCCCGCGCGCTGGCCGGACGCCCGCGCATTGTACTTCTCGATGAACCCGCTGCCGGGCTCGACACGACCGAAAGTCTCTGGCTCGGTGCGCGTTTGAAAGGCGTGCGGGACGCGGGAGTGACAGTGCTGATGGTCGACCACGACATGGACCTCGTCCTCGAGGTCTGCGATCGGATCATCGTGCTCGACCTCGGCCGAGTCATCGCTCAAGGCACACCCGAGCAAATCCAGACGAATCCCGACGTGGTGCGCGCCTACCTCGGCACCACACACACCGCCACGGAGGTGCCTGCATGACCATCGTTCTCGAATGTGCTGGAGTGGAGGCCGGGTATTCGAAGGGACGGCCGTGTGTGCGAGGCTTCGACCTCTCGCTCACCGAAGGCGAGGTGCTGTGCCTGCTGGGCCCCAACGGCGCAGGCAAGACCACGCTGCTGATGACTCTGGCCGGATTGCTGCCCGGGCTCGGCGGCTCGGTCTCCATCGCGGGGGCGAGGGTCGCGCACGGCCGGGCCCGCGCGGCCTCACGCGCGGGCTTGGTGCTCGTACCCGACGATCGGGCACTGTTCAACGGGCTCACCGTGAAGGAGAATCTCGAACTCGCACGTTGCCGCTCGGGTCCGACCGTTACCGAGATCATCGAATATTTTCCACGGCTCGGAGAGCGGACGAAGGTCGCAGCCGGCATGCTGTCCGGCGGTGAACAGCAGATGCTCGCGATCGGGCGAGCCCTGATGCAGAAGCCGAAAATCCTGCTGATCGACGAACTGAGCATGGGACTGGCACCGGTGATCGTCGAATCGCTGCTCCCGGTGATTCGACGGGTCGCCGACGACCGAGGCACGGCGGTGATCCTCGTCGAGCAACACGTGCGACTCGCTCTCGAAATCGGGGACACCGCAATCATTCTGGCCCACGGACGCGACGTACTTCGCGGCAGCGCGGCCGACCTCGCGGCCGATCCGGGGCGGATCGAGCGTGCGTACCTCGGCGCGGTGGATGCCGAGGCCCGGTCCTGAGCCCGCTCCATCCGATCCGGCCATATCTGTTGGCCACTTGGTCTCTGCGTTGTCGCGGGCGGTCCCGTTTCGCCGTTTTAAAGCCGCGGATGTGCGTTCGATCCTCGCTGCAGGCGCCGGGACACCGCAACCAGGACCTGCGGGAGATGCGTTGATCCTGGATTTGCCGACAGCTCCGACCAGATCGCTCGACGCCTACGCCATCTCACCGTCCACGTCCGGTGACCAGCAGGTGTGCCGTCATGACCGACACCACCACAACCGCAAGGCGGTCGAGCCGACATTTGTTGCACTTCCACAAGTTCCAAAGTTGTCAGCGGATCCTGAGGCCGGATTGCGGCGACTCGCTGCGATCCGGCAAACCGCTCCCGCGGTGCTGCTGACAGCGAAGATGCGGCGGGTGGACACCGGAAGAGGTGCTGCGGACGTTGATCGAATCCGAACTCGCCGCAAAGGATGCCTCGAACATCGTCGCCCGACCAAGGCGGCGGCGTTCCCGGTGACGAAGACGTCGGAGTCGTTCGATGTCGCCGCATAGTCTATCCAGCCGAAAGTATTCGATTACTTGTCGAGCTTGGAATAGGTTCGCACGCACTCGAATCTGGCGCTCATCGGCCCAACCGTGGCAGGGAAAACGCACACCTTGTTCGGGCTCGGTGTCGCAGCGGTCCACGCCTTCACAAAGTCCGATACTTCACCGCTGCTGATCTCGTCGAGACGTCGTATCGCGGACTTGCGGACAACGCCGTCGGCAAAATCATCGAATCCCTGTTACGGGTCGATCTGATCATCGTCGACGAGTTGGGGTTCGCCCCGCTCGATGACCACGTCAATGTGTCTTCGGAACGACAACAGCTACAACCTGACTATGGAAGGTTCGATATGTTCAAATGCAATACGATCCTGATCCTTGATCGGTCCGGTCGTCCGTTTTATCTCGATCGCACCGACCCATCCGGCCAGAGCTCACGACTTTCCCAGGCGACGGGATCTGCACTGTGACGGCCTGCGACGCCGTGAGACTGGGCGGCAGCGGGCTCCAGATCTCGCCACTGGTACTGGGCTGCATGAGTTTCGGCGACCCGACGCGAGGCGGCCATTCATGGACTCTCAACGAGGATGAAAGCCGCCCACTGTTGCAAGCCGCGTTCGAAGCGGGTATCACCACCCTCGACACGGCCAATGGGTACTCGAACGGGTCGAGCGAGGAGATCATCGGCCGATTCGTCGCCGAGACCGGCGAACGCGAACAGTTCGTCATTGCTACCAAGGTGTTCGCCCCTATGCGCCCCGGCGGCAACGGCGGTGGACTGTCCCGGCGCGCTATCCACGAGCAAGTCGATGGATCACTGCGTCGGCTGGGCACCGAGTGGATCGACCTATACCAGGTTCACCGGTTTGACCCGGACACTCCGATCGAAGAGACAATGGAGGCACTGCACGACGTGGTCAAGGCCGGCAAGGTGCGCTATCTGGGCGCGTCCTCGATGTGGGCGTGGCAGTTCGCACAGATGCAACACATCGCCCAGCAGCACGGCTGGACACCCTTCATATCCATGCAGAACCAATACAACCTCGTACAACGTGAAGAAGAACGCGAGATGCATCCCTTCTGCGCAGCTACCGGCGTCGGGACGCTGCCATGGTCTCCCTTGGCGCGTGGACGGTTGACACGCGACTGGGATGACGCCTCCACCACGCGTGCTGGCAGCGACAAATTCGGCAGCACGCTGTATCGACAGGCACAGGACTCCGACCGCGCCATCGCGGCCGCGGTAGCCGCCATCGCCGAACAGCGGAACGTATCTCGCGCACAGGTGGCACTCGCCTGGGTGCGACAGCAACCGGTGGTCGCCGCGCCGATCGTCGGCGCAACGAAAGTCAGCCATCTTCACGACGCCATCGAGTCCCTACAGATCACGCTCGGCGAGGACGAGCAGGCGAAGCTGACCGAGCCCTACGTGCCGCGCTTGCCCGAAGGTTTTCGTTGACCGTCCGGATGAACGCTGGTCCGTTAGAGCGTTGCCAAGCCCACAACTGACTGGTCGGCGTCCCCGAGGGGGAACTGGTTGTCGACTGTCAGTTGACGGCTTCGAATCTCCCTCATCAATTCTCTGGCGCACGAGAAGTATGCCGAACTGTCTGCGGCAACTGTTCGCAGTATTGCGAACAACTGCACGGATGTCACGGCAGCTCCGGACCAGGTCCGGGGGGAGTTCGACCAGAATTGCCTGGACGCGGTCTGGTCCAGCGATATCACCTATCTGACCTGCGGAGAAGGTGACATGTATTTATAAGCTACGTGGAATCTCGCAGCCATCCGGGGCGGCTGCGACCACGAACCATGGGGGTGGGTGCGAGCCATGGACTCGGCGGCGACATCGCCGCCGCAACCGACGCGCTCCTGGCGGGCCCGCTGGCCAATCCGTCACATCGCGTCGTGCAGCTCCAGAATTGTAGCCACTCGGACGCCCGTTCGTGCCGCCCCAGCACCGGCCACCCACCCTCATCCCGCCGCTCGAATGCGAACGCCCGCGCGGCTTCCCTCGGCTCGCGCATAGAGCCGCGATCAGGTTGCCGCGCAGCCGGGGCCGAGTGCTTGCGCGGCAGTTCGGTACGCAACGCGGCTGCAAGACAGTCAGGACCGCCGTAGCCGTCGGATCTATCCGACCGGCGACGGCGTTATGCTATGGGGCGTGCGCCGCGCACTACCGACGCCTATGCGCGAGGTCTGACGGAGTTTCTGCAGGTGTGCGGGCGTGAGGGGATCGATCCGGTGACCGCGACGCGGGCCGATGTGGCGGTGTTCGTACGGGAGTTGACGGTGCGTCCGAGTCGCCGCGGCGCGAATGTGGTGGCGCTGGATTCAGGGGCGGGGTTGGCCAACGCGACGCTGCAGCAGCGCCTGGTTCCGGTGCGTCTGTTCTTCGACTTCTTGGTCGAGGAAGGGTTCGGGAATCGAATCCCGTTGGGCGGGGCAGATATACGCCTGCCAGCCGGTTCGGCGGTCGTAGTCGTGGGCTGGTGCCGCGGATGGTGAAGCTGCCGTGGATTCCCAGCGAGGCGCAGTGGCGGCGGCTGCTCGAGGTGTTCGCCGAGGAGCCGATCCGGAATCGCGTGATGCTCGCGCTGGCTTATGATGCCGGGCTGCGCCGCGAAGAGCTGTGTTCGCTGCGCAGCGATGATCTCGACCCCGCGCACCGCATGCTGCGGGTGCGGACGGAGACGACCAAGACTCGCCGGGAACGGATGGTTCCCTACTCGGCGTCCACCGGGGTGCTGTTGTCGCAGTATCTGCAACATCGGGCGGCGATGAGCCGGGCCCGGGGTGGGTTGTTTTCTGTCAGAATCGCGGCGCAATCACGCTGAGCCACTGACCCGCGTTCCGCAGAATTAGGGGGTTCTGGAGGGAAGCGAGGGTATGAATCCGCAGGTCGCGGGGTCTGGTGCGGGAGCTGCGGGCAGAATATGC